>REDM01000145.1 GCA_007693485.1 Spirochaetaceae bacterium
GTGGTCTATCGACGGCGGCGATTGTTGGACGGCGCAACAGAGGTGGTGCTCCGACCCGATCAGGCGGGTGACTACCGGCTGGATTTCCAGCGCCAGGATCTGCTGCGGGGAGAACGCGAAGAGCTCGCGGTCATGCTCAATGTGTCCGATCGTGGGAATCAGCGAGCAGCTGCGGCTGCCGATTCCGGTGGTGCCCGGCAGGCGGGGAGCGAAGCTGAGCCTCGCATCGGTGACGCGTTAGGGTTGGATGGTTCAATGATCTCCGCGGAGCCACCAATCGACCCAATCGCCGAAGCCATCGCATCAATCGACACCGATGATCCGGCGGTAATCTCGGCTGCCGCCTCTGCGGCGCGCGAAACGGATAATCGCGATCTTGCGGCTGCCCTCTGGCGGCGCAACCGCGACCTCGAGACCGAGTATGGCAGAGAGGCGCGCGTTGGCCTGTTTGAGTTGTCGGTAGCGGCCGGTCGCCTCGTTGACGCGGTTTCCTACGCCGACCTCATGGCCGAGTATCAGGAAGCACCGCCGACGGCATCATTGATTGTGCTCACCGACGCCCTGATCAGCGCGGGTGACGGATCAACAGCGGCAACCGCCATCGAGCGCACGCTTGCTCTCCGAACCGATCCGGCCACCGACGACGAACTGTTGTTTCGCCTTGCGCGTCACTATGAAAGCGATCGAGCGGAGCGAAACCTCCGTCGTTCGCTGGGATACTATCGCCGGATCGCCGGGGAGTTTCCGTTGAGCCGCCACTGGGAAGCGTCCCGGGCAAGAATCGAACATATTGAACGGCACTTCTTTCACGTCCGCTGAAGCGTTGACGTTCGGTTGACACCTCCGGCACAAACCGGTATACAGTACGCTACGCCAATCGCGGTATACGAATATGCTGGATAGAGTATCTGACAAGCTCACCGACATCGTCCGGCAGTTTTCCGGAAAATCGAAGATTTCCGAAAAGAACATCCAGGAAGCTGTCGACGAAATAAAACTCGCCCTCCTCGAAGCCGATGTCAACCTGCGCGTGGTTCGACGGTTTGTTAATTACACCATCGAGCAGGCAAGCGGTGAGGCGGTGCTGCGGTCCGTTTCGCCCGGCCAGCAGTTCATCAAGATCGTCTACGATCGCCTCGTCTCCATGCTCGGAGACGAGCGGCAAGACCTTGAGCTGAAGGGACCCGACACCCAGTCGGTCATCTTGCTGATGGGACTACAGGGTTCGGGAAAGACTACCACCGCCGCGAAGCTTGCGCGCCACTTGAAAAACCGGGGGCGACGCCCGTTGCTGATTGCGGCGGACCTCGTGCGACCCGCCGCCGTGGAACAGCTTTCGGTACTGGGGAAGCAGATTGACGTTCCCGTTCACCGCGTGGACGGTGCCACCGACCCGGTTGCCGTAGTCCGAGAGGGTCTGAGTCGAGGCCGAAAAGAGCAGTTTGATACCATCATCGTGGACACAACCGGGCGCATGCAGCTCGACGAGGCGATGATGGTCGAGCTGGAGAAGATCGAGAAGCTCTGCGATCCCGTTGAGTCCCTGCTGGTGGCGGACGCCATGACCGGTCAAACCGCGGTCGACGTTGCCAAAGAGTTTGACGGACGCATCGGCCTCACCGGCGTGATCCTGAGCAAGTTTGACTCGGACACCCGCGGCGGCGCCGCGCTGAGCCTCAAGAGCGTCACCGGCAAGCCGATCAAGTTCATCGGGATGGGCGAGAAGGTCGAGGATCTTGAGCCCTTCTTCCCGGATCGGATTGCCGGCCGAATTCTCGGCATGGGCGATGTTGTCAGCCTGGTTGAGAAGGCACAGGAGACGATCGACCAGGATGAGGCCGAACGGCTGGCGAAAAAGATGCAGTCGGCCACCTTCACGCTCGAGGACTACCTCGAACAGTTTCAGCGCGTGAAGAAGATGGGCTCGCTGCAGTCCATCGTGGAGATGATTCCCGGAGCCAAGGGCGCCATTACCGAAGATGACATCAACGAGAAAGACATCAAGCGCGAAGAGGCGATTATCCTTTCGATGACGCGGGAAGAGCGGCGGAACCATCGCATTATCGGACCGCCGAGACGGAAGCGCATTGCGCACGGAAGCGGCACCTCGATGTTTGAGGTGAACCGCCTCTTGAAGAAGTTCGAGAAAATGCGCACGATGATGCAGAAAATGACCAAGAACAAGAAATACCAGCAGCAGGTTCTCGCCCGGATGGGCGGAGGGCCCGGCTGAGTTCGACCATGCAGTGATCACGTTGAAGTGACGAGAACCCATATTCGAGGAGACCGAGAATGAGCACAAAGATTCGACTGAAGCGAATGGGAGCCAAAAAGCGCCCCTACTACCGTATTGTTGTCATGGATTCGCGCACCCCGCGCGACGGCCGGGCGATTGAAGAGGTGGGATACTACCATCCAATCGAAATGGATGAGGGGAACCTTCAGATCAAGGAAGACCGCATTCGCGAGTGGCTTCAGAAGGGCGCCAAGCCCTCCGAAACCGTTCGCAAGCTGCTCAATCGCAAGCAGTTCTACCTCCAGTAGCCGAAACGGCGCCGCGTGCCCGACAGGTCCTGTACCTGACGCGCAAGCGGCCCAACGGGTACGGAGAGAACAGCAGATGCGAAGGAGGAGCTCGTGGAAAGAGAACTTGTCAGTTACGTCGCCAAGGCGCTGGTAGACGAACCCAATCAGGTTGAAGTAAGCGTCATCGAGGGCGAGAAGTCCACGATCATCGAACTCAAGGTATCTCCCGACGATGTCGGGAAGGTAATCGGAAAGCACGGTCGGATCGCAAAGGCAATGCGAACCATCCTCAGCGCCGCGGGCACCCGCAGCGGCAAACGGATGGTGCTGGAAATTCTGGACTGATGGACTCCATCGCGATCGGTACCGTATACGGATCGCACGGTGTCCACGGACATCTCAAGGTTGGAAGTTTTTCCGGCGAGTACGATCACTTTCAGAGCCTGCGTGAGGTTGAGCTACGCCGCGGGGATACTTCCCGGCGTTTTATGGTACGGGAAATGCGCCGGACCGACCGTGGGCTCCTGGTGAAACTCGACGGCATCGACACTCCTGAAATCGCGCGAACCTACGCCCGATGGGAAATCTGGGTTCCGCGCGAACACGGTTGTCCACTTGGCGATGGTGAATACTACGCGGCGGATCTGTGTGGATGCAGCCTGATCTACCGCCCGTCTGAGCCGGAATCACCTACCGGCAAATCGCCGACTTCCGATGCGCTGCCCGAGGAAACAATCGGCATCGTGGTGTCGGTGTGGGATAACGGGGCCTCGGATCTGCTGGAGGTGGAGAAGCCCGATGGAACCCGCGTGGTGGTTCCCTTCCTGGAGCGGTTTGTTGGTACGGTGGATCCGGTCGGCCGGCGTATTGCGCTCAAAGAGCGCTGGGTGATCGAGTGAATCTGACCATTCTCACCCTCTTTCCTGAACCGGTCGAGGCGTACTTTGCGTCTTCGATCATGGCAAAGGCGGTTGCGCGTGGTCTGGTCAGCTACCGCTGCGTCAACATCCGCGATTTCGCGGTGGACACGCACCGCACCTGCGACGACGCTCCCTACGGTGGCGGAGCAGGAATGGTGTTGAAACCCGGACCGCTCGCGGCGGCACTCGACTCGGTGGATGCATCGAGCGTTCGCACGGTGTACCCGACACCCTCGGGGATACCGCTTCGAACGCCCCTGGTACACCAACTCGCCGCCGAACGCGAGCTGATTCTGGTGTGCGGTCGGTACGAGGGTATTGACCAGCGCATCATCGACCGATATGTTGATGATGAAATCAGTATCGGCGATTACGTACTCAGCTCCGGAGAGCTGGCCGCGCTGGTGATCATCGACGCGGTCTATCGCCGCATCAACGGGGTGATTACCGCGGAGTCGCTGGACGAAGAGAGTTTTGAAGACGGGCTGTTGGAGTATCCGCACTACACCCGTCCCGAGACGTTCGCGTCTGCTCGTGTTCCCGAGGTATTGCTTTCGGGGCACCACGAACAGATACGCGCATGGCGGATGGAACAGAGAATAGCCAAGACCCGGCGGATGCGTCCCGACCTCTATCAGGCGTGGCTCGCTCAGCGGGACGACAAGGAGTAGCATAATGGATCTGATTAAGGCACTGGAAAACGAACAGATCAGGGACGACGTCGAGAACTTCCGCATCGGGGACACTGTTCGCGTTCACTTCAAGATCGTCGAGGGCAAGACCGAGCGTATCCAGGTCTACGAAGGACTGGTCATCGCCAAGAATAACGGGGGACTGCGCAGGACCTTCACCGTCCGCAAGATCTCGTATGGTGTTGGCGTAGAGCGGGTATTTCCCATGCACTCTCCGCGTATCCAGAAAGTGGAAGTCACCCGGAAGGGTCGGGTGCGGCGCGCCAAGCTCTACTACATCCGCGACCGTGTTGGAAAGGCTGCGAAGGTGAAAGAGCTCATTCGCAAGAAGAGCGAAACCAAGCCGTCGGCCAAGCCCGAATAGCTTACCCCGAAGCCATCCATGATTCCCGCGCCGGGCTCCCACTCGGCGGCCGGGTTCACCGTTCCGGCCGTACCAACCGCACACTCGGTGGGCGGCCGGGTTATCCCCGTCACCGTTCTCTCCTCACTCGGCAATAACAGCTGGCAGCTGTCGGTAGAAGGGCGAACCGTCGTCGCCACATCGCTGCTCAAACTCATCCCTGGGCAAACCGTTCTCACGCGCGTCGAACACGCCGCGGAGTCGGTTTTTTTGCGTCTGGTGGCACCACCGGGACTCACCGCGTTTCTCGAGCGCCATATGCTTCCCAATGATGGCATCATGCGTGCGGTGGTTGAGGCGTTTATGAGAAGCGGGCTTCCCCTCGATCCACCAGCACTGCGACGCGCCCGGGCAAGCCTCTCGTCGAGCGCCGGGCCCCGTTCTCCGGCAGAGCGGGCCCGTTTGATGGCCGAAGCGATGCGGCGGGGACTCGACCTGAGTACCGACGCCCTCGACGCACTCGCCGGACGTTCCGGAGGAGAATATGATCACGACCGGTCAAAGGACCGCGAGCAAAAAAGGCGCTTTCATTCAGAGCGGGATCTGGTTGAGCACGCAGTAACCCGAGTGACCGAAGAGCCCGATCATCCGGTGCAATTCTTCAATATGCAACGCGCGAACGCCGGTGAACACTGGGTCGTGATTCCCTTCTCCTATGATGACGAAGAAACCACCTATGGTGCCGTACTGAGACTGCTCCTGTCGAGAGACCCCGACCGAGTGATACGCGCCGCTTTGTCGGTTGATGCTGAACGGGGCCGTTGGGGATTCGAGTGGGAGTGCGGCCCAGGCGGGGAGGGCGACTCCCGGGTCATGAGGCTGTTCGCGCCGGAAGGTGAAGGCGTTTCGTCGCACGCCGCAACCGTGGATCGTTCTGATCCGGCGTTTCGCCGACTGGAACAGGTTTTGCGCGAGTTGGGTATCAACTCGGTCGATATTGGTGATAGTGGCGAATCGTTTGACGGGTTTTCATCAGAGCTGCCCATGGATATAATGCGGGGCGTACAGGTTGAGGCGTGAGTAAGGTAACCTCGCGCCGCGGGGCACGCCGTCACGCAACGGCACTCCAATATCACGACGCCCTTCCAGCTCCGATGGTCGTGGCCAAGGGGTCGGGGGCTGCCGCCGAGCGACTCATCGCTCTGGCGAAGAGCCACGGAATCACAGTGCTCGACGGGGAGCCAACCGCCGACGCGCTGGTAACACTGAAGATTGGGGAATTCATTCCTCCTGATTTGTACGAGGTGGTAGCACACATGCTGGTCTTTGTTCGGACCATGGATCGCGCGAGGCGACCATGAGAAGCATCAACGTCTCTGATCTCAAACCCGGACAACGGTTTGACAAACCGGTATACGTCGACGGGGACAGCATCCTTGTGCCCGAACGCGTTCCGATCCGCGACAAGGACATCGAGCGTCTTCAGCGGTGGAAGGTGAAAGCGGTCACCACCGAAGGGGCCCTGATCAAAGAGGGACACGAAGAACCCCAGGATGGATTTCTTCAACAGGCGCTGCGCTCCCCCGGTCAGCAGGCGGTCAAGAAGACCTACAGTGCGGTCGCGGCCAAGCTGAGTGATCTGTTCAACCGGATTCGTGAGATGGACACGGTCTCAATCGCCGAGCTGGATTCCATTATTGATCATCTCTTTCACGCTCTCGACGAGCGCAAGAATGACATCATTCAGTTCATTCTGTACGGGTTTCAGGGGCAGGCGGGGTTCGTTGAGAACGCAATCAACTGTTCGGTCCTGGCAACCATGGTCGGACGGAATATGGGCATGGTCAAGCACAAGCTGTT
The DNA here is from genome assembly GCA_007693485.1 of Spirochaetaceae bacterium. Taxonomy (GTDB): domain Bacteria; phylum Spirochaetota; class Spirochaetia; order DSM-27196; family PWMO01; genus PWMO01. Next base: position 6,342 of record REDM01000145.1, read on the forward strand.
GCAGCTGGCGACCGCGTCCCTCCTGCACGACATCGGTATGCTTCGACTTCCGCAGGAGATTGTCGATAAAAAGGGCAAGCTTGCACCCGAGGAACTCAAGAAGATCCGCACCCATCCCATTCATTCCTACAAGATCATTACGCGGGAACTCAGATATCCTGAAGAGATTGGCATTGCGGCGATGCAGCATCAGGAGCGTTGGGACGGAGCCGGGTATCCGCGTGGGGTGGCCGGGCGGAACATTATCCTGCCGGCGCGGATTATCGCTGTGGTGGACGCGTTCGAAGCGATGGTCTCAGAACGCCCCTACCGCGGATCAATGATCGGGTATGCGGCGATGCGGGCCATCCTGAGCGATAATTCTCGCCGGTTTGACCCCGAGGTCCTCAAGGTATTCATCCGCACCATGGGTATCTATCCCATCGGGAGCATCGTGTTGTTGAGCAGCGGTGCGATTGGACGCGTCATCGAGAATAACGTCGACGCCCCCCTCAAGCCGGCGGTCAAGATCATAATCAATGAACGCGGCCGCGAATACGCGGGAGATAACGGTGAGACACTCGATCTCTTCACCGAAAAAAACCTCTTCATCGCCAAAGCGGTTGATCCCAAAGAGCTTACCGCGGCCCGTGAGGCGGATTGACCGCACAACGATCAACCACCACCCGAGGGCGCGACGGCGAAACGCGGGCGGCCGCGTTTCTCGTTGATTTGGGGTGGAATATTGTACAAAAGAACTTCAGAGGACGGCGCGGTGAGGTCGATATTGTAGCTGTACGAGAAGGGATCATCGGTTTTTTTGAGGTGAAGAGCTGGACCGTGTTGCCCTACGAGAGTCTTGAACACAGCGTCACCCGTCGCAAGCTCGCGCGAATCGTCGGGGCCTCGCGCGAGTTCTTGGCCGTAAACAGCGAGTTTGATGGTTTTTCGCCCCGCTACGAGGTACTGTTTGTGTGTGGAGACAGGGTAGAACAGATTCCCGGTGTGGTTGAATAGCCGCGGAGAGCACCATGGTGAGAATAGCCAAACCAAGCGACCCGAAGCGAATCGCAGAGCTCAAACATAAGGTTCGCGACAGAACCTACATGTCGGCCGCTATTGCGCGACTGGCGCAGAAACTCACCGAAGAACTCGTTCATACCCGAAACGATACCCCGCGTTAAATCTCACCGACCACGCAAAAGATCCACCACCCGAAACGCCTTCCGTTGCACCGCAGCGCTGTAGGGCGCCTGCGTCAGCGTCAGCACCGCGCGAAACAGCGCGGGATCGTGAAGACCGGCGGACGCCCAATGGAGTTCTTCGATCGCACGCAACGTCGCGTACGCAAGGTAGTCGCTTCCACCCGTTCGTCCCATGCGTTCGATGATCAGGGTGAGATGGCCGATCAGCTCGGCATCGGTTTCTGCGTTCATGCGGCTGAGGGCCGCGGTCGCCTCTCCCAATACCATTGGCTCGCTGTCGTTTCGGATGACCTCGAGTACGGCGGTGCGCGCGTACGGACCGCCGACGTTCCCGAGGGTGCGAACCGCCTGCATCCGGACGTGGGGGAAGGAGGCAATCCGCCGTCCACCCTCAACCGTACGGGTTCCGGTGCCCTCGGTCGCGAGAAAATGGAGAATCCCGATAATCACTCGATCTCGGGGATCAAGCGCGCCCTGACGGTGCAGGGTGTCGATGCGTCGTACGGCGGCAAGTTTTTGATTGGGATCTTCGGCACGGGCACCGTATTCCAGAACACGGATCTCAGTCATGCGTTGGGGTGTCATCGGAATGTCGCGCGGAGTGATGGGCACCCAGATGGGGTCCTGACCGGTTCCGTTTGGCTCGCCGGCATCATCTCCGGGGATGACCCAAGCGGGGCGCTCGGGCTCGCCTGACTCGGGATTGGGAAGCGACTCGGCAAACAGTGGCGCAACCATGGGACTACCGCACAGCAGGAGAACGGTACACGCGAGGCCGTACAGCGCGCCGGAAGAGCCCAGGTTCATGCCCTCATGCTACCACGCGTTCACTCGTTGTGGTACCCACCGGAGGTTTGATTCATCGGTTCTTTGGGTAAATCGCTCTTGACCGCATTCCGTGCCGCCGGTATTCTTGCTTGCATGTTGCGCGCCCTCTATCCCGGCTCGTTTGATCCACCAACCAACGGTCATCTCAACATCATCCAGCGATGCTCGCAAATCTTTGACGCGATCGACGTCGTCATTGCGATGAATCCTCATAAGAACTACACCTTCAGCGCGGAAGAGCGCTACGAGATGATGCAGGAGCTGCTGTCGGAGTACGCGAACGTCAGCGTTCATCTGTGGGATCGGCTCGTGGTTGATTTCGCCGACAAGGTGAGCGCCCGTGTCATGATTCGGGGGGTGCGGGCGCTCGGCGACTTTGAATACGAGTTTGAACTCTCGATGCTGAACCGGGGACTGAACACCAAGGTGGAGACGTTCTTCATTCCAACGGACCCGCAATATTTTGTCCTTCGTTCGACCGCGATCAAGGAACTCGCCCGGCTCGGTGGTGACATCTCCACCATGGTCCCCCCTTCGGTTGCCGACCGACTGCGCAATACCATGAGGACCGCAAAGGACACACCGACGCCTGCGAGCAAAGCTTGACATTCCCCCGGTGATAGGCTAAGTTAGGCGGCAATTACGGCAAGAATGTGAGGTTATCATGGCTGTACCCAAAAAACGGGCATCGAAAGCACGAACACGAAGAAGAAGACAGATAAATGGAAAACTGGATCTCCCGTCGTTGGCGGTATCCCCTGAGTCGGGTGCGTCTGTTCTCCGGCATCGCGTGGATATGAAATCCGGTTTTTATCGCGGAAAGAAGATTTTCGATCCGGAAGAATTGAGCTAAGAAGATCTCAGGAGGATACTACGTATGGACGAACTGTTTGAGAAGATGAAGAAACTGATTGCCGACAAGCTTGAAGTTGATGAAGCAAAGATCACCATGGACAGCTCCTTTCGCCAGGATCTCGGCGCAGACAGTCTGGACACCTACGAACTCGTGTACGCAATCGAGGAAGAGATGGGCATCTCCATCCCTGACGAGAAGGCGAACGAGTTTGAAACGGTTCGCGATGCTCTTGACTACCTGAAGAGCCAGCAGAAATAAACGCTGCCCGGCTCCGGCCGGGCATTTTTTTTGTACCTTTGGTTTCCGGAAACCAGATCCGAAACGCGGTACAATTCCTACTGACAGAATATGAATACTCGGGGGAAACGAGTCGTGAACGTACTCTTCGGCAAAAACTATGCTGAGTTACAACCTCCCCCCATCAACAGCGAGCGTCGCAAAGAGCTCCAGCTATTTGAAAAGCAGGCCGGAATCAAGTTCAAGAGTCACGAGATGTTGAATCTCGCGTTCTCTCACCGTTCGTTCGCGAACGAGAACCAGAACGAGATCGGCAACAACGAAAAACTCGAGTTTCTCGGAGACTCGGTGCTCGGCCTTGTGGTCGCCGAGTTTCTCTTCGAGACGCTCACCGATCGCGCCGAGGGAGACCTCGCGAAGGTCAAGTCGTTTGTTGTTTCCGAAGACAGCCTCGCAATCATTGCGCGCTCGCTGAAGGTGGACAACTTCATCCTGATCGGAAAGGGTGAAGAGTACTCCGGAGGACGGACAAAACAGGCGCTCCTTGCTGATGCAATGGAAGCGATCATTGGGGCCTATTTTCTGGACTCGGGGTTTCGGGCAGCGAAGAAGTTTGTACTTCGATATCTGGTTCCGGAAATCAACAAGGTTCTGGAAAACCGGCACCGCAAGGACTACAAGACCTTGCTGCAGGAGCTGGTGCAGAAACAGTTCAAGACCTATCCCAAGTACCAGATGGTGAAAAAAACCGGCCCAGACCACTCCAAGACCTTCTGGATCGAGGTGAAAGTAGGTGACCAGACCTACGGACCGGGAAAGGGAAAGAACAAGAAGAGCGCAGAACAGAGCGCCGCTGAGTTCGCCTACACCGCGCTGGCAGGAGACGATGCACCCGACGCATAGGTAGGCCAATGCGCGGGGCGCCGCAGGTTCGTGCGGGTGACACCGCTACTGCTCGACGTTCAGCCGGTCCTCGTAGAACCTGCGGGCAATTTCGAGGAGCCTCGCCCGGTTGTTCTGGTTCGGATCGTCCATCACCGCCTCCAGCAGGAATCGAAGGGTTGTGCCAACCGCTGGCCCACTCGGAATACCGGCGGTCATGAGGTCAGAGCCGTTTACCGCGAGGTCGGCCACGCTCACCGCATCCCGGCGCGCGGTCATCTCGGTGATGCGTCCGCGCAGCTCATCAAGCATAGGGTCTGGGGTGTGCCGACCAATCTTCCCGTATCGATCAGCCACGCGCAGTGCAAAGAGGTCCTCTACGTTCTCTCCGCCAACTCGCGCGAGGAAGCGTCGCACCGCCGAATCGGTCCACTCATCGGTGTAGTGAAACATGTGGTGACGGATGAGATGACAGACGCGCGCGATGAGGCGGTTAGGAAACCGTAATCGGCGCAGGACGCCCTCGGCAATCGTGGCGGAGCTCTCGTCGTGTCCGTAAAACAGAAGGGCTCCCTCCTGTTCCTGCAGGCAGTCGGGCTTTGCAACGTCGTGAAGCAGGGCGGCAAGGCGCAGATCGAGCCGGTCGGCGGGAGCGCCCTCAGTAGACAGCGCCAGATGCTCGAATACGTCCGGCGCGGCGCTACCGTCCTGGGGAACGCCGATACCGCGGGTCAGCTCCGGGAGAACGTGCTCCAGAAGCTGGGTGTCGCGCAAAAGGCGCAGCGCTCGCCGAGGATCGGGAGACAGGATCATCCGGGTCAGTTCGTCGCGAACGCGCTCCGCAGAAATGCGCGCGATCGAATCAGCCGCTCGCCGAACGGCTGCCAGCGTGTCTTCGTCGATGGAAAACCCAAGCTTGACGGCAAACCGTATGGCTCGCAACAGGCGCAGCGCGTCTTCGCCAAACCGCTGGTCGGGCTCACCGATGGCGCGCACCACGCGACGGTGAATGTCATCGCGCCCACCAAACGGATCAACCACGTGACCGTTGTTCAGATCCAACGCGATCCCGTTGATGGTGAAGTCACGACGCGAAAGATCCTCGTCGATGGTTGACGCAAAGGCCACGGAATCCGGCCGTCGACCGTCGGAATAGGTTGTTTCGGTGCGGAAGGTCGTGACCTCGTATTGCCCCCCCTGGAAGAGTATGGTCACCGTGCCGTGCGCGACGCCGGTCGGAATGACGCGGCGGAAGAGCGAGGTTACCTGCTGCGGCGTTGCGTCGGTGGCGAGATCGAGATCCCCGGGGGAAATGCCCATGAGCAGATCACGCACCGCACCACCAACCAGAAAACAGCGGTACCCGCTCTGAGAGAAAATTGCTGCAATTGGTCGAAGCTCGGAGGGAATGTGCAACGCGGCCATACATCCCATTATGCGAATGCAGATGGCGCGGGGCAAGGCACAAAAAAAGGCGGTCCAAATGGACCGCCTTCCGGCATGGAACCTGAGTGCTGCCTATTGCAGCAGCTGAAGCACCGACTGCGTCTTCTGGTTGGCCTGGGCGAGCATCGAGGTTGCGCTCTGAACCAGAATCTGGTTCTTCACGAAATCGACGACCTCTCGCGCCATGTCAACGTCACGAATCTGCGACTCCGACGCCTGCATGTTCTCAGCACCAACGCTGAGGCTTTCGCGGGCGTAGTTAAGCCGATTCTGGTACGCACCGAGGTCCGCACGCTGCTTGCTGACCTGCATCAAAGCGTCGTCGAGCAATCCGATGGCTGCGTTTGCGCCGTCGGGTGTCGACAAGCTGATGAAGGTTGCAGAGTGCGAGGGTGCACCCAGACCCTGAATCCCGAGACCCTGCGCGTTCATCGTTCCGATGTTCACGCGGACGCGCTGGTCCATGTTGGCGCCAATGTGAAACCACATGCTGGCGGTGACAACATTCAGACCCGTCTCCGAGGCAAACCGTCCGGTAAGGAGGTTCATCCCGTTGAACTGCGCGTGAGAGGCGATCCGGTTTACCTCAGCAACGAGGCTGGAAACCTCAACCTGGATTTGCATTCGGTCTTCCGTAGAATAGATACCGTTTGCAGCCTGCACCGCCAACTCGCGAAGTCGTTGCAGAATATCCTGGGTTCCCTGCAGATAGCCCTCAGCCGTCTGGATGAGGGAGATTCCGTCTGCCGCATTTCGCTCGGCCTGATTCAATCCCCGAATCTGGGATCGCATCTTTTCCGATACGGCGAGACCCGACGCGTCGTCCCCGGCCCGGTTAATCCGGAGTCCGGAGCTGAGCTTCTCAATGTTGCCGTCGACAGTAAGGTTGTTAAACTTCTGCTGTCGCTGCGCAAACATTGCGCTCAGGTTGTGGTTGATGATCATATCGTCCTCCTTGAGTGCCGTTGTGAACTTCCGTGTTCACTTTGGTATCAATTTCGGTGCGGGGTAAATTTTCTTTAGCGTCTGTTTTGCTGTTGTATGATTGCGCGAAGGACCGAAATGGCCTACCTTAAGGGGCACACAGATACAGGAGTTGGGGATCATGGCTTCGTCGTCCACCTTTCGCGAACTCGTACACGCCTTGCCCGATGAGGAACGAAAAGAGCTGTATCGAAAGATCATGGTTTCTCTTGGCCTTACCCAGAACGATGACGAATCCCGCGCGCTGATTCGAACCGAGATCCATCCCGATCAACGCCGCGACATCATCTCCCGAGAAATCGCGGCGTTGGGGCCGTGGGGGCGACTGCGGCTCTGGATTCGCAGCTGGTTAACGGGAAAAATCAAGGAAGACGCGCTGGTCGATCAGAAGCTGCGTACGCTGCGAAAACGCCTGGTTCGTTCCGAGGTCTGTGTGTCGTCCTCTCAGTCGGAACTGTTAAGCGAGCAGTTCGCCGGTCGACTCTACGCGATGTATTGCAGTGCGTATCCGCTGGTGCCACTGTTCAGCGATCTGTGGAAATCAAAAGAACTGCTGCGCACGGTGGTGCAGAGCGTGCTGGAACGGCGAATTTCCGGGAGCAAGAAGCGACTCGGTGATTTCCTCTCCGATGAGGAGATGCGCGAGATCTACGTGAACAGCGGAAGTCGAACCGAAATTCGCAACCACCTGCTGGAGAGACTCGACCATTACATCGCCTCTATTCACGACGGGGTATTTGCAGAAATTCTCGCGGGGTTGTCACCGCTCTATCACCTGAAAAACCTCGCGCTCTATGACTACGCACTGTTGCTCAGCAGCTTTGGTTATGACTCATCGGCCGCGCCCGGTTCGGAGCCACCGTCGTTTTCGCGCTGTCGTGCGGTGGCGGTTCTCGATCAGCTCGAAGAACTCTACCACGCACTCTACGTCTGGCATCGCCTTGAGTCCAAGTTTACGATTCACCGCGAGCTCCTCGAGTACTATGTGCAGGCGGAACCGGCCGAACTCTCCGAGGAGCCGGTACAGCAGAGCGATCTCGCTCGGAGTACCGCGGCGTTGGAACGAGATATCAAGGCGCTGCACGAAGCGGCACGCGAGTTTTCTTCCCACGTCCCGCTCGCGGATCTGATCAGGTACTATCATGAAGATCCCTACCACCGGCTCCTCGTCTATACCCCGCGAATTCATCTGAAAGAGTTTTACTACAGCGCGCTGCGCGTGGAACTCCTCGGCGAGGTTGACGAACGGTTTCCATCGGTTCGCGAGAGCGCCATCACCACCCTGATCGAAGAGACCTTCGGTCACCAGCCTCCTGAGTTTACCCATTACCGGGCGGGGGCGGCCGCCGTGAGTGGAAAGGGAGGATTACCCACCTTCCGGTACGTGCGGTCGGTGAACATTCTCTACAACTTTTTGCAGATCATCTTCCGACGGGTTATCCGTCCCTCGATCTCCTCAATTCAGCGGTCCATCCCCGCACGTTCGCGCGAAATATCCAACGAGCTTTCGTTTTTTTCCGCAGGGCTCGAAGACCTCGGAGACAAGCTTCACGCCTTTGATGAGTCGTTCTCCCCGGACAGCGATGAAGGAAAGACCCTGTTTCGGGTCCGGTACTCCATGGAAAAAGATGCAACCCAGCAGCGTATCTACCGCAGCATCATCGCGCAGCGTGACAAGCAGGCGAGGGGAATGCTCGACAAGGGGCTTGAGTATCTTCGGGGGATGCAGGCGTCGCTTCGCAAAGCCGGCGCCGCAATGAGTCCCCATCGAGAGGAGACCACAAGCGGTCCGGATGTGCTCATCGCGCGCTTTTCCGGCTCACTGGAGCGAATCGTCCGTCTGGTTGACCTGATTATCTCTACCGAGGAGGCCCCGACGGGGTGACGCGGTTTCCGAGGAGTTCCGGTACGAACGGGACCAGAGCACCCGTCGAAGACGGTCAGGGAGCAGGAGCGAGAGATCGCAGCGCCTGGATGTCCAGCGGATCGATGCCGCGCTCGGCGGTGAGCGCAAAGTACTCAAGCAGCACCGGAAACTGGTTCAGCAGCTCACCGTAACGCGCCAGCGTCGCGAGTTTGCTCTCAAGGCGGACCTCATCGCCGGCAGCCACTGCAGCGGCTCCCGTGGTTGCCACGGCACGGGCGGCGATTACCTCGCGATAGATCTGACGGGCGATGAGGTAGAGATCCACATCCGGCAGAAGTACCTGCACGGGAGTAATCTGCACGATCTCGAGTTCGGGATGATCGTCCGCGAGACGTTGCTGTAGTTGATCCGAGAACGCAGACACCGAAAAGCGGCCGTCGTCTCCGGATTCGCGAAAGATCGAGTCGATGACGTCTACGGCCCGTCGCGTCATGACGGCGGCCTGCTCCTCGTACCAGGATGGGAGGGTTTCGGGCGTCAGCAGCTCCGCGGACACCAGCGCCGGAAGTGCATCGGGGTTGATCCGGAACCGAAACGAGAGCTCAACGACGTAACTGAAATCGACGTCACCTTCGAGATACCTGCGATAGAGATCGCCGGAAGGGAGGGTTCCTTCGGTTCGGACGGTAACCTGCTGGGGAGAGACATCAAACAGATGGAGCGTAAGATTGGTTGGGAGAAGATTTTCCCACCGCCAATGGAAGGTTCCCGGGCGAACGGCGACGCTGTCCCAACCACCGGTCTTGGTAAACACCACGGCAACGCGATCGGCAGGAATCTGGAACTGGATCCAGCCGAAGTAGAAGCCCGTCGCGGCGGCGATCAACAGCAGAATCAGAATAACCAGAAACCTTCTCATAACGCCTTATAGTAGTGCGAAAGCCTGTTCAATGCAAGGCTGCGATGGTAGAATCCGGCGGTATGCAGAAACCGGTGTCCCCGATGTACCGGACCATGCGCATCCTCGAGAGCGTGTGCACGTTCTTCTTTGCCGGTTCGCTGATTGTTCTCACGCTCTACCTCCTGGGGAACGCGCAGGAGTTTCTGGAAGAGACCCAGCGGCTGCTGCTCAGTCTGCTTCGGTGGACGTCGCTGTTGTCGGCGTTGAGCGGCCTGTACTACATGGTAAACCTTATTCTCTGGATGGTCAGTCGAAGACGGTTTCTCGCGGTGCGGTTCATATACGCGGCGACCGTGATGCTGGTCTGTACCGGGATTCTTGTCGCGGTGACCTTTGTTGGTGCCGTGTTCTCTCCGGCCTGAGACGGGGGAGAGACCATGCCCGCGCGAACCTCGCTGGAAATCGTCCGACTGGCGAAACCGGCCGCCTACCTTGGATACCTTTTCCGTGAATTGAAGCACATCATGGTTCCGGGAGTGTGCAGCGCCGAGATCGATGCGTTCTGCCGGCACTTTCTTTCCGAGCGGCGAATGGAGCCAATTCTCGAAGGATATCGCGGGTTTCCGGCGGCTGTCTGTGTCTCCGTAAACAGCGTTGCCGTACACGGGATCCCGGGATCTCGAACCCTGGAGAACGGCGACGTGGTCACCGTGGATGTGGGTGCGGGGTACGCAGGATGGAAGGCGGACGCCGCGTGGACCTACGCAATTGGTACGCCCACCGCCGATGGTCGGCGACTGATTCGTGCTGCGTGGCGCAGCTGCTGTGCGGGAATGCGCGCCTGCCGCCCCGGCAGCCGCGTGGGAGATATCGGAGCAGCGGTGCAGGAGGCCGCGATCAGTCTCGGCTGTTCCGTTGTCTCCCAGTTTCTGGGCCACGGCATTGGTCGCGAAGTCCACGAACCGCCGGCCGTGCCCCACGTGGGAACGCGCGGCACGGGGGATCGTCTGCAAGCCGGCATGGTGCTGAATGTGGAGCCGGTGGTCACCCTCGGTCGCCCCCACGTCACGCTTCTGGATGACGGCTGGTCCTACGTGACCAGCGACGGCGCGTGCGCTGCACAGTATGAACTCACCGTCGCGCTGTTCGCGGCTTCGACGCGGGTGCTGACCGTTCCGGAACTCGACTTGTCCGACCCCGGACTGGACGATTGGCCACCATTCTGTTGACAGCCGAACGGCTGTTCAGTAGAGTAGCGTGGCAACAACATCACGCCATCTTAGCTCAGTTGGCCAGAGCACGTGACTTGTAATCTCGGGGTCGTCGGTTCGAATCCGACAGATGGCTGTGTGATCGCGCTCCACCGAGCCGAAGACGGAACAGCGCCCGAGGCATACCCGATCGATACCCCGAAGGGTGGATCAATGGGTGTACTTGACTCGTATTTCGCTCGGTGATATGGTGGCGATCTATTGGGGAGTTTCCCGAGCGGTCAAAGGGGGCAGACTGTAAATCTGTTGGCTCAGCCTTCGTAGGTTCGAATCCTACACTCCCCATCTGGTTTTTTTGCGCCGGTCCCGGCGCGTCGGATCCCTTCACCTGACGGTGGCGCGTCCGATCACAGCAGTGCCGCGGGAACAACCGCATGGTGAAGCTTCATGCCGATTCAGGGCGATTCCTTCTATTCCAAGGGCCTGCGATTCTGCTGCACAGAGTGTTCGCTCTGCTGTCGGTTTGATTCCGGTTACGTATTTCTTTCACAGTCTGAACTGAGCCGTCTCGCCGATCGCTTCTCGCTCTCGCACGAGCGGTTCATCGAGCGGTATTGTCGGGTCATCGATCTGGGCGTGGTATCACGGCTTACGCTTCGGGAGCAGAAAAACCTCGACTGCGTCTTCTGGAAACACGGTGGGTGTACCGTATACGAAGACCGACCGCTTCAGTGTCGCAGCTTTCCGTTCTGGCCGGCGCATATGAGCACACCCGAACAGTGGCTCGATCTGGAGCGGGAATGCCCGGGCATCAATGTGGGACCAACTCACACCGCGGCAACCATCGATGCGTGGCTTGAGACGCGAGAACGGCTCCCCCTGCTTGATCCCCGTCGGCACCAACCGAAACGCGGGGACGGAGAATGAAGATCAAGATCTGGGGAGCCCGTGGCTCCCGGCCGACTCCGCTGCTTGACGAACAGGTCAAGAACAAGATTTCAGCCGTGATCCAGCGCGTGCAGCCGCGCGATCTGGTATCTCCTGCTGCTCGCGAGCGATTTCTCGCTTCGCTGCCACCGTCCCTCTTCGGAACGGTTGGCGGAAATACCGCGTGTATACAGATATCGCCACGCAAGGGCGCCACCATTCTGATCGATGCGGGTAGTGGCATCGCGGAGGTTGCCGCGCAGATGATGCGCAGTCTCAATCCCGAGCGCGAGTACCACATCTTCTTCACCCATTTTCATTACGATCATGTGCAGGGCTTGCCCTTCTTTGGCCCGGCATACAACCCCAACTGCTCGGTTCATTTCTACAGCCCCATCCCGGAGATCCGGTCGATACTGTCGTCTCACATGCAACATCCTTTTTTTCCGGTGACCATGGAAGAGAAAATGGCCCGCAACCTTCAGTTCCACGTTCTGGATCACCGCCCAGTGACGATCGGCTCGGTAACGGTGAGCTGGCGCGAGCTCAATCACCCGGGAAGAGGGTTTGGATATCGGTTCGAGGAAGCGGGGCGGACCTTTGTCCATGCCAGCGATGTCGAGCTGCTGCAGTCGGACTTTGAAAAGACACCCGAAAACCGGCGCTTTTTCGGAAATGCCGATGCGATGATCCTGGACACCCAGTACACCCTGGGCGAGGCGATCGAGAAATACAACTGGGGACATAGCTCTTTCAGCCTTGGTGTGGACTTCGCGACCGCGTGGAACGTGCGGGCCCTCTATCTGTTTCACCACGAACCGCTCTACGATGACGCAAAACTGCACAAAAACCTTCAGCTTGCGCGATGGTACGCGCAACGCCTTGGAAATTTGGAACTTGAGGTCTATATTTCTCAAGAGGGAATGGAAATCACCCCGTGATATGATTGATCTTGACGGAGCTGAAGTTGTTGCACTCTACGTGTTGATGCGTCGCCACGACCTCGAGCTGGACGCCCGAATGATATCGCTCTACGAACGACTGGAGAGAATCCTCCACGATCGCCTTTCAATTGAACAAATGGAGAACATTGAAAACCTATATGAAAACGAAGAACACCCCCTCGCGTAAGTGGTTTCGTGCAGCTATCCGGATCGCGCACGTCGCGATTCTCGTGCTGGTCGCTGCGGTTGTGTCGGCGTACGATCCCCCCGTAGGGGGCAACGACGCGTTGTACCAGATGACGTCGCCGCTCTTCCTTGGCCGCGGGTTCACCGTGACCTCGACGGAATCGCCCACCGCAGACACAATGAATCCCGCGGCCTCGGGCTTGAATCAGCGCGTGACCCTTGACGCGAGCTACATCGGCCTGACGGGCTTTGGCTCTGAGTCCGACGATCGCGGCTGGCAGGGGCACGGGGTAAACCTTGGGGTTACCGTGCCGACGCGGGTTGGCGTATTTTCGGGCGGAGCACGCTATCTCGGGTCGACGGTTGATCCGATGCTGCTTGGAAACACCTTTGGTGCCCGGTTTTCGTTTGCCAAAGACCTCTCCCCCGATTTTCTGGTAGGCGCGGGAATCAACGTGCTGATGGGTGGAGCGGACAACACCTTCGACGTGGGTGCCGGACTCGACGTGGGTATTCTCCACCTCGTTGGCGATGTGCGGGGTCTGAAGGACTTCCGATGGGGCGCCTCAATTCTTGGACTCGGACTTCCCTACAATCCGGTAGACGGCCGAACCTCGATGCCCTCCATTCTCACGCCGGCGGTCGGCGCCCAATTCTCTCCGATTCGCACGGATGATGTGGTGATGGACTTCAACGTAACGCTGAGCTATCCCACCGTACAGAACGTCCGCCTGAATATGGGAACCGAGATCAGTTTTTTTGACACGGTGAGCGTGTTTGGCGGCTGGCAGGTCGATGCCCGCGAGTTGATGGACGACGCGGTCGAACGGCGCTCGATGATTCCGTCGTTTGGCATTTCGGTGAAACTTGCGACCGACTTCCAGGAGAGCGACTCGCTGATCGCCCGTCAGGGCTGGAACCGAAGCGAGGTTCGTACGCGAGCGGCCGCAGCACCGCTGTACGACGGCGTCTGGGGCTTTGGCGCGGGCGTCAACGTGCCGCTGGGGGTGGTCGACCGCAATCCGCCGCGTATCAGCGTTGATGTCGAACCGACTCACTACATCGCCCCCACCAACGACGGCGTCAACGACTACCTTCTGGTGCCGCTCTCGATCACCGACGAACGGTTCGTTGCCTCATGGGCATTCCGCGTTTTCAACGAAGACGGCGAAGAGGTGCGACGGATCGAGAACAAGGACGAACGTCCCGAAAACGAGGGGTTTCGAAACTTCATGGACCGCCTCCTGGCGGTGAAGTCCGGGGTTTCGGTTCCGGAAGCCATCCGATGGGACGGGATATCCGATGCGGGCACGCTGGTTCCGGACGGCACCTATACCTTTGTGGTCGAAGCCGAGGACGACAACGGAAACCGCGCCGAAACCAATCAATTTACCGTGGTGGTGGATACCACCCCGCCGGAGATCTCGGTTGCCGAGCTCAGCGGCGATGAGCGTATCTTCAGTCCCGACGGCGATGGAAACAAGGACGAACTGACCATCGTGCAGTCAGGAAGTGTGGAAGATCTCTGGGAAGGGTGGATCGAAGATCTGGCCGGAAACCGGATTCGAACCTGGCGTTGGGAGTCGGCCGGCCCACAGACAATCGTCTGGGACGGCACCACTGACGATGACGACCTCGTACCCGACGGCGTCTACCGCTATGTGGTAACCGCAACCGACCGGGCAGGCAACCGCAGTCGTGCGTCGATGGAAAACATCGTGGTGAACACGGTTCAGGAACCGATTCGCATCGCGATCAACCACGCCCACTTCTCACCAAACGACAACGGGGTTCGAGATACGCTGACCTTTGCGCTGGACGTTCCCACCGCCGGCCTGGTGAGTTGGGAGCTTGTCGTGGAAAACCAGCAGGGCAGCGCGGTGAGGACCTTCTCAGGCCGTACCGAACCACTTCCGCAGATCATTTTCAACGGCCGCGACAACCAGGAGCGCATACTGCCGGAAGGTACGTACCAGGCACGATTGCGCGCTCGGTACCGAAACGGGTTTGCCCCCGAAGAGTCGTCGCCCCCGTTTGAGATCGACGTCACCCCACCGCGGGCTACCGTCCGCGCCGATCTGGAGGTGTTCTCGCCAAACCTCGATGGAACGCGTGACGAGGTGACTATCTTTCAGGAGAGTTCTCCCGAAGACCAGTGGGTGGGAACCGTTCGCGATGGTGCCGGTCGGGCCGTACGCCGCTTTACCTGGCAGGGAACAGCCGATCCACGCATTGTCTGGGATGGAACCGACGACCAGGGCCGCCTTGTTGAAGACGGGCTCTTCACCTACGAGCTGGAATCCACCGACCGGGCAGGCAACCGCGGGCTATCAAACCGGGTCAGCTTTGAGGTGGACAATCGCGCTTCGGAAGTGATTATATCCGCTGAGTTCCGTGCGTTCTCTCCCAATGCAAGCGGGGTGCGCGATACCATCGCCTTCTTCCCGCGACTCGATCTGAACGAAAACATCGAGACGTTCACCTTTGAGATCCGCGACCAGCAGGGCAGGGCGGTCAGGACGTTCACTGGGAGAGACCGTATTCCCGGCCCCTTCCGCTGGAACGGGCTCGATAACGCCGGAAGCCGCGCAGCCGACGGCACTTACCGCGGACATCTGAGTGTACTCTATCGCAACGGCCACCTCGCCGAGGCAGGCACCGCCGATTTCGTTCTGGACACCGTATTCCCGACGGCGCAACTGACCGCTGATTTCACCCTCTTCTCGCCGGACGGCGATGGCAACCGGGACCGGATCACCATCCGACAGACCTCTTCCGAGGAACGGCTCTGGCAGGGATTCATTGTCTCCGCCGATACCGGTGATGCAATCCGACAGTTCTCGTGGCAGGGAGTGCTGCGCGATCTTGAGTGGGACGGCCGCGATGCCTCCGGTAACGTCGTGCGCGACGGGATGTACCGCTACGTGGTCTCCGCGACCGATGAGGCGGGGAATCGTACCGAAGTGCGACTCGACGGCATTGAGGTTGACACCCGTCCGACACCAATTTTTGTGACTGCAAATGCGACGGCGTTCAGCCCAAACAACAACGGGATTCGTGATGACATTAGTTTCACGATGTTGGTCAACAACCTTCGCGGCATCGACGACTGGTCATTGAACATTCTGTTGGACGGCCGGACCGTGCGCACTTTTACGGGGAGCACGATCACCGGGCAATCGTCGGTGGTCTGGGATGGTCGCGATTCCGCGGGCCGGATCCGGGAGGGCCGCTATGTCGCGGAGTTCCGAGTCAACTACCGCAAGGGAAACCGGCCGG
The DNA here is from genome assembly GCA_007693485.1 of Spirochaetaceae bacterium. GTDB lineage: Bacteria > Spirochaetota > Spirochaetia > DSM-27196 > PWMO01 > PWMO01. The sequence goes on from REDM01000145.1 coordinate 22,074, forward strand.
TCGCGCGCTCCAGCGAGTTCCTGCTCGATATTTCGCCGCCGGTGGTACGGGTTGACCTTGCTCCGATTCCGTTCTCACCGGACAACGACGGCATCGACGACGAGCTGAACATCCGCATCGGCATCGAGAACGCCAGCGACATTTCGCATTGGCGCATGGAGATTCAGGATCGAAACCGCGCATTCTTCACCGAGTTTGCCGGCAGAGGCCGTCCCGCCGAACGTATCGTGTGGGATGGTCGGGCGGCAAACGGCGATCTGGTCATCTCAGCGGAGGACTATCCCTACGTCCTTGAAGTGGTTGACGTGCTCGGGAACCGGACCGTGGTCAGAGGCGTGATTCCGGTGGACATTCTGGTCATTCGAGACGGTGACCGTCTGCGGGTGCAGATCGCCGCCATCACATTTGCGCCCAACAGTCCCGCGCTGATTATCGACCCTGATGATCCGCAGGGGGCAAAAAACCTTGCGATTTTGAACCGTCTGGTCGAGATTTTCACCCGATTTGGAACCTACAACATTCAGGTGGAGGGCCACGCGGTGAACATCACCGGCACCGAACGCGAAGAGGTCACCGAACTGCAGCCACTGTCGCAAGCCAGGGCTGAATCGGTTCGTGCGGCTCTGATCGAGCGAGGACTTGCCGCGCGCCGCATCACCACGGTCGGTCGCGGTGGAACGGAACCGGTTGTTCCGCACACCGATCTCGACGAACGGTGGAAAAACCGACGCGTGGAGTTCATACTGATCCGATGAGAGAGCAGCACAGCGAAGAAGCAACAAGACCAGACACTCAGACCGAGTCGCCCCGGCGCCCCCGCCGCTGGGGCAGACTCCTCCTGCTGCTTGGTCTGGTGATGGTTCTCACCAGCGGCGTGGCCGCGGGTGCACTCTGGTACCTCAATACCGCACCGGAACACAACGGCGACGCTGTCACATTCTCCGTGCGGCGCGGTGAAAGCGTTCAATCGATCGCGCGGCGGCTGGAGGCCGAAGGGCTCATTCGTTCGGCCCGGATGCTCTCGCTGCTGAGTGTCGTTCGGGGCACGCAGGACCGCTTTCAAAGCGGGAATTACCTGATACCCGCCGGGCTCAGTACGCAGGCGATACATGACTTCTTCCTTGGAGGCCGGCAACGGCTGGTTCGCATCACCATTCCTGAAGGGTGGACCATCCGTCGCATGGCTGATCACCTGGAGGGGGCTGGTATCATTTCCGCCGATGAGTTCATCGCGGCAACGGGCGATCCCGAGGTTCTGGGACGATTCGCGATTGCCGCAGAGAGTGCCCAGGGTTTTCTCTACCCGGATACCTATCTGTTTCAGGAGGGGCTTCCGGCATCCACGATTGTGGCCCACATGATCGAACGGTTCTTCGCCGTGGTGGAGTCGGTCTACCCCGCGTGGCAGCTGTTGACTCCCGAGGAACTCTACGAAACCGTCATCATGGCATCGATCGTAGAGCGGGAGTACATGGTTCCCGACGAGGCGCCGATGATCGCATCGGTGTTTTTCAATCGACTCAACGTCGGCATGCGTCTGGAGTCTTGTGCAACCGTGGTGTACGTGATGACGGAAGAACAAGGGCTGCCTCATCCGAGCCGCCTCTTTTTTCGCGATCTCGAGCGCAACTCCGCCTTCAACACCTATCGCAATCGGGGGTTGCCCCCGGCTCCTATCGCCAATCCCGGGCGGGTCGCTCTGGACGCTGCGTTCAACCCCGCCGAGAGTGACTACTGGTTCTTTGTACTGCGGGGCGCCGACGCAACAAGGCACCACTTCTCCCGGAGTTTTCAGGAACACAACGAAGCGACGGTATTCTACCTTCGATCCCCGCGATAGAGGCAGATCGTGAGGATTCCCCCGCAGGTGATCGATGAGATCGCCCGGAAAACCGACATTGTGACGCTCATTGGACAATACGTGACGCTCAAGCCGCGGGGGCGGGAGTGTATCGGCCTCAGTCCATTTACCCAGGAGAAAACCCCCTCCTTTTATGTTAACCCGGAAAAGGGAGTCTACCACTGCTTTTCAAGCGGGAAGGGCGGCAGCGTCTTCACCTTCCTGATGGAAGTGGAAAAACTCTCCTTCGTGGAGGCGGCCGAACAGTTGGCCGAACGGGCAGGGGTCGAGATTCCCAAAGGACCGGAAGACCCGGCGTCGCGAGAGCGCGATTCGCTTCGGGAGCTCTACAATCGGGTCACGGGGAGTTTTCGTCATCTCTTTCGCGAATCTGGTGCGGCCGCGTCTGCTCGAGCATACCTCAGCGGTCGTAAGATCAGCGCGGAGATTCAGGAACGGTTTGCAATCGGGTACGCACCCGCCGATCCGTGGTGGCTCTTCAGCTTCCTGCGAAAAAAGCAGTACAGCGCGGAGTTTCTCGCCAAAACCGGACTTTTTTCCGCCAATACCGACACCCGGCGTGGTGATCAGGTTCGAGCGCTCTTCGTGAATCGGTTGATGTTTCCTATTCACGATGCACGAGGGGATGTTATCGCCTTCGGAGGGCGCCGCCTGTCGGACCTCGGCCCCAAATACCTGAACTCACCGGAAACGCTGCTGTTCCACAAGGGCTCAACCCTGTACGGACTGTTCCACGCCCTTCCGCAGATGCGAAAAACCCGCAGGGTCTATCTGGCAGAGGGATACATGGACGTCATCGCGCTGCATCAGGCCGGGGTTGAGAACTCAGTCGCGCCGCTGGGCACGGCATTCACCGCGAGTCAGGCCGGCCTTTTGCGTCGCTACGTGGATACCGTCATTTTGCTCTTTGATAGCGATGCTGCAGGCGTTCGCGCGACCCGCGTCGCCGCCGAGATCATCGAAGAAGCCGGTTTGCGGTGCGAGGTGTGCACCCTCGGTGCAGAGGTCCCGAACGGACCGCCGGCAGCTGCCGGCGAAAGCGACCTTCGCACCGGGGACCGCAAACCGAAGGACCCGGCGGAGATTCTCGAGCAGCTCGGGCCCCAGGAGTTGCAAAACGCGGCCGCTTGTACTATAACCGTATATGATTACTTGCTTTCGCAATCTCTTCTCGGGGTCGATGCAATGACGGCATCAGGCCGGGAGTTTGTTTTGCGGGAGCTTTTTCCGTATATTAGCCGAGTACGATCCGCCGTGGCCCGAGACAGCTACTTGGAGGCGGTTGCCGATCGGCTGGGTATGGATCGAATCGCGGTCCGGGAGGACTTTTTTCAGCAGGGGAAACCCGAACCGAAGCCCGCGGTAGAGCGGAAGCAGGAGACGACGTCGATCGACCTGTTCCTCATGCTCGCAACCGTGGTGAACAGGGAGTTTTTTCCCTTCGTGCGTCGCACGATCACCATGGAGGAGCTGCGAGACAGCCGCGCCCGTGATATTTTTGTTGCACTCGAAGAGTGCTATCGAAAGGAAGAAGAATCCATCGAACTGCTGTTGTCGCGCATAGAGGACACCGACACTGCACGCCTCGTCACCGAGAAGCTCTCATCCGGCGAGTTCTCCGAGAATGCCGAGAGGGCAGTTCGTGACGGGGTCTATCGGGTAAAAGAGCGGAGTCTGCTCGAACAGCAGAAGCGGCTCGATTCGCTCCTCCGTCGCGCAGGAGAAACCGCAAACGGGGTGGAGCAGCTGTTGCACGAGAAGATGGTGCTCGACCGCGAAGTTCTCAAACTGAGGGTATTGCTAGATGACCGAACTGCAGAATGATCCTGCAATGTTACGCCTGATAGAATATGCACGCAACAAATCCAGTGTGAGTTATGACGAAGTGAACGATTTTCTACCGGATTCAGTGGTCAACTCGGAAAAGATTGAAGAGGTGATTGGTATTCTCGCCAAGCATAACGTCAGCCTCGAAGAGGAAGACGTCTCCGCCGAAGAGGAGCGGAAGCCCGATAAAAAGAAGCGGGTTGTAGTTGGTGATAAAGAAAGCGCAATCGACGACCCGATTCGCCTCTATTTGCGTGAAATTGGCAAAGAAAACCTTCTCACCGCCGAGCAGGAAGTTGAGCTCTCCAAAAAGATGGAAGAGGGCGAGAACATCATCAAGGGAGTGATCAAGAACTCAGGAATGATCATTCCCGAGGTCTTCGCTCTCGCGCAGCGCGCGTTCTCAAAGAAAGATCCGCGTGAACTCAACCTGACCAAGAAGGAGATCTCTGAGTTTCTCGCCGAGCGCCGCCGCCTCGCGCAGTTCTATCGAGAGAGCCTGCGGGAAGTGTACGCCGAGCTGAAACAATATGTGGAGCAGAAGAACAAGATCGTGGCGAAAGGGGGAGACGTCCTCGAAGACGCCGCCCTCAGCAAGTCCCGTCGTGATCTGCTGACTCGCATTGATCGGATTGAAATCCATCAGGAAGAGATCCTGTTATTTTCCGAAAAGTTCATCGGCGCCGCGCGAAAGATTCAGAAGTATCAAAAAGAGCAGGAACGAATCGAGAAACGGCTGCGTGTTTCAAATATGCGCGAACTGCGGAGCCTTGGTCGGGGACTGGCGATTACCGCCGAGCGGTTGCGGATCGAAGAAGAACTCGGGCTGACCGCCGACCAGATCAAGGACAAAATTCGCCAGATTCAGATAACCGAGAAGAAGCTGCGCGGGCTTGAAGTTGGCTTCGAGAACAGCATCGAGGACGTCCTGGAGATGTCCGAAGAGATCATCCGCGGCAAAACCATGATGCAGACCGCGAAGGATCGTCTTATCAAGGCAAACCTTCGCCTTGTGGTCAGTATTGCGAAAAAGTATACCAACCGCGGCCTTCACTTTTTCGACCTGGTGCAGGAAGGGAACATCGGCCTCATCAAGGCGGTGGAAAAGTTTGAGTACCGCAAGGGCTACAAGTTTTCCACCTACGCCACCTGGTGGATCCGCCAGGCGATCACGCGTTCGATTTCCGATCAGGCGCGCACGATTCGCGTTCCGGTGCACATGATCGAACAGATCAACAAAGTTGTTCGGGAGTCCCGGCAACTGATGCAGGTCCTGGGTCGAGAACCCAACGACGAAGAGATCGCCGATCGGCTTGGCTGGTCGGTGGTACGCGTGAAGTCGGTGAAGAACGTCGCGCGCGAACCAATCTCTCTGGAGACGCCAATCGGAGAAGAAGAAGACTCTCTGCTTGGTGACTTCATCGAAGACAAGGACGTAGAGAATCCCGCCCACCAGACCGCTTTTACGCTTTTGCAGGAGCAACTTCGCAGCGTACTGTCTACGCTTCCGGCCCGCGAGCAGGAAGTGCTGAAGATGCGATTTGGGCTGGAAGATGGCTACTCGCTCACTCTGGAAGAAGTGGGGCTCTACTTCAACGTGACCCGGGAACGAATTCGGCAGATCGAGGCAAAGGCGCTTCGACGACTCCGACATCCAAAACGCAGCCGGCGGCTGAAAGACTACCTGGACCATTGAGCTGGTCCACCACCGTACAACGAGGAGTATGAGATGGTTCAAGACGTTATCGACCGGTTGAAATCGCTGCAGGATATTCTCTCCGAGAAGTTTCGCATCGAGAATGAAATCAAGGATCTGCCGAAGGCGCTCTCGACGAAAACCGAGCTGGTAAGCCGAATGAAGAAGTCGTACATCGACAAAAGCGCGCAGTACGATGAAACCAAGGCACGCGTTCGCGAACTGCGCGAGCAGATGGAAGGCGCCGAGCGCGATCGCGAAAAGTACGAATCACAGATGGATGTGATCAAGACGCAGCGCGAATACGAAGCCCTCGACAAGGAAATCCGCGATGCGAGCGAACGCGAGCAGCTGTTTCGAAAAGATCTTCAGAAGGAAGAAAAGGTCCTTCAGGAAATGAGCGAGACCCTCGAGCGTGAGGCGAGTCTCATCAAGCAGCAGGAAACGGAACTCGAAGAAGAACAGCAGAAGATCAAGAGCGAGACCGATGCCAAGCAGGCTCAGATTGCCGCCCTGGTGAAAGAAGAGAAGAAACTCACCCCCGAACTCGACGAAGAGCTGCTCTTCAAGTTTGAGCGCATTATTCGAAGCAAGGAGGGGCAGGGCATTGTGGCGCTCCGCAAAGGCGTCTGTACCGGTTGCCAGATGATTCTTCCCAGTCAGTTTGTCAACGAGGTGAGGGAAGGTACGGGCATTCGGTTCTGCCCCTACTGCAGCAAGATCGTATTCTTCATCGGTGATGACGAAGGTGGCTACTCGGATACCGAGGCCGAAGGATTGTCCGACATCATCGAGGCGTACGGTGAAGAGGACGAAGACAGCTTTGACTTTGAGGACGTACTCGACGAAGAGCCGCTGGACATCGGAGACGACGAAGATACTCCGGACGAAGAAGAAGAGCCCGAAGCGGACGAAGAGTTCGAAGAGGAAGAAGAAGAAGAGGAAGAAGAAGAAGAGTTTGAAGACGAGGAAGAGGACGACATCGATCTCGATGAAGACGACGAAGACCTCGATGAAGACGAAGAGGAAGACGAGGAAGAAGAACGAGAGGAGTAGTCGCTACTCCTTCACTTCGAACCGGCGGGTCGGGTAGCCGCGGTAGTCCGCCTTGAGCGGATTACCGAGGAAAGTCCGGGCTCCACAGAGCGCGGTACCGGGTAATCCCCGGGACCGGGCGCTCCTCAGGGAGCGTTCGGGACAGAACGTGCCACAGAAACGATACCGCCACTGGATCTGCCTTCGGGCAGTCCATGGGTAAGGGTGAAATGGTGGGGTAAGAGCCCACCGGTTGTCGGGTAACCGGCAACGCCGTGGTAAACCTTACCGGGAGCAAAGCCAAGCAGCGAACCCGGCTGCTCGTCGAATGGTTCGCGGGTAGGCTGCACGAGCGATTCGGCAACGAATGGCCAAGACAGATGGCTGCCCAGACGGTATCGGCAACGGTATCGTCGGACAGAACCCGGCTTACAGACCCGCCGGTTCGGATTGTTTCCTTCCGTTTTGTTTTGAATGGACAATTATCCTACTGTTATGTCGTTTTGAGTCGCATTGACTTTTTTTATCAAACATACTCTAATGACGTCAGTTGGCTTATGATGTACCCCAAGACGCGTTACCAGAGCACTCCGCCATCATCCGGAACACGGCGCGCCACTGTACCCCCGGTTCTGATGATCGCAGCGCCGGTGACCTTCGCGGTAGTGCTGTTCTTTCTTACCGGAGGTTTTGGACTCTGGGCCCACATCGACAGTCGTCGTGATCTGGAAACGCTCTGGCAGTACGGAGACTTCCGTGCCGTGTTCGAACGTGCTGAGGCATTGCTGGAAGAGACTCCCATGCAGGTCGAACCGCTGGTTTTCGCCGGGCTCGGACATTTTTATGCCGGTATGGAGCAGAGCGATCTGGAGTTGCGGTCTGAGCATCTCGAGCGTGCGGTGGTTTTCTTGCGGAAGGCGCTCCTCGTACCGAAGCCTCCGCTTGAGGCGGAGGTTCATCACGTGCTGGGAAAGGCCTACTTCCACCGTGGCCCCTTCTACTTTGATGCATCGGTCTCCCATATCGAGCGGGCAATTGAACTTGGTCTGGTAACCGATGACAGTTTTGAATATCTGGCGGTCGCCTACGACGGGCTCAACCGCTTTGCCGAAAGTGTCGAAAGCTATACTGAGGCAATACGGCGAAGCCCGAATGATCTCCTGCTGGTCGGTCTTGCGGAGATTCATGTCCGCCACGGACAGTACGAGGCGGCTCGCGAATATCTGGTGCGCGCCATCTCGACGTCTCCGGATGAGTACCTCATCCAGCGTGCGCGGTTCCAACTCGGACGGGTTGCGTTGGAAACCGGCCGGTTTGAAGAGGCGGCAACCGAGTTTCGGACTATCCTGGATGTCGATCCAACGGTCGCCGATGCACACTTCAAACTGGGGCGCGCATACCAGATGATGGAACAACCGGAACGTGCACGGTTTCACTGGCGTGAAGCGATTCGCATAGAACCGCGCCATACCGAGGCGCTTCGCAGCTTGCGAGCAAACTGACGAACTGTCGTGATAGGTAAGACCATATCATCACACGGTAACGATGTGAACAGAGAGCAAAACGCCGGCGAAACCGTTCCGGCTGAGGAGAGGGCGTTTGTTTAAGGCATTTGCGAACGATATGGGAATTGACCTCGGTACCTGCAACACGCTGATCTACATTCGTGGTCGCGGTATCGTCATCAGTGAGCCATCCGTGGTTGCCGTTGAGCGCGGTACCAAGAAGGTCGTTGCCGTTGGTGAAGAGGCCCGGCGTATGCTGTGGAAGACCCCCGGCGACATAATTGCCATCCGACCGCTGCGTGACGGCGTCATTGCGGATCTCGAAACCACCGAGAAGATGATCCGGTATTTCATTTCCAAGGTGATGAGCCGCCGTTGGTTTGTGAAACCGCGCATGGTCATTGGTGTGCCCTCGTGCATCACCGAAGTGGAGCGCCGCGCGGTCGAAGAAAGTGCGTACAAGGCCGGCGCGCGCGAGGTCAAGGTCATAGAAGAGTCTCTTGCGGCCGCGATTGGAGCCAATATTCCCATCTTCGAGCCCGCAGGCCATATGATCTGCGACATCGGTGGGGGCACCAGCGAGATTTCCGTCATCTCACTCGGCGGCATGGTCGTGACCAACGCCATCCGGCTCGGGGGCGACGAATTTGACGAAGCGATCATCAAACACGTGCGCACCGTTCACAACCTGATCATCGGCGAGGGAACCGCGGAAGATCTAAAAAAGAAGATCGGAAACGCGGCGCCCGAGAAAAAGATCGAGAAGATGGAGATCAAAGGTACCGATGCAATCACCGGACTACCAAGGCGTCTTGAGATTGACAGCGTAGAGGTGAGAGAGGCGCTTCAGGAACCGATTATTGCGATTGTCGAAGAGATCAAGCGCACCCTTGGACAAACACCCCCCGAACTTGCCGCAGACATTGTCGAGCGCGGTATTGTGATGACCGGTGGAGGGTCGCTGCTCAAGGGCCTCGATGTACTGATTGCCAACGAAACCGGCGTACCGGCCTTTCTTGCTGAGGATCCACTGAACTGTGTCGCCCTTGGAGCCGGAATGTACTTCGATCAGGAAAACGGAATGAATCGGCACGCCCGCGGACTGTACAACAAGCTGTAACCCGATGACGCACACGCCGACGGCTTCACACACGGTCTCGATGGAAAGGAACTGAGTGGAGTTTGTACGCAACCATCGCAGCGGTGTCACGTTCGCTGCGCTTTCACTGCTCTGCGTGATTACGCTTTCATTTTCTACGACGCAGGCAGTGCTGCGCCCGCGTGAGCTGGGAATTTCACTGTTCTCAACCGTGCAGACCGCCATCCTGTCGGTGGCCGATGGGGTTACGAATACCGTGAATTCGGTGCGGGAGCTCGGGGAGCTGCGTCGAGAGCACGACGCGCTTCTCGACCGGCTCGCCAACTACCAGACCATCGAGCAGGACGTCGTCGCGTTGCGCGGCGAAATCGATCGTCTTAATCGGGTTCTGGGGTATTCCGAGCGCCTCCAGTATGAAAACCTTCCCGCACGGGTTATTGGCAAAGACCCCGGCAATCTGTTTGCAACGATTACGATCAATCGCGGGAGGCGAGACGGCGTCCGCGAAAACATGGCCGTTGTTGCGGTTCGCGACGGCCGCCAGGGACTGGTCGGTCGCGTACGCACGGTCTCTTCGAGTTCCGCACAGGTGATGCCCCTGTTTGACGCATCCCATTTCGCGGCAGCTCGCCTGGAGCGATCACGGCACGAGGGGCTGGTGCAGGGTGGGGGACTCGGATCGGACTTCGCGGTCATGCGCTACGTGCAAGCCCAGGCACGCAACGAGATCCAGTACGGAGATCTGGTGATTACATCGGGAATGGCGTCGGTCTATCCGCCGGGTATCCCGATCGGCACCGTAGAAACAATCCAGGCCCAGCCGTACGATACCACGGTTGAGCTTCGTCTCCAGCCGCTGGTCGATTTTTCCCGAATCGAACACGTGTTTGTGGTGATGATCGACCCATGACCAGGCAACCGCTCTTTCTTGCACTCCTTCTGGTCTCTCTGATCGCGCTTGCGCAAACGGTGATTCTGGACGCGGTCCGCATTGCCGGGGTTGCCCCCGACCTCGTTCTCCTGGTCCTGGTGTTCTCTGCGCACAAACAGGGGAGCATGAACGGGCAGATGATTGGACTTGTCGGCGGTCTTGTTGAGGACCTGACCAGTCTCGCGCCCCTCGGTTTCAACTCCCTGATTCGCCTCGCGGTTGGATTTCTCGCAGGATCGACCCGGAACAAAATGTTTCTTGACCCGATCTTCATGCCGATTATACTGGTGACGGGAGCAACCCTGTTCAAGACGCTTCTCGCTGCGTTGGTCATCGGCGTGTTTGGAATTGAAACCGCTACCCAACGCCTGTTCGGTCAGCGACTGTGGATTGAACTGGCTTACAACGCGGTACTGGCACCCGTGGTGTTTGCATTGTTGAACGCAATTCGGCCGTTGTATCAGACGGCGCGAGGTTCACGACGATGAGTGATTCATGGAACAAGAACGGCATCTCGAAGGGACGGGCAATCGCCTTTGGTGCCGTAACGATGGGGCTCTTTCTCGTCTATCTCAGCCACCTCTTTTCGCTTCAGATCGTGGACGGGTATCTCTACACCGTCCGTTCGGAGCAGGTCAAACGGCGCAGCGCCGTCATTGCGGCGCCCCGTGGCGAAATCTTCGACCGAAACTACGATATTCCCATTGCGACCAACACCAACTCATTTGCGGTTGAGATCAACCCAGCCATGATTCCGCGCGGTCAGCACGCGGAGGTATTCGCGCGAACCGCGCGACTCCTTGGTATATCTGAGGAAGAAATCCATCGCCGCATTCCCTCGTCGACGTATCAGGTCTACCAGCAGGTAGAGATCCGTTCCGCGGTTCCCTTCGAAACCATCGTTCGCCTCGCTGAGCATCCCGACCGCTATATTGGGGTTTCGTGGGTGGGGCGACCGGTGCGCTCGTATCCCGAAGGCGCTGCGATGGCCCACATTCTGGGACATGTCGGCGACATCACCCCGGAAGAACTTCAGGTGATGTTCAATCTGGGGTACAACGCACGCTCCGTGATTGGTAAGAGCGGAATCGAGCAGCAGTACGATCTGCTTTTGCAAGGGCGGGAAGGCCGTGCCATTCGCACCGTTGACGCACGAGGACGTCGTGTGGGTGATGGAAACGTCCAACTCATCCCGCCAGAGCTTGGCCACAATCTGGTGCTTACCGTCGATCGAAGAATCCAACAACTTGCCACCGAGGCGCTCGGTCCGCGCATCGGCTCAGTGGTTGTCCTGCGCCCCAATACCGGAGAAATCCTGGCTCTCGTTTCGTATCCGTCGTTTGATCCCAATCTGCTCTATGGAGAGACTGCGGGCGCAGCGTTTTCGCGATTGCGCACCGACAGCAGGGCCCCCTTTCTCAACCGCGCAATTCAAGGATCTTACTCACCCGCATCCACGTTCAAGATTCTGCTCACCGCAGCAGCGATTGAAGAACAGCTGATCTCGCCCGATGATACGATCGTTGCGGGTCCGGTGTACCGCCTCGGAAATCGGGTGGTGAACGAATGGCGCCCGAGTGGATTTGGCCGCATCAACATCATGCAGGCCCTTGCAATGTCCTCTAACGTGTTCTTCGCTACCGTGGGCCATGATCTGCTTGGGACCGATCGCCTGCTTTCCTACACCCTGGGATTTGGGTTTGGGACTCCGAGCGGAATCGATCTCCCCGGAGAGCGCCCCGGCCTGGTTCCGTCACCGGAGTGGAAACGCCGGGTCTTCAACTCCCCGTGGGTCGGCGGCGATACCGTCAACGTATCGATTGGGCAGGGATTTCTGAGTGTCACCCCTCTGCAGCTGGCAAACATGGTTGCAATGATCGTAAACGACGGGCGACTCTATCGCCCCCACGTACTGAAAGAGGTTCGAGACGCGGAGACTGGTTCCGTTGTTCAGAGGGTTGAACCCGAGGTCATCCACACCTTTCCGCTTCGCCCACAGACATTTGAAACCGTTCGCAGCGCCATGCGGCGGGTCGTTCGTGGTGGCACTGCGGAGCCCGTGATTACGACTCCCGCCGTCGAGGTAGCCGGCAAGACGGGCACTGCGGAGATCAGTTCAACCACCCGAGACTGGCACTCGTGGTTTGCGGCATACGGTCCCTACCAGACCGACAACCCAGATGAACAGGTTGTGGTTGTGGTTATGGTGGACGCGATGAACGATTGGGAATGGTGGGCGCCAAAGGCGGCCAACCTGATTTTTCACGGCATCTTCACCGACTCAAGTTTTGAAGAGACGGTTTCGGATCTGCGGCGTCGCTGGCGTCTGTGGTACATGTAGGGAGGGGATCGCATGCGTTCCCGGTCGATTCTCGCATTTGACGTCTATCTCACCGTTGCAACAATCAGTCTCCTTCTGATTGGAATTCTATTTGTCTACTCCAGTGGTTTCAACGCTACTGGACAGATGATCACCCGCGAATACGTGAGGCAGATCATCTGGGCTTCCACCGGACTTGTGTTGCTGGTTACCGTTGCATTTGTCGATTACAGCGTGATCAAGCCGTGGGTGGGATACCTGTACGGACTGGGGCTGCTGCTCATCGTTCTGACGCTGATGTTTGGACGGGTAGTGAACGGGGCTCGTGCGTGGATCGGAATCGGTATACTGGGAATTCAGCCGTCCGAGTTCGTGAAGATAGCGACCATCCTCGTATTCGCACTGTTTCTCGAGCAGGTGGGTGCAAAAATACAACGGATTCCATACCTCCTGCTCGGATCGGCGCTGTTTCTGCTTCCGTTCGGCCTCATTCTTCTCCAACCCGACTTTGGTACTGCGGCGGTGTTCTTTCCCGTATTTCTCGTCATGTGTTTTTTCGCGGGAGCAAAGATCCGACATCTCGTCTTTATTGCCGGCACCGCGCTGCTGGTTTTGGTATTCACCATGCTTCCGGCATGGGAAATCTACATCTACGGCCGACGAATTCCCGCGTTTGAAGTGTTTTCCAGCGTCAGATTGAAGATCTTCGTGCTTCTCGGCATTGGTGCGGTCTGCCTGGTTTCCGTTGCCGGACTGGTTCTCCTGAAGCGACGATACTTTTATTGGATCGCCTATGGCACCGTCATTGTTGGTTTGGCCCTGGGTGCGTCGCTCGGAACCCGGGCAGTGATTCGAGACTATCAGCTGATGCGGCTGGTCGTGTTCATGAACCCGTACGTCGACCCGCGGGGATCCGGGTGGAACGTCATCCAATCGATAACGGCGGTTGGATCGGGCGGAATCAGCGGGAAAGGATTTCTTCAGGGCACCCAGAGCCACTTTCATTTCTTGCCGGAGCAGAGCACCGACTTCATCTTCGCCATTGTGGCGGAGGAGTGGGGATTTCTCGGTGCTCTTGTGGTGTTCAGTCTGTTCCTGCTTATTCTGTTTCGCGGACTGTACATCGCAACAGTTGCCAAAGACCGTTTCGCCGGTTTCGTTGCAACCGGAGTGGTCGCGCTCTTCATGACGCACTTCCTGGTGAACGTTGGTATGGCGATTGGCCTCATGCCCGTCGCCGGAATCCCCCTTCTCTTTGTATCGTACGGCGGTTCGTCGATGTGGGCCGGTCTGATTGGCATTGGTCTTCTGATGAGCATCTATCACCACCGATATCGGTACTGAGTCGCATCTCATGCAGAGAATCATCCCTCATCGCGATCTCCTTCCACTGCTGAGTCGTGTCGAGCAGCCATCCCGGTACGTAGGCGGTGAGTACGGCTCCGTCCCGCCAATGGACGAGTCGATGCAACCCCGAGAGCTGGTTGTTGCGCTCTGCTTTCCGGATCTCTATGAGATCGGTATGTCGAATACGGCGATCAAGATCATCTACGACATGTTGAATCGCATCGATGGGATCCGATGCGAACGGGTATTTCTCCCGGCGCCCGATTTCGAAGCGGCGCTTCGTACGGCGCGTGTTCCCCTCTACACGCTTGAGTCGGGTATCCCGCTGCTTGAATGCGATATTGTTGCCTTCTCGATCGGCTACGAGCTCTCTGCGACCAACGTGCTCGCGGTTCTTGACCTTGGACAGATCCCGCTGCACTGGGCCCAACGTACCGCTTCGAACCCCGTGGTAATCTGTGGTGGGCCGGGGGTTGCCGGAAACCCGGCGCCCCTCGGCCGGTTCTTCGATGGTGTGTTTGTTGGTGAGGCTGAGGCTGCCTTCGCTGAGCTTGCCGCCCAGGCGCGTGATTGCGTGCACAACGGAGATCGGGACAAAATTCGCGATCTTCTTCACGTCCATCCCAACGTCTGGCATCAACGTCGTTCCCAGCCGGTACGACGGGCAATCTGGAACGCATTTGGCCGGCACGCAACCACCATGAACGTGCCGGTGCCCAATATGCGGGTGGTCCAGGATCACGGCGTAGTCGAGATCATGCGCGGCTGCCCGCAGGGCTGCCGCTTCTGTGCTGCAGGGGTATTCTACCGGCCATATCGCATGAAGAGTGTCAGCGCCGTCCTGGAGGAAGTCGACCATCTTGTTCACCGGTGTGGCTACCGCTACATTTCGCTCTCATCTCTGAGTTCCGGCGACTACCACGATATTTTTGGACTCTTTCAGACACTGAATCAACGCTTCGCGCCCTTTGGGGTTTCGTTTGCTCTGCCGTCGCTTCGAATTAACTCGATGACGCTTCCACTCCTTGAGGAGGTTTCACGGGTACGCAAAAGCGGACTCACCTTCGCCGTCGAAACCCCATCCGAAGCCGGCCAGTACGCAATGAATAAACTCGTTCCGCTTGAGAAGACTATCGAGATTCTTCGCGAAGCGAAGGCTCGTGGATGGCGGGTTGCGAAGTTTTATTTCATGATCGGGCTCCCGGTTCCAACAACAGATGGGGCTGACCAGGCCGACCAGATCATCGATTTCTTTCACCAGATATCTCGAGCGGTGAAGATGAACTATAATCTGGCGATCGCAACTTTCATTCCTAAACCGCATACCCCGTTTCAATGGGCTCCCCAGCTCTCTGAAGATGAAAGCGTTGAGTTGATTCGGCGAATTAAATACGGCCTCAAGCCATTGGGCATCAAAGTGGGGTATCAGGCGCCGTTTCACTCGTTGCTCGAAGGGGTACTGTCTCGAGGCACCCACGAGACCGGATCGCTTGTCGAAGAGGCATTTCAACGCGGTTGTCGGCTTGACGCGTGGGAAGAACATCAGCGCCGCGACGTATGGCGCGACCTGTTTGAACACAACCCACAGCTGGTCGATGCCGCGTTATGCGGTACAACACCAGGTGCACCATTACCGTGGCGAACCGTTCACTCAGGGGTGGGGGAGCCGGCTCTTCGCCGCGAGCTCGAACGCTCCCGCGACGGCCTGCTCACCGAGCAGTGTGCGCCTGAATGTTCCGACAAATGCGGCGTATGCAACCGACACACTGCTGTTCGCGATCTTGGTGCCACGAACGAGTCAGACGAACAATCGCAGGCCCCGCTGCCGGCGCCCCCCGTACTCGAGCCGCCAAAAGATGATTCATCGAAGCCTTCATCGCAGATGACCTACGTGGTCTTCTCGTACGAAAAGCGTGGTCCGGCAGCCTTTGTTCCGCATCTGGCCCTGCTTTCGGTCTTCGAGCGATCGCTCGTCCGCGCCGGAATCAACGCGCACTTCACTGAGGGGTACAATCCCAAACCCCGCCTTGAGTTTGCCCAACCGCTCTCGGTAGGAATCGAGTCGTTTCATGAAATTGCCTCGGTATATGTCCAGAATACCATACACGCTGACAGTTTTTGCCAGGCATTGAATCCGGTCCTCCCGCCTGGATTTGTGATCACCGGTGCCACCGCCACGCCGTACAGCCACGGAGCGCCAAAACGTGCGTCGCTGATGTCCCGGTTCTGGGGCGCCCGGTACCGAATCGAATTTCCGCTCGGAGCGACACGGCATACCGCCGAACCGGTGCTTCGGGCGGCGGAGACCCAGGACTTCATCCGGGATATCCACATTGAGTCGGTATCCGAGCAGATCAGCGCCATTGAACTCTCACTGCAGCAACACCCTCGGTCGGGAATCATGAAATGGCTCACCGCCATATACGACCAATCGCCGTTTGAACGGGGAATACGTCTCACCCGACTGCAAAGTTATGCCAGATCAGAGCAGACCGAAGATCAGGAAGCAGGGGAGGGGCCTGCCCCCTTCCTGCCTCAGCGATGAGCGTCGCCCTGAATCTGTTTTGCGGCGGCCCAGAGACGCTCCATTTCGTCGAGGTGTTCAGCCGACGGTTGAGCACCCTCCGCCCGTAGATTCGCTTCGATATACGCAAAACGGTGCCGGAACCGCTCGTTCGCACCGTGCAGAGCCATTGTGGGATCGATGTGCAATTTTCTGGACAGGTTCACAACGGAAAACAGCAGATCTCCGATTTCGTGTTCGATGCCGGCGCCACCATGCTCCAGTTCCCGTTCCAGCTCTTCAATCTCTTCCCGAACCTTCTCGAATACCGGCGCATGGTCCTTCCAGTCAAACCCGACCTTGCCGGCCTTTTTTTGAAGCTTGACCGCCGTATCGAGGGGCGGCAGGTTCCGTTTCACTCCGTCCAGGATACCCGTTTTTGATTGTTTTCCTTCAACGGTAACCTTGATCTCTTCCCACTGCTGTTTTACCCGTTCAGAATCCCGCGCCACGGCATCACCAAACACATGAGGGTGGCGACGGACCAGCTTCTCCGCAATCTCGCTGAGCACGTCGCTCACGGAAAAATCACCGGACTGTTCATACACGTACGCGATCATCACCGCGATCAGTAATACATCACCCAGCTCTTCGCGGACCCCGGTTACGTCACCCGTAGAGATCGAATCGATGCACTCAAAGGCTTCTTCGAGCAGAAACCCTTTCAGCGTATCCGCCGTCTGCTCGATGTCCCACGGACAGCCTTCAGGGCCGCGAAGCACGCGAATGATCTCATAGAATCGCCCGAATGCCGCCAGCGCCGGCGCATCATCATACCGAGCCCGCCCATTTCCGTCGGACCTATCGTTTCCCTGTCGATCGTTCATCTGGTATCCTTTTTGATCGTGTCACGTTCGCGCATTCGAATCGCTCACCGCCGCTCGCACAATCTTTGTAAGTAGACCGAATATCCATTATCGGAAGTGCTGAATATGACGCGATCGTTCTGTTTGTTTGGTTGAGCACGGTGCGGTGCGTCTCCTCAGTCGCGGTGTTCACTGATGCGGGAATAGATCCGCACCAGAATGTAGGACGCAATGAGCGGAGGGAAGACATTCACCGAGTTGTTGAGGTTGGCCAGCGTCTGGATGATGTCCTCAAAAAAGTAGTGAATCAACCCACCGAGAAACGACCCCACCAACGCCACGATGAGAGCGCCCCAGAATCGCCCGATAAACGGCTTTCGCAGAATGAACGTGAACAGAATCGTCATCGCGAATCCAATTACCAGGTAGGTTAATCCGATGGTCAAATAGAATGTTGTCATTGTAGCTCCTTAGAGAGGAATCGGTTAACGTTTGTTGTCGGGCAGCGTTACGGCTGTACCATACTCGCATACATCAGACCGACCGGTTCGCTGTAAACTGCGACCGCAGGATTACTGGGGTTAAAACCGTACCCAAAAACGAAAATTGCGATGGCAAAGTTCGGTGTTCCGAGTATGCTTTCGAACTCTGTTATACTACTCACATCCGAATGGGCTGAAGAATAGTTATTCGTTGGATCAATAACAAGCGGGAGAAACGGCCGGAGTTCGCCGCTTCCTATCACTCGACGAAGGCGGATAACGTTGAATTCGCTTTGCGATACGTTTTGTGGCCAACGTACGAATGCGTCGAACGGTTCTCCAAAAGGAGATGATGGCTCCCCTGCAGGAAAGAGCCCCACTTCGATCGGAACCATTCGCTGGAAAGGTTGTTCCGCGAAAGCGATTTCGGGGGCAATTCGAATCAATGGAGGCTGTGAGGATGTAGGGTTAGCGATTCGGCGGTATCCGCGATTTGTCAAAGCGATATCCGGCCGTGGGAAGCCTGTTTCCCGAAGGGCTACGCGGTCATCATGGAATCGCTCTTCCGCAACTCCATGATCGTAAAACCGGTAATAGATCTCATAACCGAGAAACCCGGCGAGGTTGTTTGACGGATTATTGATGAAAACTGCCGTAGGAAGATCATTGATTTGCCCTCTGGGGGGAAGCGGGAAACTCGTAATGGAATCTTCAGCCGGTGGAAAAAAGAAAACCCCAACCTCCAACCCACAGGTGGTGAAAGCTGCCATGGCGATGATTATCGCTACTATACCGATTCCAGGACATCTCGAGCGTTGGGGAATGTTCTCGGTGACGGCAGACAGCCCCACCCCGCCGCCCTTCCGACCGTGGACACCCGAGCCAATTCCCTCTTCCCGGTTGAGGTTCATGGAACACTCAGCCGGTGGGCGCTGCTGGTTCCGTGATGTCCACAAGTTCATAGATCAGTACCGGTCGGTTCTTTCCCTTGACCCGGATATTGTCGAGTTCGCGCGCAATGACACGGTCTTTTACCAGACCGTAGGTGTATTCACTGATGATGATCCCGGTTCCGTACTGCTTGTTGGTACCTTCGAGTCGGGCACCGAGATTCACGTTGTCGCCCATGAGCGTGTAGTTCATTCGCCCCAGCGACCCCATATTCCCCACCGTCATGATGCCTGAGTTGATTCCAATTCCAATTTCGATCCGCTTCTCTTTTGGCCAGGACTCGTTGAGCTGGCGCAACGCCTCCATTTGACGGAGCGCGCAACAGCACGCGAGGAACGCGTGCTCCTCTTGGGGCAACGGAGCGCCCCAGAAGCACATGATCTCATCACCCACGTATTTGTCGAGGGTACCCTGGTAGTCCAGGATGATGTCGGTCATCGCAGTCAGATAGATGTTGAGGTGGTTGACCAGCTCCTGGGGGGTCATCGACTCAGACAGTGTTGTGAATCCGCGAATGTCTGAGAAGAAGACCGTAAGCTCCTTGTCTACGCCGCCAAGCTCGGGCGGACGCTCGAGAATCTGATCTACTACCCGAGGACTGACGTATTTCCCGAACATATCGCGGATTCGGCGTTTATCTTTCTCTTCGGTCATGACGCGGTACACCACAATCGAAACGAAGGCAAAAATCATCGCCAAGGCGGGTGCACTGAAGTTCAAAACAACGGTGCGTGCGTCGAACATCAACGTCGTCACGAAGAACCAGACAACAACGAGGGCCAGTGAAACCAGAAACGACCAGACGATGGAGAGACGCGACGTCATGAAGGAAGTGATCGCGGCGAGTGCCACAATCACCAGCAGATCGACCCAGGCCGGCACGTGGTGAAGAAACCGGTCCATGATGATGGTATTCAATGCGTTGGCGTGAACTTCGACCCCGTACATCAGACCAAAGGGAGTCGTCAACTCGTCCGCAGCCATGCCGGGCGCAAACGCTCCCACCATCAGGATCGCGTTTTCCACCGCTCGGGTGGGTGGCCAGGTCTGGGGGTCAATGCCGGGTACCCGAGCCGAGTAGCCAACGTAGGGTCGGACGGTGAAGGTTTGGCGACCATCGCGCGCCGCACTCGACCGTGGCCCCATGAAGTTGATCAGCATGCTTCCGGTAGCGTCAATGGGAATCCGCACCTCGGGCACGGTGCGGTAGACCGCTTCAGCAGTCACTTCCCCTGCCCGATTCCGTCGTTCGGGTCGAACCAGAACCTGATGTGGTTCCCATCGGCCGTTTCGCCAATCGAATCGTTCGGGATTGGGGATCCGAATATGACTCCCAATTACGACTTCAAGGTCTTCGAGAGCAACATTGAAGTAGTCCGCGGCGAGTGCGAGCGTAATTGCGGGAATGAACTCATCGCGGTAGCGCCGAACGAGAAAGTCACCGTTCTCGCCCGATCGCGGCGCAGAGGCTTCCATATCGGTGTGCAGCTGCGCAATGACGGATTCCGTAACCGGATAGTCGATGGTGTGGTCTCGTCCAGTGCGATCAAACCAGACCAGTCTCTCGAACCGGTCTGTGTCGAGCACCATTCCGGCGCGCACATCACCCAGCGACATGGTTTCCAGTAATCGCGAGGAACGAGACACCAGCGCCTGGCGGCGATAGACCTGGTCGAAATCTTCGGCAAAATTGGCGTGTCCGTAACCCCGCGACGCACGCGCAAACGGAACCAGCGGCGGCTGAAGACCAAAGTGCGACGGCATTCCGGTGAAGTCACCGCGTACGTTCGTGATCTTCCCGGCGGCTTCGAACAGTGCGTCGTGGCGGGAAAACAGTTCATCTTCCGCGCCCGCCGGCGGCTCGGCGCTGTCGAGGATGGTTTCGAGGAATACCCTGCGGTTGTCCCGCATGGCCTGGACCAGGAGTGCATCGTTAAACGCTTCGGTTTCCGGCTCGATGAAAAAGAGGTCGAGAAACAGGGCGCGTTCGCGACGGTTGGAATCCCGAATACGGGAAAACGCGTGTGCGAGATCGGCGTGGCGCGATCGAGGAAAGGGCCAGCGCCCGATCTGGGAGAGCGTTGAGAAATCGATCCCGATAATGATGATGTCGTCGGAGACGAAGGGGTTTCGCTCAACGACCGTCACCCCTTCCTGTACCCGAGTTGGGGAAAACCCGTCCTTGAGCCGGAAATGGAGGTCGAGCGTGCGCAGTTCCATGCGCTCGATGATCGGAGTTCCCCAGTTGAGGGCCGCGATGACGACAATCACCGCAAGCCCAATAAAGAGCCCGAATACCCGTGTTTCAAGGAGTTTTCTTCGGCGTCCTGCCATACCTGCCCTACGCTCCGGGCCGGCGCCGTCGCGCCCGCCGACCCAGGGGTCGTGACGCCGCTAGTTGTGCACCGACAGCGCGATTATACGGGTTCTTGCGAGATTTGTCCAAGTGCTGCCGGCGTGGTTCTGTACCAGACGATTGTAATACTCGGTCGCGGCCGGCGAATCCCCCTGCTGTTCGGCGATCCGGCCGAGCGCGAACAGTGCACGCGGTACTTCGGGACTATCGAAGGAATCGACCAGCTGTGTCAGCAACCGGCTCGCCCGGTCAACACCGCCGCCTTCTTCCGCGGCTGCGGCGGCATTGAACAGCGAGATCGGTGTCAGATAGCTGTCGGGGAACCCGGTTGCGGCCTGCTCAAAGTCCGCCGATGCCGCATCCCATTGCTCGAGCTCCCAGTTCATGCTTCCCCGCACAAAGAGCGCGCGCTGCGCGGCTCCAAACCGCGGGTAGTCGGCCGTGATGCCGTCGACGTCCGCGGTGATCTGCGCAGCGAGGGATTGGCGCCGGGCGTCGTCCGTGGTTTCGGAGAACTCCTCGAAGAGTTCCTGAACGGATTCGGCAGCTACCCGAGCGCGTTCTTCGCGGGCGCCACGAAACTCAAGATAGAAAAACAGGCCGATGACGATACCGACCACGGCCACAAGAATGGCCAGAAGCGGTTTTCGGTTGCGCTGCAAAAAATTGGAGACGGTGGTGAGAATCTTCGTTGTTGTGTCTTGTACCTCGGTAGTCGGCATTGCCGGCGTTCTCCTTTTGTCGCTGCGGACCGTGAATCGATCCGGTATGATCCCCACGCATGGGGTGTTGTATCGGGAAACCGTCCCGGTTTATCGGGAGATATCCAGTTCCTTGATCAGTCGGGACAGATACGTCCGCTGGATGCCCAGCACCTTCGCGGTGGTTGTCTGATTCCAGCCGTTCTGCTCCAGTGTATGCCGGATGAAATGTTTTTTGAAGACGTTCACGGAATCTTTCAGCGTCTTTCCCACGTAGCGCTCTTCCTTCAGTGGCCCCCCGACGTGCAGGCCGAGATCGTCGCCCTGTATCTCGCTGGTGCGCGATACCACGACTGCGCGCTCCACCGCATTCTCCAGCTCGCGAACGTTTCCCGGCCAGGAATACGAAAGCAGGGTATCCATCGCCTCCGAGCTGAAGCCGGAAACCGGTTTCTTTGTCTCGCGCGCAAAACGCCGCAGAAAATGAGCGGCAAGCTCGGGGATATCCTCGGCACGTTCTCGCAACGGCGGAACGTAGAGCGGAAGAACGTTCAGCCGATAGTACAGGTCGCGCCGAAACGTCCCGTCGGCAACCGCCTGGTCGATATCCTTGTTGGTGGCGGCGATAATGCGAACATCAACCCTGATGGTTTCACTTGAACCAACGCGTTCAAAGGCCTGATGCTGCAGCACCCGGAGCATCTTGGCCTGAAGCGCCAGGGGCAGTTCTCCGATCTCATCCAGAAATATCGTTCCTCCGTCGGCGAGCTCGAACCGCCCTCGACGGTCGCTCTGCGCGTCGGTGAAGGCACCTTTTACGTGGCCAAAGAGCTCGCTTTCCAGCAACCCTCCGGGAAGCGCGGCACAGTTGACGCGCAGAAAGGGTCGGTCGCGTCGCGTGCTTCGAAGATGGATCTGTTCGGCGAAGAGCTCTTTACCGACTCCGCTCTCTCCCAGGATCAGAACCGATGAATCGGTAGGCGCCAGCCGTTCGACAATCGCCACGCGGTCTTTCATGACCGGCGATTCACATACAAAATGATGATAGCCCTGCTGCTCGACCATCTGGTCCTGCAGCAGAACAACTTCCCGACTGACGCGTTGAAACGACTGTGCGTTCTGAATGGCGAGCGCCGCCTGGGTGGCAAAGATCTCGAGCCACTGGCGGTCGTCTTCCTCGAAGGGCTTGCCGTCTTTCTTGTTCAGGATCTCGATCACACCAACACATCGCTCGTGAATCCGCATTGGCACGGCCATGATGGAGCGCGTTTCGTACCCCACCTGCTTTCCGATGTCGCCAAAGTAGCGCTCGTCTTCATCAACATCGTTGACGATCAGGGAACGGTTGTGCTGCGCAACCCATCCGGCAATTCCCTCACCGAGGTTGAGGGAATATTTTTGGACCTCGGAGCCCTTGGCGCCAAGCGCGATCTCAAAGTAGAGCTTGTTGTTCTCCGGGCGCACCAAGAGGAGAGACGAAGCTTCACCTCCGCTCAACCGGGTGGCAGATTCGAGAATGGTGTGAAGCAGACCACGCGCATCCGAATAGTCGGAGTTGATCTGCGCGTTGATCTCGATGAGAGTTTCGAGCTTCCGCTGGT
>REDM01000190.1 GCA_007693485.1 Spirochaetaceae bacterium
CACCCGCACCCGCCATGGCCGCAACCACCGCAGGACTCGAGAGCTGGCCGCCCACACCGCTTAACACCACCAGGGCAACGCCCAACCCGGCACCCGCGGATACCCCGAGCACCCCGGGCCCCGCGAGCGGATTGCGAAACACGGTCTGCATCAGGAGCCCCGCAAGCCCCAGAGCGGCACCGGCACCCACGGCCAGCAGAACGCGCGGCAGCCTCACCTCGCGGATCACTACGCGTGCGACATCAAGCGCTTCGGTTGCCTCCGACGCGGGACCCGCCGGGTGGAGCAGTACCCGCGCGATCGCCGCCGGCGGTATCGCCACGGAGCCGAACAGCAGCGAGACGAGCATTGCCGCGAACAGCAGCGGCACGAGAAGCCATATGCGAAGAGTGGGTGATACGCTCATGGTCCCGGCAGCCTCCGGTAGAAAGCCCGCTCGTGGTCCGGCACCAGGTGGGGATGAAATATCGAGACCAGGTCCGCGAGCACCAGATCGGGTCGCGTTGCGCCGCTCTCCCAGAAGTCGCTGGCCCCTGCAGGATTCACGCGGAGGTCGTGGTGGTACATCCGCCCGGCAGCAAAGGGAGCAAAGAGCGAAAGCCGCGGATCGGTGCGCAGCACGTCTTCGCGCGTTCGCCAGTCGAAATTCAGATTGACCCAGACGTCGGCATCGCCCGCCCGTTCCAGCACGGACTCCAGATCCAGAAAGAGCGACCCGGTCCCGGGCAGATCGTCCCAGAGATAGCGTCCACCGGCGTCCGCAAAGAGCCGCGCCATGTAGCTTTCGCCTGCGGGAACCGGCCAGGAACCTTGCCACGGGCCGTTTGCCATCACCCGCGGTCGGTCGGCCGCTGCGACGCCAGCGGTCATCTCTCGCAGACGAAGGTAGTCGCGTTCACGCTCGGAGAAGATGGCCTGAGCGTCCTGCGTGCGTCCAAAGAGCGCGCCCAGCAGGAGAATCCACTCAGCCCGACCAAGCGGCGTCTCCTCCCGCCAGTCGGCCACAATCACCACCGGCACGCCAATTGACTCGATCCGCCGTACCGAAGGATCGTCGGGCCCAAGCGCCGAGAGCAGAACCAGGTCGGGCCTCAGCGCCACCACCCGCTCCAGGTCGAGCTCCGCCCCACCGCCAACCACGGCCACCCGTCCTTCGGCAATGCGCTCACGGACGCTCTGGTTGTAGATGTAGTCACCGTTGTCCACCGCAACTACCGCGTCGAGAAGTCCCAGGTCGGACAGATGCGCAATCACCGGCGTAACCATCACCACAACCCGCTGGGGCGTTCCGCGAAGAACCGTCTGCTGCCCGCCATCGCCGCCCTCGCGGTTTTCCTTCATCACCGCATAGCGGATTGGCGCACCGCCGGCCCACGGTTCGGGGACGGTGATCTCCACGCCGTCGGGAAGCGCGGCAAACCGGAGGTTGGTGGCGTGGCGGACCTGCGGGATAGAGCCGGCAGACTCACGCTGGGTCTCGTGCGCGGCGTCGGACGTGCGAGACGCTTCCGCTGTCGGAGGCGTGCTGGGAGTGCAGCCGACGAAGAGCGCCGGGAGGGTAAGCAGGAGGGCTGTGCGGCGGAAAACCCGTGAAAACGTCGTTCGCATTGCTTCCCTATGATAGCTCGAACACGATGCGAATGCTCAGGCTCATTTCGGTCGGCTGATCACCGACCAGACCAGGCTGAAACCGTGCGGCCTGCACCGCTGCGATTGCGGCGTCATTCAGCACGCGATGATCGGACGGCGAGATTATCTCTGCGGCCAGAGGATCACCAAAAGCAGAGATGGTAACCTGAATCACCACCTCTCCTTCCAATCCCCTCCTCCGCGCAATCCGCGGATACTCGGGCACGATCCGCTCCAACGGTCGGGGCAGTTCGACCCGTGCCGCAACGCTGCGAGGCGTGTCGGTACTCCCGGACGCAGCACCTCCGCCGGACGCAGCGGCCGACAGCGATCCATCGCTGCCTGAATAATTTCGCGTGTCGGCGGGTTCCTGTTCCCGCGAATCGGGTTCAGGATCCGGTGTCGCCATGCGCTCTCTCGCGGTATCCTGTTGAACCGCGGGCGCCGGTTCCACATTCCCAACCTCCCCGTCTTCCACCTCACGAACCGCGGCGGGTCCGCTGCCGTCCCCGTCGACAGCGGCACGCCCCGGAACAATCGTAGCCGCGAGCACGTGGCCGCGAGCAACCGCAGGCGGCTCCGGTTCACGGGATACAACAACGAAGATCAGGAGAGCATGGATAGCCAGCGAGACCACCACCGCCCAGAGCATTCGCCGTTGACCGCCGCGCCGAAACCCACTCATCATGAATACCTGTCGCCCTCAGTACCGGTACGACGCGGCGATCTGGAAGCTCCGCCCGGCAGCGGGGTAGTAGCCACCGAAGAAAATGAACGGGGCGTAGCTGATGTCGAATACGTTTTTCACCGCCGCGCTCAGCGAGAGATCGCCGGGCAATCCGGCGGGGCGGTAGCGCAGGAAGAGATCCGTCAACAGGTACTGGTCGACCCGGTCCAGCGTATTCGCGGTGTCGCCGCCCTGATAGGCACGGCTTCGATAGGTAATCCCAGGTCCAAACTCCAGCCCTGCAAGCGGCCGAACTCCGAGCTCCGCATC
>REDM01000225.1 GCA_007693485.1 Spirochaetaceae bacterium
TATCTTCATAGTATAGCTGCCTTCAGGCAGTTTCGTCGATCAGCTCGCGTAGCGCTGCGTAGACCAGGTGGGGATGCGAAACCGCCAGGGTCAGGCCGGCGCTGGGGATGAGGTCGACGGAGATGTTGGGGCGAAGCGTGCGGAAGACGGCGAGGTCGGCGGCGGGCGTGGTGGGATTCTGCGCGCCGTGCATGAGGCGCACGGGGACGGGGGCCGTGCGAACGAGGGCGGACCAGTCGAGGTGCATGAGCTTCAGGTCCTGCTCGAAGCCAAGTCCCGCCTGATTGATGCAGAAACTGTAGGTGCCGATGATGCCGGGGAGGAGTTCCGGACGGCGCATGACCGTGGTGTCGGGGCTGAGGCCGCGAAAGATGACGTCGGTCCATCGGTGGGGGCCGAGGCGGCGGATCTGAATGACCAGCAGACGGATCAGAAGGTGGGCAAGCCACGGCGCGTGTCGGGCCGCCTGGATGAAGATCGCCTGGTGGTCGGGAATCGCATGGAGCTGTTCGAGCTGAACGAAGGGCGGCGACGCGGAGACCGCGAGCACGCCCCGGATGCGCTGTGGGTGAGCGTGGGCGAGATCGAGGGCGGCAATGAGCGCGACCTCGTGGGCGAGGATAGTTACGCGCTCGAGCCCCTCGCGGTCGAGCAGCATCTCGATGTCGCGACGGCTGCACTCCAGCACCTCCTCGTCCTGGCCGGGAATATCGGTGCGGCCGTAGCCGGGCCGTTCGATGGCGTAGACGCTCATTCTCCGCCGCTGCGACTGGACGCGGTTGTCGGGGTACTCGCCCGCGCCAAACGACGGGCCGTGAAGATAGAGCACCGGATCTCCCTGGGGATCACCAAAGTGGCGCCACCCGACCCGTCGTTGGCCGCGCGAGAAGGTCTCTGTTCTGAGGATCGATTGCGGCCCCCTCAACGGGACGAGCCCGCTGGGATGACCGCCGCGGTCACCCGATGCGGCGGTGGACGCCGCTGCCGACGCTGCGATGGTTGCGGCGGCTGCCTGGGTCTGAACTCCCATCTTGAACAGGATGCTCTTGATCTGCTGCCGCACCGTAGCCGGAGAACTGCCTCGCAGTGCGGCAATCGACTCGGCGGTGGTGCCCCGCGCGAGCATGCTCAGGACGTCGAGCTCGCTTGGCGAGAGGTGGTAGAGCTCGCGGAATGCACGATCGACCGACGCCGGCCAGTGGTGCTGCAGTACCGTCAGCACGAAGGCGCGATACCAGGGGAAATAGACACCCGTCGCGAGTACCGGATGAGTACGCGGCCCGCTGGACGCGTGTGAGCCGGTGCGATTGGGTGCGGGCCGGATCCAGAGCAGCGTGGGGTCAGAGGTGTCAGCCAGGCGCCTCTGGAACGCAGCGAACTCTTCGCGGGATATTCCCAGAATTGAGAGCCCGTCACCGGCGGATACCGAGAACAGCTCGAAGGCGGAACCGTTCAGCGTGAGAATGTGCCCGGACTCGCTGAGCGCCAGTGACGGAGCGCCCTCCCGGTTGACCAGGGCGAAGAGCTGGTCATCCGATGTGGCGGCGCGCTCGACGTCATAGAGGGCCGTGGAGAGCTGGAGCGCGAGGTGGTCCGGGAGCGACCGCCGGTCCCGCAGCACCGGCATGAGCACGGAGATCAGCTCTGTGAAGTCTGCCGTGCCGTCGGCAACCGCACGCACCAGGGTGATAAGGTCGCGCGCTGAGGCCTCGGGGTCGATGCGCGGTGGGGGTGCCGGCGGCGGTGTTGGGAGCGGTGTCGGGGGCTGTTCCACCGCGTCATGATACGCGGTTCCTGCACCGTTCCGCTACCGCCTTCCGGGCCTCAGATGAACAGCGACACCACGATGGTCGCACTGACCATGAGCACGTTGGTGTAGCTGTGCATGATCATGGGGTAGACCACGCTGCCGGACTGTTCGTAGCAGTCGCCGTAGAAGTAGCCGAGGGCGGTGGCGTAGATCACCTGGGTGGAGGACCAGGAGGCGGCGAAGGGGTTGAAGGTGATATAAACGTGGGCGAGGCCGAAGACCACGGCGGCGAAGAGGGTTGCGACGCTGACACGCGGGTGGAGGCGCCGGGCGGTGACCCAGCGGGAGAAGAGGGTGATGGCGAAGGCGCGGAAGATGATCTCCTCCGACGGGCCGGAGAGCAGGAGCTGAAAGCCGAGGTAGCCCGCGATGTTCCGTGCGGTCATGGGCAGATGAAATGGCTGGAAGTTGCCGATCGCGATCACGGTGATGAAGGCGCCCGCGGTGTAGAGGGCAAAGAACGGCAGGAACCGCCGCAGGTAGCGCAGGCCCGCCTCGCGGTTGCCGAGCCCGAGGTGAAAGTCGATGGGGCGCGATCGGCGGATGAGGGCGATGGCGAGCAGGATGACGGCCGCCTGCACAATGTGGTGCACGCTGAACCAGGCGAAGGCGCCATCCGGGTCGATGGCGTCGTAGTCGAAGAGGTTGGCGCCCCAGCGGCCGATCATCGGCACGCCCATGAGAATCACGACCAGGACGGTGGCGGCGGATACCCTGACCGCGATGGGAATGACCTTGGACCGGGGCGAACTCATGGGGGGCCTCTGTGTACGTGGTGTGTGCTCAGAGTGCCGTGGAATGG
>REDM01000150.1 GCA_007693485.1 Spirochaetaceae bacterium
GGCCGGGATCGGGAAAGACCCGAGTCATCGTGCACCGGGTCGCGTGGCTGCTGCGTGAAAGCATGGTGCTTCCGGAAGAGATCATGGTGCTTGCCTACAACCGCTCGGCCGCGGTGGAGGTTAGGCGGCGCCTGTGGGCGTTAGTGGGTGCAGATGCTGGGGGTGTTACGGTCCAGACCCTGCACGGGTTGGCGATGCGGCTGACCGGGACGAGTTATGCCGTGGCGGTAGAACGTGGAGAGACGATCCACTTCGACGCGGTGATCCGGGAGGCCACCCGGCGCCTGAAAGAGTCGGAGCAGGGCGATGATCTGGGCCCGTCGGTGGAGCGTGATCGTATCCTGGCGGGGCTGCGTTTTCTTCTCGTGGACGAGTACCAGGATATCAACGGCGATCACTACGATTTGATCAGTGCAGTGGCCGGGCGCACTCTGAAGAGCGAGGAGGATCAGCTTTCCCTGCTGGTGGTCGGTGACGACGATCAAAACATCTATGCCTTCAGCGGGGCCAGCGTACGCTTCATTCGCCAGTTCGAGACCGACTACCGGGCGCGCCGTTTCCATCTGGTAGAGAACTACCGGTCAACGGGTCACATCATCGACTGCTCCAACCGAGTGATCGCACGCGCTCGTGAGCGCATGAAGCGCGATCAGGAGATCCGCATCGACCATGCGCGAAGGGACTTGGCACCCGGCGGCGAGTTCGCGGAGCTTGACCCTGTAGCAAGAGGGCGGGTCCACGTGCTTGAGGTGCCGCGTGATCTAGGTTTGGAGGTGCAGATGGCGTTGGCGGAGCTCACTCGCCTGAATGGGCTGCGCGCCGGTGGTCAGCTCGGTCAGTGGGGCCGGTTCGCGGTCATCGCCCGTCGTTGGGACGATCTGGAACCGATGGCGGCCCTTTGTCGGCTTCAAAATACACCCGTCCGGCTGTTGCGCGATGAGCACTTGCCTGATTTGCACGCCACCCGAGAAGGGGCGTGGTTGTTGTCGCTCCTCCGGGGGGAACGCAGACGCCTGGGGAACAGCCGAGTCTTACTCAAAGCGAAAACGTTGTCGCGCTGGTTCCAGATGCGATTTGGGCTTCCGATCGATGGTCTGGTTGCACACCCGTCTCGGGCCTCATTGGCGCGGTTCATTTTGGAAACCGAATCCGTGGCGCCAGACACTGAGCGGGTGGTCTCGGATTTGATCGAGTCCCTCTACGAGTACGGGTCCGGCGACGCAGCCACAGGCAACGACCTACCCAATGGCCCGATGGTGTTGATGACCGCTCACCGTGCCAAGGGGTTGGAATTCGATCACGTGCTGATCCTCGACGGCGGTGGCTGGGCGCAGGCCGGTGATGAGGAGCGACGACTTTTCTACGTCGCGATGACGCGTGCCCGAAAGGCGCTCACGATCTGCGAACGCTCAGGTGGCGCGCACCCGTTTGTGCACGACATGGGGGCACTTGTTTTGCGCTCGAAGCCATCCGGATTCACCGCGGAACCCCGGTTGAGCCATCGAACCTGGGTCGCGAACCCCAGCCATATCGTGCTGTCCTGGCCGGGTTATTTCGCTCCGAGCGCACCGATTCACCATGCTTTGGCGCGGCTGGATGTCGGAAGCCCCCTCCTGTTGCGCGCCCGATCCGATGGCAAGGCCGGATGGGAGATCGCGGACCCCCAGGGCGTCGCCGTGACTCGGCTGGCCCAGAAGTTCGCGCCACCTGAGGGCCAAATCATCGGTGTCCGAGTATCAGCCGTACTGGTGCGGGAGGCTCGGCAGGCCGATGGCGAGGGGCTACGTAGTCAACGCTGGGAACTGGTCTTGCCGGAGATCGAGTACTTGCCCTGAGAGTGCCCCGGGCCGCCGCGATTTGGAGGAAGTTCGGCGAAGCAGGTAGGATTTGGTTATCCCGCCACGGAAGGAGGGCCCCGGTGCATGACGCACGACCAGAACTTCAAGAATCTCATTCTCGACTACCCCCGCGAGGCCATTGCGCTCTTTGCGGCTGCAGAGGCGCAGGCGATCGATGCCGAGGCGCGGGTCACCCCGGTGCGCCAGGAGCAGTTGCAGGAACGGCTCGGCGAGCGCTTCCGTGAACTCGACGTTCCCCTTCTCGTGGAGTGGCCCGCACGCAGCTCAAGTATCTGGATTTCATCGACATCTATGCGGCGCTGGACGAGAATGAGCGCATCGTCTACCGCCGGCGGTATCCGGAGGAGGTGGCAGAGATGACGCGGTTTGCAGAGCGGTTCATGGAGAAGGGCCGGGAAGAGGGTCTGGAAGAGGGCCTGGAGCAGGGCGTGGAGCAGGGTTTGAAGAAGGGTATCCGGCAGGGTGAAGCGCAAATGCTGCTACGGCAGTTGTCGCTGCGTTTCGGCGATCTGCCCGAGAGTGCCCGGGAACAAGTGGAGTCCGCAGATGCCGACACGCTGCTGCGTTGGTCGGAACGTATTCTTACCGCAACGACGTTGGACGAGGTGTTCCGATAGCCGCTTGCGGGAGTGGTTGGAGTCAGCCGCAGCGTCGGGTCGCGTCGTCGGACGGGTGAAGGGTCGGAACGGCTGGGCTTTCAGGGAGTCCTATGCCCGTGATCCATCGTTTCGGAGGGTGCCCGATGTCCCAACA
>REDM01000086.1 GCA_007693485.1 Spirochaetaceae bacterium
TTTCCGGAACCGTGAAGCAGGAGGAACAAACGGTGATTCTATAGGGGTATGAGCGATCAGCTTGCCCCCGCGCACCCCGCACCGGGTGGGCGATCGGGTCGACAGCGCCGCCGAGCCCACTCACGCCGAGGTGGCGGGGCTCGCCGCGGCGCCGGAGGTACAATCAGCGCTTGATCACTTCTACACGCACCGGCATCTGTGGGGTCACATGAGGCAGAAGGCGGGGTGGATGCGAAAGGTCTGGCAGCACGAGCACGAGAACCCGCCCGCGGTTGATTTTCGCACCGGAGCCCGAAGCAAGACCGCCGTAGCGCTCCCGGCGGGGGCGATGCCGGCTCATCTCGCGGCATAGGTCACCCGCAGAACAGACTCTTGTGGCCGGAACTGTGTCTCCAGCAGCGCGTTACCGCGACAGAGCACAAATTTCGCACCACTTCAGTTGGAATCCATCGGGGTTTGCACTACTGTATGAGTATCGCAGGCAGCGATATACGGATGAGCAAAGAACACAAGACCCTCTACCACCGCCTCCTCGATCGCGGAGTACCGGAAACCGAGATTGATCGCGTTTACCGGAGCCTGAGAAAGAAGGGATACGGTCAGGATGCGGCCGTACGCCGGATGGACGAAGCGATCAAGAAGATGAATCCCCCGGGATCTCCCAACTCG
Source organism: Spirochaetaceae bacterium (assembly GCA_007693485.1). Lineage (GTDB taxonomy): Bacteria > Spirochaetota > Spirochaetia > DSM-27196 > PWMO01 > PWMO01. Next base: position 670 of record REDM01000086.1, read on the forward strand.
GGCGTCATTCTTCGCGAGCGACCACCAACCATAGAAGAAGTTGAGCAGGCGCTTCCGGAGACCCTGTTCACCGGCGATGGTTCCGGTCATTCATCGCAGGAGGGGGCCCGCAAGCGGGCAGCTCGTCCCGCAGCCGCTCTCCGGCGGAAACTCAACGCGTGGAGCTTCCGCCAGGGTCTGCTCATCACCGGCCTCCCGCAGCGGTGGCACGATTTTCTCTCGCTGTTCCGACCCTCAATGCCGGATCTGGTTCACCCTCGACTGATTCGCGAACTGACCACACCCCACGGGCTCGCGCAGGTGTCGGTGCATGAGTTCAGTCTCGTTGACACCCTGGCCGCGTTGCGACGGTCATCCCGCCACCTCCTGGGAGACCTTTCGAAGAGCGGTCACGAAACGGTGATTCAGGCGTACCGCCGGCGCAATCCGTTTGCGCTCGAGTATCTCTCCCGGTTCAGCGACCCGCAGAAGCGACTGCACGCATCAATCGCTAGTCTGGAGGCGGGTTTGCTGGAAGGACGGATTCCTGAGGCGAGGGAACTTATCCGCTTGACCCGAGAACTCTATCGCCTGGTGCTCACTACCGACGAAGTCGCCCGACGAACCGTCGCGGAGATTCTCGCGGTGGGAAGCGATATTGTCTCCACCTATGCGCGACCGGCTTCGGCACGCGATCTCGAGACCTCTCGGAACCTGTTCTTCGGAGCGCTCGAGCAGCTCTCGCGTTTCAAGCGCGAACTCTATCCGGTCGCGCTGCGCGCCGTCGGCCGGTTCTACGAACTGCATGACGACTCTCCCGAAAAACGGTCACTCCTGCTCAGTTTTGCCGGACTCACCGACGCCGACGTCCTCAGTGTACGTGCCTTCGCCGAGCGCGAGACCAAGGTGCGCGAGCAGCGGCTGATCGAAGAAAAGCGGCGGGAACTCGACGAGCTGGAGCTCGAGAAGAGTGCCGGATTCTCCCGGAGGTTTCATGGCGCACTCTCGGTCCTGGAGACGCTCTTTCCCGAGTCGGGCATCGATCGCATCGAACAGAATCGATACCTCCTGCCCTACTTTGCCACCCGGGTCTTCTCTCGAACCCTCGCCTTCGATGAACCAGGAACCGACATCGAAGCGATTGCCGCAGAAGACCCCATGCAGCCGGTTATGGTTCTGCACCGTGTCATCGACAATCTGATCACCAGCATCGACGAAAAAAACCTCGAGCAGCTGACACTTCGCGCCGGCACCGCGGACCTGCTCGCCCAGATTCGTTCCCGTTGGAGCGCCGTCTACGCCTCGATCTTCAACCCCTACCTTCGCGCGGTGACCGCGTACTCCAAAGGGCTGCGTGATCGCGAACCCTACGCCAAAACATTTCCGGACAGCGTGTTAGCGCGAAGTCTGCGCGACGAGGTCATGGAGTATCGCCGCCTGGTGTTTCGAGACTACCACACCAGCCCCCCCGCAGCGGGCGGGCCGGAACCGCCCCAGTCGGTCGCACACGCGGCAGTCGTACACGCGGCGGTCGAAGAGCTGCACGGCCTGCTCTCAGAGCTTGGGCAGGACATCAGCCAGGATCTGGTCAAGCGCGATGACCCGATTGGTGCACGAATCTACCAGGAGCTCGAGCGCACGCCCTTCGTTGACTTTGAGCGCCACGGTTCGGTGTCATCCACGGAGATGAAACCGGTCACCCGACAGCTGAAGCGATACGTGGAGTCAAAGTACTACAGTTCGATCAAGGAAATTCCCAAGCTGTCGCAGCTGTTCTTCTTCGACGCAATGCGCGGCTTGGTCGATCTCTATCGCTACCTGCTGCGAGACGAGCAGAGTTTTCTGCGACGGCGCTCGGCCGATGTTGTAGTGTCAACAGAGAGCGAGCGCACCGCGTGGGAAAAAGAGCGAACGGAGCGAAGCAGGGACTCGGTGGAGCTGCTGCGCGCCCGCCTTGCGGAAAACGAGGCGGCCTCCTTTCTCGACGAGCTGACCGGCCTCAAGAACAAAAACTACTTTCTCAAGCAGCTTCCCCGCCAGTTCGCCGAGCTCAAGACAAAAAAGCGCCCACTCTGCTTCCTGATGGTGGATATTGACCACTTCAAATGGGTAAACGACACCCTCGGCCATCAAAAAGGCGACGACGTTCTGCGGGAGAGCGCGGCAGCCCTCCTCGACAGCATACGCCTGGGGCACGACGTAGGAATTCGATACGGCGGAGAAGAAATTGTGCTGATGGTGCAGGCGCCGTTGCACAACGCGGTTCTGCTCGCGGAGCGGCTTCGGTACGCACAGCAGGAGCGCGTCGCCACCGCCGATCACTGGACCGCCATCCGGGAGATAGCTGACGATCGTGGCGAGCCGTGCGGCACGTTCTCCATCGGCGTCGTCCAAGCCGACGGCAGCGATTCAGTTGAGGCGGCGATGGCGATGGCGGACCGCGCGCTCTACGCCGCCAAGCAGACCCGCAACGCGGTGGTACTCACCGACCCCGCCGACAGCGGCGCGGAGCCGGCAATGCTGCGGTACGAAGCGTACGCAGATCGGCTGCGTCAATTGGGCTCGAGCCGATAAACCCCACCGCGCGATTCGTCGGTCAGCAGATAGAGGTAACCGTCCGGACCACTCGCGACGTCCCGGATTCGACCGATCCGATTGGCCAGCAGCACCTCCTGATGTCGCACACGCGTACCGTCCAGCTCCAGTCTGATCAGTTTGCGCTGCACCAGCGACGCCATAAACAGGTTTTCGTGCCACTCCGGAAAGCGATCACCCGTGTAAAAGGCGATTCCGCCCGGCGCTACGGCCGGCGACCAGGTTTCTACCGGATCCACCATGCCGGGATGCGGGGCAGCCTGTCCAATCTGGGCCCCGGTGCGGTAGTCCCGCCCGTACGAAACCACCGGCCAACCGTAGTTGGCACCGGCTTCGATCAGGTTCAGTTCATCACCGCCCCGCGGGCCGTGTTCGCTCTGCCAGACTCGATTGGTACCCGGCTGCAGGGCCATACCCTGCGCGTTGCGATTTCCCCAGGTGAAGATCTCGGGAGCGATACCCGATCGATCTACGAATGGATTGTCCGCCGGCACCGAACCGTCGTCGTTGATGCGGATAGTACTCCCCGCGTGATCGCTCTGGTCCTGCGAACGCTGCATCTGTCCCCGGTCACCGATGGTAACCAGCAGGGTACCATCCGGCAGGAACAGCAATCGGGATCCAAAGTGAACCGGACCCCGGCTCATCTGATTCATGGTGAAGATTGTCTCTGCGTCGTCGAGCCGCGATCCGTCCAGGCGTGCGCGGGTGACTGCCGTACCCGTTCCGCTGCTGCCGGAGGCCGAATGGGAGAAATAAACCAGATTGTTGCGAGCAAAGTCAGGATGCAACACCACGTCGAGCAGCCCACCCTGCCCCCCGGCGGCCACCGCGGGCACACCGGAAACCGGCACCGGATCTCCGCCGGCGGGGTCGACAATCGCCATCCGTCCCGGCCGTTCAGTGACCAGAATCTTCCCATCGGGCAAAAACGCCATTCCCCACGGGTTGGTGAGACCTCCAGTCACGCGCACCAGGCGAAACGGGTGGCGCTCAGAGGCAACGCGCTGCTCCAATACCTCCACGCTCCATGCCGTAGCCACTAAGGCCAGCATCATGAGAGAGAACGCAATTGATCGTTTCATGGTGTTCCCCTTTTTTGGTCATGTTCCGATGCAGGAACCGCTCGGCAGGCACTGCTCGTGGTTCCCGACCATTCCGCAGAGAAAAGCTACGTATTTGCCGCGCGGAGGTCAAATGCCCACGCGATGTTGCCAGCGCTACGGCCGAATGAGGTAACACGCCATGCGATGAGGTCTTTAATTTTAGAGTTAAAAGATTATTTTGTTTTTTTCAGCTGGTGAAGCCGAGTTTTTGCAGTTTCGGGCGGATGACCATCGCACAGTAGCCGGCGCGGGGATTGGTGTTGAAGTAGTTCTGGTGATAGGCTTCGGCCGGGAAGAACTGCTTCAGTGGCGCGATTTCAGTTACGATCGGATCGCGATAGAGAGCGCCCGCGGCGGCTTTGCGTTCTTCGGCAATGTCACGCTGCTCAGACGTTTCGTAATAGATTACCGAACGATACTGGGAGCCGACGTCGGCTCCCTGCCGGTTCAGCGTTGTTGGGTCGTGTGAACGAAAGAACTGATCGAAGATGACCGCACATGAGATGACTTCGGGATCGAACTCTACCTGAACGACCTCCGCGTGACCGGTCTGCCCGGAACACACCGCTTCGTAGGTCGGGTTTGGATCACTGCCACCGGCGTACCCGGAGTGAACCGATTTCACGCCGTCGATGCGCTGAAACACGGCTTCAATGCACCAGAAACAGCCGCCTCCGAGTGTTATTCGTTCGTTCATTGAGAAAGACTGCGGACGCGGCGCTGGAAATCGTTGGTCATGGTCAGGAATACTGCTGGGTCGACGACTTCGTTGCCAAGCCACACTTCAAGGTGAAGATGAGGGCCGGTGGACGCTCCGGTGTTTCCCATCAGCGCAATCTGCTGCCCCTGGCGCACTTCCTGCCCTTCGCGCACCGATACCGAGTGAAGATGGGCGTACATCGTCCGAAACCCGTGCTTGTGCCGGATCCACATCTGCAATCCGTAGCCGGGATCGACACTGATGTCCGTCACCACGCCGTTGGCCATGGCAACCAGGGGAACCCCGATTGCGTCGGCAATATCGAATCCCTTGTGCAGGTAGATCTGTCCGGTAAACGGGTGGATATTGGGTCCAAACTCCTGCGATACCCGCCCACGCCCGCCGGCAACCGGCCACAGGTTGGGAATATCCTGGAGAAGCGCCTGCTGAACGCGAAACAGCCGCTGGATCTCCTCCAACGGCTCAACCGCGGACCGAATCGTAGACGCAAGAAGGCGGAGCTCTTCCACCTCCGCGAGCTCCGACGCGTCAAACCGCCGGGAGTTGAGAAACGCAGAGAGATCGCCGGTCGACCGTTCCGCGGGGGCGGTCACGCCAAAGCCGGGGCGCAATCCGTCCACCGTCTCGCGCATCGCCCCATCGAAGAGGCGGGCCACCCGCATGACCTCCTGAAGTTCATCCAGGATGGACTCGAGGCTGGCCTGACTGCTCTGCAGATCACGAGACCCATCGCTCATGCGCCCCGTGGCGTCCGGTGCGTGGAGCGCGACGTAGATGAATCCGGCGAAGATGAAGGCGAACAGCACAACAAAAAACGCAATCGCGAAGATGTTGGCCTGGAACTTGACCAGCCGCTTCTCCGAATGCGGAATCACGAGAAGCGTAAACCGCTGGGTGCCTCCGCGCGTGATCGCACGTCCCACCGACCCGATTCCGTCGCGCACAGACGAAAGGCCGAGCTTCGGGACGAAACGCCGTGAGTTACCCGAGGAGCGGAGCCAGCGCGGCACGGTGTGGTCCTGTCTGTGTCAGTTCGTGCATAATACTACCATTCTTAGTGTCGGCACTATCCATCATCTATCTTTACCCCCGCTCTGTCAAGAGGCGAAATCCTGGCAAACCTTGATCAACCGGTGCATATCCATTACATTACGGGCGGTTCATCATGCACGATGAATCGGAACACCGCTCGCATACGAAAAAAAGGAGAAGACAATGAAACGACTCGGAATTACACTGTTGGTACTTACCCTCATAGCGGGATTTGCGGTTGCCGGCGGACAGCGGCAGGCCGCCGATCCCAACCGGATCGTGGTAGCCACCGATGCAACCTGGCCCCCGATGCAGTTCATCAACGAACAACGTGAACTGGTGGGGTTTGACATCGATCTCATGCGCATGATTGCCGAGGAGGCGGGCCTTGAGGTTGAGTTCCGCAACACCGCGTGGGACGGAATCTTCGCCGGACTGGCAGCCCGTCAGTACGACGCGATCATCTCTTCGGTGACCATCACCGAGGAGCGCCGCCAGACCATGGATTTCTCGATCCCCTACATCAACGCAGGACAGGTCCTGATCGTTCGCGAGAACGAGACCGGCGTTACGACGCTCGCCGACCTCCGTGGCCGAACGGCGGGAGCCCAGATCGGCACAACGGGCGCCTTTGAAATTCAGGCCGTTTCCGGAGTAGAGCTGCGCAGCTACGATGAACTCGGCCTCGCGATCGAAGATCTCGCCCTTGGCCGGATCGACGGCGTGGTCGCCGATACCCCCATCGCGGCGGACTTTGTGCTGCAGAACGAGAACTACCGGGGGCGGCTCAAGATCGTAGGCGAACCCTTCACCCAGGAGTTCTACGGCATCGCCGTTCAGAAGGGGAACAGCGCCCTGCTTGACCGCCTCAATGCAGCCCTGCAGACGCTGCTCGACTCCGGTCGGGTTGCCGCGCTGGAAGACCAGTGGCTTCGGTAGACAAGAAACCATCGGTTCAGATCACCGTCTCCGACGGTGCGCTGATCCCCGACCGGGCGGAGAAGGACCTCTTCTCCGCCTGGCGTATTTCGTTTTTCGGCGCGATCACCCTTCTGGTCCTCTTCCCGGTGATCTCCCCCACCCCCTACCTGGACATTCTGCGCTTTGTTCCCGACGGAATCCTTACCACCTTTCAGGTTACCGTTGTCTCGATTGTCTTTGCGCTGATCATCGGGCTGTTCACCGGTCTGGGCAGGGTTTCCCGGATCACCATCATAAACCGCATTGCAACGGTGTACGTTGAGGTGATTCGCGGGATTCCGCTCCTGGTTCAGCTCTTCTACATCTACTTCGCGCTCGGCCAGTTTGTCATCGTTCCCCGGATGGGGGCCGCTGTCATCGCCATGAGCGTCTGTTACGGCGCCTACATGGGAGAGATCTTCCGAGCCGGTATTCTTGCGATCCCCAAGGGACAGATGGAGGCCGCGCTCGCGCTGGGGCTCTCTCGCAGTCAGGCGATGCGTAAGGTGATTCTTCCGCAGACGCTGCGCATGGTGCTGCCACCTATCGGCAACGAGTTCATCGCCCTGCTCAAGGACAGTTCACTGGTCTCGATCCTGGCGGTCTCGGACCTGCTGCGTCGCGGACGCGAATACGCGGCCACAACCTTTCGCTACTTTGAGACCTACACGATTATCGCGCTCATCTACCTGGTCATGACGCTCTTCTTTTCAAAGCTGGTGAGCATCATGGAAGAGAGGTTGGAACGCAATGGACGCTAACCGCACGGATTCCAACGCACCGGCACCCGGATACGTCCGGCCGCGGGTGCGCATCACCAACGCTACCAAACTCTTTGGCCGACACGCCGAGATCCAGGCGCTGCGAGACGTCAGTCTTGACGTAGCAGCCGGAGAGGTGGTGCTCATCATCGGCCCCTCAGGAAGCGGCAAAAGTACCCTGCTGCGCTCCGTGAACCGGCTCGAGACGCTTACCTCCGGGTCGATCTGGGTGGACGAGGACGAGGTGACCGACCAGCGCGGCGACATCCGCCGAATCCGCGAAGAGGTCGGCATGGTATTTCAGAGTTTCAACCTCTTCCCACACCTTTCGGCGATCCAGAACATCATGCTGGGCCCGACGACGGTCAAGAAACAGCATCGCGACGAGGTCTTTCCCCGGGCACGCGCCCTGCTTGCCAGGGTCGGTCTCGCGGACAAGGAGAACGCCTATCCCGGTCAGCTCTCCGGCGGCCAGCAGCAGCGGGTTGCCATTGCGCGCGCCCTTGCCATGAACCCCAAGGTGATGCTGTTTGACGAACCCACAAGCGCCCTCGACCCGGAAATGATCAAGGAAGTACTCGATGTCATGCTCGACCTCGCGCGCGACGGAATGACCATGCTGGTGGTTTCTCACGAGATGGGATTTGCCCGCGCTGCGGCCGATCGGGTGGTATTCATGGATGAGGGCCAGATCATCGAGCACGGCCCCCCGGCTCAGCTGTTTGACACACCACGCGAAGAGCGCACCAGGAAATTTCTGAAACACATCTTGTGACGTTTGAGCATTATCCAAAAGTCGGGTATACTATGGTCGATAGTTTTCGCGTCCACAGACATGGAGTCAATATGAAGAACAGACAGAAAGTGGTCGTCGGGCTCCTGCTCCTGCTGATTGCCTTCCCGCTTACCGCGGGCGGCCAGCGCGAGCAGGAAGAGACCCGGCTCGACATCGAACGGTTGCCGCGCGTCTTCATCGCACCGCAGAATCCCGCCTCGGGAAACACTGAGCTGGTGCTCCAGCCCACAATTGTCCCGCCGACCAACGCGGTCATTCGCAGCTACGAGTTGCGAGTGTACGACTCCGCGGGCCAGTCGGTCTGGTCGCGATCGGAAGAGGTAACGGAACGGCGCGGCTTCTTCGGCCGGCTGTTCAACATCGGAGAAGAGCCGGGGATTGATCTCGATATCCTCGCGCGTCTTGCGTGGCCCGGCGTGGATCAGGACGGCACCTTCGTCGAAGACGGTGACTATATCTATCAGCTCACCGTCCGGGACAGCGAAGGAAACGTCGCGCGCACACCGCCGATGAACGTCACGGTCGATAACACCGCGCCGGTCATCGAACTCCTCGAAGCCGAGTTCACCATCTTTTCTCCGGATGACTCCGGCATTCGCGATACCCTGCCGATCCGCCAGCGCGGCTCGCGCGAGGTTTCCTGGGTCGGCCGCATCACCGACGCCGGCGGACGGGTGGTTCGCGAGTTTCGCTGGGTGAATCCCGTGCAATACGATCCGCGCAACCCAACCCGGCAACGCCCCGAGGGCGATATGATTCCGGAGAACGTTGAGTGGGACGGCCGGGACGAGGCGGGAACCATCCTGCCCGACGGCATCTTCACCTACGAACTGATCGGGACCGACCGCGCGGGGAACGTGACCCGTCGAGGAATCGATCGCATTACCCTGAGCACCGAAGCGGGCGACCTGCTGGTGCGCGCCACGCGAACCATCTTCTCACCAGGAACCGCGAGTCCTTTCGGCACCACCACCCTCCTCCCAGAGGTCGCCACGCTGGTGGACGTGGAGCGATGGACCATCGCCGTAGCGCCCGACGCCCGCCCCGCAGCTCCGGTACGGACCTTCAGCGGTGAAGGCGAAGTACCGTCCGAGCTGGTTTTTGACGGAATGGACAACCAGGGTCGCCGGGTCGCAGACGGGATCTACCGCGTGACGTTTACCGCACGCTTCGCGAACGGCGTGGAATCCGCCGCTGCTCCGGTGCGCATAGAGATTGACACCGTTGCGCCCCGGGCGCGAATCTCGGTTGATCCGCCGGTCTTCGGCGGCGAGACACGTCCAACTACAACAATTGACGCGACCTGGGACCAGGACGTGGAGTGGACCGGCGTAGTCACCGCACCGGGCCTGCGCATCGAGGAGCCGCTCTACCCTTTGGCACTTCAACTGGGCATCGATGAGTCAATTCTCCCCTTCGAGTGGGATGGAACCGACCTTGAGGGTAACTTCATCCCCGACGGAACCTACACCGGTTACATCTTCGCCACCGACTCCGCGGGAAACCGCGGGGAATCAAACCGGGTCACCCTGCGACGGGACACCCGATCCACACCAATTGCGTTGCAGACCGACCGAACCGAGTTCACCCCCGACTTCATCGGTCCGAACGATTCGGTTACGTTCACGCCGGTACTCGAGGTAGAAGACAGCATCGAGCGCATGCGACTGGAAATCCGCGACGCACAGGGGCGCGTTGCCCGAGCGGTGGACCAGCGAGGGGGCTTTCCAGAGTTTGTCTGGAACGGTCGCAACAACGCCGGACAGCTGCTGCCGGAGGGCATCTACACCGCCGAGCTCACGGTCTTCTATGAAAACGGCAACCAGCCCACCGCAACCGCCGACCCGATTCAGCTGACCATCCTGGGCGTGGGAATTACCATCACCGCACCCTATAACGCGATATCCCCCACCGGTGACGGCGTGCGGGACACCATTGAGTTCAGCATCGAGGTTGCCGGTCAGGGAGCCGTAGCCCGATGGGTCGGAGAGATTCGTGACGCACAGAACCGGGTCGTGGTTTCTGCAGAGGGAACCGGTCCCGCACCACGGTCAGCAATCTGGGACGGACGCAACGCTCAAGGCGAGGTGGTTGAAGGTCGTTACACCGCGCACGCGCGGGTCGAGTTCGAGCAGGGCGGAAGTCTTGAAGGCCGGTTCGCTGAAACAATCTTCGTGGACACTACCCCACCGACGGTTGACCTCCAGCTGAGCGCCGAGCGATTTGCACCCGACGGGGACGGCCAAAACGATGACGTCACCTTCCGCCTGAGCGCGCGGGACGCCCTCTCGGGCATCGGCGACTGGGACCTGGTGATCAGGGATCCGCGGGGCAACGGCTTCCGCACCTTCCGCGGCACCGGGAATCCCCCGGCAACCATCCGCTGGGACGGCACCTCAGACACCGGCGAACGGGTCCAGTCGGCATCCCGGTACACCGTGGTCTTCACCGCCCGCGACCTCGCGCTCAACAGCGCGTCGGTCCAGCGAAGCGTAGAAATTGACGTCCTGGTGTTGCGCGTCGGAGACCGATACCGCATCGTGGTTCCGAGCATCCACTTCCGGCCCAACACGGCAAACCTCTTTCAGGTGGAGAACGAGCAGCTGCGCGAGAATCTGCGCATCCTGCGCCGCGTGGCCGAAGTGTTGCAGCGCTTTGACAACCACACCATCCTGGTCGAGGGTCACGCCAACCACGTGCTCTACTTCGATCCGGTGCTGCGCAACCAGGAACAGCAGGGAACCCTCATTCCGCTGTCCCGCGACCGCGCCCGCACCGTTCGGGAAGCGCTTGCCATTCTCGGTGTAGAACTGACCACCATGCGTGCAGTGGGAATCGGGGGGGCTCGTCCTGAGGTGCAGTTCAGTGACCACGAGAACACCTGGAAAAACCGCCGCGTTGAGTTCTGGCTCGACCGGCGACCGGACTAAACGATCGGTGCAATCGGGCGACTTCAAGCGAAGCCGCCCGTGAACACCAGTGACATCACGCAAGGCGCCTCCGGGCGCCTTTTTTTTGCCGCTCATCTTCCGCCCATTTCTTCGCACCGCATCTGCCGCGGACGAAAACTCCAGTCGGTTAACGGCCGAATTTTTCTTGACATTGCGATTGCCGTAGTTTATCGTTTCACGGTGTTCGATCAGACACATCAGGAGGCCCTACACAATGCGTGAAATCCTCGCTCACACCCCGGGTAAGATCTATCTGCTCATCCTGCTGCTCTCAATCGTGATCATGGCGGTAGCAGTTGGCATGGGCGCGCTGGACACCCCGGCCGACGGAGTACCGATTCTTGTCTTTGGTTGGATGACCATGCCGCTGGCAATGGGTGTGGTCTTTGTGATCGTCTGGCTCATCGCCTATCTCATCTATTTCTTGAAATTCTGGCCATACCGCTGACCCGGTACCCACCGCAAGGAGAATCGAGTGTTTGACTTTATTGCGCTCGGAGTATTTAGTCTCATCATCATCGGCATGGCTGCGTACGGATACCGTATTTCGGCCAAGACGGCGGAAGACTTCATGCTCGGCGGCCGTACGATCGGCCTGGTTGTGATGTTCTTTTTCGTCCTGTTCGCCATTTCGTCGAGCTGGACCTTCTACGGGTTTCCTGGAGTGCTCTACCTGCACGGTCCGGGATACGTCTTCTTCATCTGGGGCTCGGTTGCCGGATTTGCCGGGCTCTACATGTTCCTGGGACCGCGGCTCTGGGCCCTTGCCAAGATCAACCGATTCCTGTCGCCCGTAGAGGCGCTGGCCGAGCGCTACGAATCCAAGGCGCTGCGCGTCATTCTGTCGGCCACCATCCTTGCCTTCATCGTTCCCTACGTCGGCATCCAGCCGCTGGGCGTTGGGCGGGGCTTTGAAGCGCTGACCGGTATGCCGGTCTGGGTGGGCGCCACCTACACCGCGGTGTTGCTGATTATCCTGGTGATCCTGGGCGGCATGCGCATCGTTGCGTGGGTGAACATCTTTCTGGGCGTGGTCTACATAACCGCCCTGCTCGGCTCGCTCTTCTGGGTCATCGCGGTGGTCTTTCCCAACGGCGGAGTGGTGGAAGCGGCGCAGATCATCCTCGCCAGTGAACCGGCAAAGCTCAGCACCCCGGGCCCTCTGGGGGTCTACACTCCGGTGCTGGTCATCGGCACCTTCATTGTCGGGCTGCTCGCTTTCTCGTGGCCACACGTGATCATCGGGGCGATGACCGCGCGCGACAAGACCCTCTTCAAGTGGTTCCCGATTCTGGTGTTCATCTTTGGTGGACTTTTCTTCTACATCATCCCCTTCATCTGGGGCTCGCTGATCGCGCCCGCCGCCCTCCCCGGGATTACCGATGTGGCCGAGGCTGACC
>REDM01000014.1 GCA_007693485.1 Spirochaetaceae bacterium
GCCACGATACCACGCATTACCACAAACCGCCAGAATCCCGTCATCCCTCGTCCGCCCCAAACCGCTCGCGCATCGCCTTGCGGAAGGCGTGACCGCTGATTCCAAGGAGGGCGGCGGCGCGCTCGGCGTTCCCGCCGGTGCGTTGAAGCGCGTTCTCGTAGTATGCGCGCTCGATCTCGGCCAGCATCACCCGGATGTTCAGCCCGTCTGCAGGAATTTCAATGCGTCGGGACGTGTCGCCGCCGCTCCCGCTGCCGTGCGAGCGCGCGTACGCCGCCAACGCAGCGGGAAGCACCGCAGTGGTCGCGATATCGCCGCGACTCGCGGCACACATCGCGATCACCGCGTTTTCCAGCTCCCGAACGTTTCCCGGCCACGGGTAGGCGCGAAACTGCTCGACAACCTCGGCCGACAGCGACTTGGATTCGTGGTACCGACTGTTCCAGTCGGCCAGGAACTTTTCGGTCAACGCGGGAATGTCTTCGGTGCGTTCGCGCAGTGGCGGCAGCTCGATGGTTGTCTGGTTGAGCCGCTCGTAGAGGTCCCGACGGAAGCCACCGTTCTCAATCATGGCCTCGAGGTCACGGTTGGTAGCCGCGATGATCCGTACATCAACGGGAAAGACCCGATCCTCTCCGACCGGTGTCACGACCTTCTCTTCAAGAACCCGAAGCAGCTTGGGCTGCAGGTCCATCGGCAGATCGCCGATCTCATCCAGAAAGACCGTCCCACCCTCGGCGGCGCGAAACTGCCCAAGCCGGTCGGTGGTTGCTCCGGTGAAGGCGCCTTTCGCGTGGCCGAACAGTTCGCTCTCGGCGAGGCTCGCGCTGATCGCCGAGCAGTTCAGAGACAGAAAGGGCCCGTCAGCCCGGCCGCTCTGCTGGTGGATCAGCCGGGCAATGATCCCCTTCCCGGAGCCGGTCTCGCCGCGAATCAAAACCGACACATCGTAGCGTGCTACCCGCTGTGTGGCATCGATCATCTGCACGAATACCGGCGCATCGCCGACGATGAGGGGACCCCGGCGGTTGATCCACGGCTCCCCGCGGTTGCCGGCCGGCACTGCCGGCTGTTTCGGCGCGGGCGCTGCCGACGCTGCTTCCTGCCGGGAACCGGAAATGCGCACCTCGGGCAGGGCGGTCTCGGTGAGTTTTACCTCCTTCACCTTGTAGACCCCGGCGGCGAAACGAGGCGGTACGCCCTGCAGCAGGGCCGCATCGAGCTGTCCCGAGCGCACCAGCAGAAACCAGCTGGTCTGCATCTGCGGGGTCCCGGGATCGAGCAGCACCGATATCTCGGGAGACTGATGCGCGATTGACTCCAGAAGCCTCCCGGTCGCATTGCGCAGCGCCAGATAGATCTCCTCGTAATCAACCACCGATTCGAGTTCCAGATTCACGAACGAGAACGTAACGGCCTCGTCGCGCGCGGTCACGATCTCCTGCACGCTCCTCGCCCGCTCCAGGAACCGACTGCCGGTGCAGAACAGCACTACCCGGTCAAACGGCACCGTCTCAAGCAGCGAGAGCAACGGGCCGTGTTCTTCGCTCCCCTCGGGAAACGGATCGCGCAAACCCACAAAGGATAACAGCACACGGAGTTGGCGGTTCATGATGCCACTATTGTACGCCGACATACCGATGCATTGCAAAAACGATGCCATGAGTGCGCCGCGAAGACAGACCCGGCCGCAGTGCCGCAACTCGTTCTCCGGCTACCGTTTATCCGCAGGCATGCCGGATGAGGCCGAATCTGCCCGCGCTGGTCCAAACCCAGGGTGTGACTCAGGTTCCGATTTCACGGAACGACGGTTCCGCATCACGTCAGATCTGTGACGATGGTCCCTGCGCCGAGATGCCGATTCGCTACGCCGCATCTCTGTATCTCTTGGTTGTATCGGGAGAAGACCATGGTGTGTATCCAGGGTCACGAGGTTGGCGCGTAATTTGCGTTGCCATGGGTATCTCGACCAGGAGGATCAGCATGATCGATCGCATTGGATTTCGTTTTTCTGCACTACTCGCCGTTCTGGCACTGTCTGCGGCCGGTATCCTTGCCCCACAGCCCGCGGACGCTCAGGATCTGCGGCTCGGGGTGAAGGCCGCATTGAACATCGGCTGGTTCAGCGGATCGGACTGGACCGACGCCCTGGACTTTCTCTCCCTTGATCCGGACATCACCTCCGTCAGCAACGACTCCCGCGTGGGCTTTATCGGTGGGGTATTTGTGGAGATTCCAGTTGGACCCAATCTCTCCGTGCAACCCGAACTGTTGATTGGAAACATCGGTGGCGCGTATAAGTACCGTGCCTTCGGAATTAACGTTGAAGGAACGGTCACCGCGACCGCACTGAAGATTCCGCTCCTGCTCAAGCCAAAGACGCCCGTGGGCCCGGACGGATCGCTCTACGCCCTCATCGGGCCAACCCCGGCGTTTCTTCTGGGCGACATCGAGTACCGTGAACGCGGCGGTGGGTTCTCCGTCAGCGCGAGCGAGATCCCGGACAACCGGTTCGTCTTCACCGGTACGCTGGGTGCCGGATACGAGCACCGCTTTGACGCGGGTGCGCTCAACATTGAGATTCGGTACAACCGCACCTTCACCAAC
>REDM01000084.1 GCA_007693485.1 Spirochaetaceae bacterium
GGTGGAACGGAGAACTCGACCCCGCCCGCGCCCACGTGTCCCGTCGAGGCAAACGGGCACCGGATCCGCACCCATAGCGCAAGTGCATAAACCTGACTGTTGCGCTTTCGCGCGAGCTGAGGTATAATTAACGCTATTGATGCCAAAAAATAAAATATCTTTATTCATCATTGACGATCACCCGCTCTTCCGTCAGGGCGTCTGCGCCATCGTCGCGTCGCACGCGGAAATCGACGTGGTGGGGCAGACCGACGGAGGCGATGACACGGTTCCGGCGATCACCGCGGCCAACCCGGACATCGTCCTGCTGGATCTGTCGCTGCCCGGTGATCGCGGGATGCGCATGATCTCCGAGATTCGCGCTGCCGTTCCGGAATGCCGGGTGGTAGCGCTGAGCATGACTGCCGCCCTCGCCACCGTGCGCGCCGCCGTTGCCGAGGGCGCCGCGTCGGTCATCACCAAGGGCGCATCGTCGGCAGATATCGTCAAGGCGGTGACGCGCGTCCACGACGGCGAATGGTACTTCAGCCGCGACGTCTCCGACCGGCTGCTCGAGCGACTCGTCAGCGACCCCACTCCGGAACCGGCCGCCCTTGGCGACGAGCGCTACGGATCGCTCACGCCACGGGAACGCGAGGTCCTGCTCCTGCTCGCGGAGGCCAAGAGCCCCAAAGAGATCGCCTACTCACTCGACATCGCGCGCTCAACCGTGGACGTTCACAAGACCAACCTGATGCGAAAAATGGGCTTTCACGACATGACCGATCTCTTCCGGTTTGCCATGAAGGCCGGGTTTATTGACGCGGCGGAGTGGAGTCCGATTCCGCCCTCTCCTCCCCTTCCGCAGTCGCAGGATCGTTCGTCACGCAGGTGACAGACTGGATAAGCCCAAGTATGATTGCGTAATGCAACGCACAATCGTCCAGGTTTCCGCGGCTCTCTGTTACGGTCTGCTGGCCGTTTGGTCATTCGGCCAACCGACGGGAACCGTCGATTGGGATCATGATCATGATCCCGAGACCATCACCCTCTCCCCGTACACGGAGCTGACCGCCACCCAGGACCGGCTCTTCGACACGATCGGGTTCGCGGCCGGCTATCAGAGCACGTTTTTTCAGGTCTTCTTTGATCTCGCGCTCACCAATGACGGCAGATATGAGCCGGAAGAACCCTACCTGCTGGGGCACTACTTCGATCTGCGGCAGGGAGTGATAGCGGTCACCGCGCCCCCCTTTCTGATTCAGGCAGGCCGAGCATTCCATCGCGACGAGGTTGCGTCGCCCTACTCGCTGTTCATTTCATCGCACGACATCTCGGCCCCGATTGTGCGGATTCGATACGAAAACCGGCTCTTCTTCTACGAGAGCCGCTGGATCAAGCTCAATCAGAACTCACTCTGGTACCGCACCCCCGAGCTGATCTACGCCTATCCTGGGTATCCTTCGAGCCCGCCGATCTTCGATCCCGACCGGGAGGACGCTCCCTGGACGCCACTCGACGACAATCCCGTCTGGTTTCGCCCCCTGGATCGAGGGGCAAACTACAAGGTGTACGGCGTGCGGATTGGTGACTGGCGCTTTGGCTTCCAGGAATCGGTGGTCTATCTCAACCAGTCGTTCTACCCGGAGTACTTCTTCAGCCCTCTGCCGATGTACTTCACGCAACTGGTCAACAGCACGCCCGGCAAGCCGTGGACGCAGCGAGACGATGAGAACAGCCACATGGGCTTTTTTGTGGAGCGCACGGGCCCGGAGAGTTACGCCTACCTTCAGTTTCTGATGGGCGATATCAACCTCAACTTCCTGACGCCCGATCACGATCTGTCGCATCCCAACAAATGGGCATGGTCGCTCGGCGGGACGCGGGATTTCGACATTGGTCGCATCGGGGTCTTC
Organism: Spirochaetaceae bacterium; assembly: GCA_007693485.1. Taxonomy (GTDB): domain Bacteria; phylum Spirochaetota; class Spirochaetia; order DSM-27196; family PWMO01; genus PWMO01. The sequence goes on from REDM01000084.1 coordinate 1,896, forward strand.
CATGCGGGTGCGCTCAAGTACACCTTTGCGGCAACCACGGCTACCAGCCAGAGCTACAGCACCAAGCGGTACGAGTACACCTACTTCCCGGCTGTTCACTACCTGTTTGACGGGGGGCTGCGCGCGATCGACTACCGAGACAACTACATCGGGTATCAGTACGGAGAGAACAACCTGGCGTTCATGACCACCTACGATGCAACCCTCAATGGATACCGGGTGGCAGCGTCGCTTGAGTATGTGATCTCCGGTTCCAAGTCACCGGCAAACCCGTGGCACGAGGAGCGAACCTGGCCGGGTCGGCTCGGTGACCGTCGCCTGTTTCCCCTGCTGGACGAGCGTCCACTTGAGCACACCGTGCGGCTGGAGACACAGATCGGACGATCGGTTGGTCCGTGGGAGTTTTCGGCGCGGGCGGGAATTGGGGCGGTATTCAACGAGTTGCAGCTGGTGCCGGTACCCGATCGCGACGATCCGTCAGAGGATGCGGAGGAACCGTGGATCTACCGGCCGAGCGATCGCAGCCGGTTGCTGTTCTCGCTGGCACTCGGGGCGCGTTACCGCTGGCGCTTACCGGAAGGTGGCGCACTTGCCACTACCGACTGAGGCGGATTGAAGCTTCTGGTTTTCTCGCGAGGAGTCCGCAGCGCGTGCTGACCAGAGGTGGTGAACGTGCGCGTACGTGATTCCGGCAGCCGCAAGTGCAGTCAGTACCAGCAATACGGCCCAGACACCGGAAGCAACCCCATAACTGGTCGCCGCGATTGCCAGCAGGACATTCAGCCCCGCAAGAACGATCAGAGAGCGGCGACCGCACCTGGTGGTAGCAAGCAGTTTGTGGTGAAGGTGTTCGCGGTCGGGGGTGTGGATCGGAAGCCTGCGCATGAGGCGACGCCCGATGGCCACGGCGGTGTCCAGAATGGGCACCGCCAGGAGCACAACCGGTACCGCAATCGACACCATGCGGGTTTCGCTTACCGGGACGCCGATCGCAAGCAATGCCAGGCTGAAACCCACGAATAGACTTCCACCGTCACCCATGAAGATGCGGGCAGGCGGCGCGTTGAAGACGAGAAATGCCGCTGTCGCCCCCGCGAGCGCGAGCGCAACGATCGCCGCGGAGTCGGCCCCCCCGAACAGCGCGAGCGCCGCAAACGACAGCGACGCACACAGCGCGATGACGGCGGCGCTTCCATCGATGCCATCGATCAGGTTCATTGCGTTGGAAATGCCAACAATCCAGAACAGCGTCGCCGGAACGGCAAAGGCACCGAATGCAAGCTCGATTCCGGTGATCGGGCAGGCAACGCCGGGAATGACCCAGCCGCCGGCAATGGCCACCGCCGAAGCGACAACCTGGAGCACGAGTTTGCGAAGCGCCCGAAGATTGACCAGGTCATCGATTACCCCGGAGAGATGCATGATTGTTGCGCCCGCCGCCAACGCAGCGTACGACCATCTGCTTCCGTTTCCCAGCGAAACGCCAAAGACCAGAAACGTCGTCATCGCGGCCAGAAGAACCGAGAAAAAGATACCGATCCCACCCATCGCGGATATGTCGCCATCGTGACTCTTGCGGTGATCCGTGGGGTCGTACCAGCGACGCCAACGAACGAATCGCAGGATCAGCGGGATCAGTATCAGGTTACCAAGAAATGCGGCACCGGCTGCAAGGATCATCACGACGGCGTGTACTCCCCGACACGCAGGGAACGGAACCTGGGTGTCGGCTAAACCATAAGCAAAAACCGATCCAAAAGACTCGGATTCAGCACAGAGAATAAAGGTATGCTGGGTATAAATTTAGAAGAGCGAGGCGTGCCGGTGAGAAATGAACACCGCGAAAATGTGCAGGAAGTCACAGTGCCCTTGGAGTCGTACCGGAAGTGAGAGGCGGGTTGTGCCGAATGTCAATGTGTTGGCGCGGGGGGCGGGTTGGAGGTGGGGTAGGTCTGCTGGACAAACCAGTCTGCGAGGGCGCGGATGCGCCGCTCAAAGGCGGCCGAGAGGTCCACCATGCGCCACAGCATCGGGGCGGTTTCCAGAGCGACCACGCCGTAGAGCAGGAGCGCTTCGTCAACCGGAACGGCCAGGAGCTGAAACCGTAGACGCTGTGGACCCACCAGGGGGATCGGACCGTAACTCAAATTGCGCGCATTGGTCATCGCCATACCAACCGAGTCACCGGCAGCCGTGTAGCGAGCGGAGAAATAGCTTGTCCCAAAATTCGAGTCAACGAGGTGAATCAGCGTCGTACTCTCGCGAGGGAGCGAAGCGACCACGGGATCGGGAAGGCGCCGGCGAGACTGCAGCGAGTCGATCGCGTAGACGTCTTCAAAGAGGACGCTGACGACGTTGGTGCCGTAGAGAATTCCCGACAGCGTACTGACCGCGCGGAGCGTATTCCCCAGTGAGAGCAGCAGTTCACTCCTGCTCGCAAACGCGGAACCGTCGCTTCGCGTCGGGCCGGGCAACAGGTAGAGCACCTCGTTGACCACCGTCGGGCGCATTGACGCGAAGCCCTCACGAACCGTGGCCGCGGTGTCGACCCGCGGAAGATAGCGAAACGGGAGCCCCTGCTGTTCGGCGTGGAGGCGCAGCATACCCTGCTCCCGCAGCCGGCTCCGCTCTGCCGCCGTGAGACCGGGCACCAGCGCGGAGAGCCGGTCCGAGGAAATCCGCGCGTCCTGCGCCCACGCGGCCCGGGTTCCGGTGACGCCCAGCAGCAGCGCGACCAGCAGAACGCGTGTCAGCCGCGCGCCGCGCCGGTGGGACGACACCGCGCAGCAACGGCGACGCATCCGCATCATATTCTCCCGCTGACGGTTGCCGCCAGCGTCAGGAAGGCCGGCCGTTTGGCGTCGTCGGGGTTTGCGGCGCGGTAGCCGCCGGCCGCGCCAAAGAACATACCGCCGATGAGATCGAGTGTCAGGTGCCGATACGGCGTCACGGTCACCCGGGGAACGAAGAACCCGGTATCCAGCGACGGGTTGTAGCGGTATCCCATGCGCAGCCGGAACGGGGTATCGGGAATGCGATAGTCGACGTTGGCCGCGAAATTGTGTCCCCAGTAGAGGGGGAAGGTGGAGCCGTCCACGCGGTTCTCGCTCTCTTCGCCGTGGTAGAGGTACTCGCCGTTGAGCTCCAGTGCACCGGAGAGAAACGACACCACCGTCCCTGCCCCCAGGGAGAAGTCGAGCGGATTGTCGGCGATGATGCGGCCGCGGATGGTCTCTGCCTTTCCATCGGTTCGCAGACGCGTATCGTCGCGGCGAAGCCGTGCCTCGGAGACAAGTCCCTGCCCGTAGAGCTCGATTCGGTCGGTGAGCGTGGTGGAGCCGGAGACAAAGCCACGCGCGGCGAGACCGCTCTGGTAGTAGCCGCCCACGTCCAGGTCGAGGCGCCGGCTCGCGTAGTTGAACTTCGCGCCGTAGCCCATGCGATCGGGTTGCGGGGTGGTGCCGGGAGGTTCCTGGTACTCGTCCTTGTTCTGCACCAGCAACTCCAGTCCCCCGATCCCGATGGGGATGACGGTGCGCCCAATGATGGTGCTGTAATCTCGTGGGGCTGTCAGCGGCTTGTCGGCGCGGCGGTGAATGATGTTGGTCAGCGGAAAGTTGGGGGAGCGGCTCCAGTTGATGCGCTTGAGGCCGAGTGTCAGAAAGACGGCGTCCTCGATCGCGTAGTCCATGGCGAGCTCGGTGACCTTCAGCTCGTATTTGGGATACTCGAACCGCATCCGCTGGCTGATGCTGAGCTGAGGTGAGACGGTGAACAGCAGATCCAGCCCCGAGCGCAGTTCCACGACGGCGAGGTCCTGCCGCTCTCCCCCCTCCCCCAGCGGCTGCGTGAGCCCGGTGGAGTACCCGAGCACAAAGCGGAAGTTACCCCGAAGGCGAACCGGATCCACATCCTGCACGCGTTGCAGGGCGGGCGGCAGCGTGCCCGTCGGGGGGGAAGTTGTGGAGTCGGGCGAACCGGGTGCGGGAGAGTCCCCAGCCGGATCGTCGGGCTGGTCAAACTCGAAGAGGCTGTCGATGTCCAGCGGCTGATCGGCCGAATCGGGTACCTGCGCCCAGAGCGTTGCGGTACCCGCCGCCGGAAGCAGGAGGAAGGCGAGCAGAAGACCGGCGAGAGCACGACTCATCGGCGTATCCGTTCCAGGAATGACTTGGAAAAGACCGAATTGGGAACCGGCTGAAAGGAGGGGCGGGTCACCGTGATGATGGTGCGTTCGTTCACAAACCGGCCGTCGATCATGGCGCCTTCGAGGGCGTCGATGATGAAGATCCGCTGCGGAATGAGCCGACCCGCCACCTGCTGGTAGTCGGGAATGGCGGTGGTGCGCATCAGCTGGCCTGAGCGGCTGAAGTCTTCGGTTTTCAGGATTCGTCCGTCGTCGGTGATCCACGCGCGCATGATGGGAAAGGTGACCCCATCACGGTCGGACTCCAGATCGTAGAGGTAGGCCGCGTGGCGGCCGAGCTGGGTTGGAGTCACCCCGACAATTCGATAGTCCTCCGCCAGTGTGGACTGCGTGAAATCGGAGTTTCGCGCGTTGGTGTTCTGAAACCGTTCGCGCGAGCTGGTAACGTTGAATCGCGCGCCCACCGGGTCGTAGATCCAGAGCGTATCGCCCTGCTTCAGGTAGCCCTGACCGCGATCGGCCTCGGGTTCGAGAATCACAATGGTGTAGATGTCCTGACGATCGCGGCGGAACACTGCGGCAACGGTGGTAGAGCGTCCCCTGCCCGGCACGTCCTGGACGATGTGGTACTCGGCTGAGAAGTCGCTGTCGAGGTAGCTCCACGCCGCGTCCGCCCTCCGCAGCCGCTCGAGATCGCGCGCCTGGGAGGCCGCCGCCGGAGCGGGAAGCAGCAGGACGACAAGCGCCGCGAGGAACGCGACGGTCATCGGGGTGCGCGACGGGCCGCCTGACGGGGCGCACTTTTGCATCGTCATGTTCACGTAGTCTCTCCTTTGATGAGGGCGGGAATGGTGCGATGGACGGTGGAAACCACCATGACGCAGAGCACCGTTCCCACCACGCCCAACACCACCGCGGCGTTGCGAAGCACGGTCGCGGGTCGGTACCAGGCGCGAAGCCGCCCCTCTTCCAGGAATATCTCAAAACCGGGGATCCAGTCGAACGAGAGCAGTGACGCGGCCTGAGAGATGCCTGCCGCGATGAGCAGGCCGGCGGTCACCGCGATCCCCACCAGGATTGCCGCCTCCGCCGCCAGCGCCGCCACAACCCAGGGCCGGGGGAACCCCACCGCGAGCATGGTACCAATCTCCCGTGCCCGGTCGTGCAGCACCACGCGATAGGTCACCACCGTGGCCGCCAGTACCACCAGCATGATCATGACCAGCAGCAGCCACGAGGCAAGCTCCATGGCGGCGAGCAGGTCGGTGACCTCCGAGACGTAGACCGGAAGCGACACGGAGAAGTAGCGCACCCCCTGCCAGCGCTCACGAATGGCGCTGGTGAGCGCGTCCTTGGTCTCGATGGGGCCGGCGGTGGGCAGTTCGCCGGCGAGCTCCGCCTCAAGCCGCCGTGCCCAGGAAGGGGCATCGTGGACCGACGGGAGAAAGATCCCCGCCACCGACCACTGTGCCGGAGCGAGCTCCATCAGATTCGTCAGGGTTTCGCGGTGCATGTAGGCGCGCGCGAAACCGAAGATACTCGAATCAGCGGTGATTGCCCGCACAACGAGGGTGCGCGTATCGAGCTGCCCACCCCGGGTCTGTACCCGCAGCACGATCTGGTCCCCCACCCGGGCGCGCAGACGGCGCGCAACCGGCTCTGAGATCACCACCGTTTCGCGGTCCCAACCGGGATCGAAGCCGCCCTCAATGTAGTCAAAGCCCGAGAAGAGAAACGCCTCGTCGGCGAAGTCCACGCCAAAGAGGTCCTTCAGCCGCACCGAGGCTCCGTGGAAGAAGAGCGAGGAGCGGTCGAATGCGTGGGTTCGGGTCAAGAGCCGCTGGACCGGCAGGCCGGACCGCGCGATGGCGTCGGTGACCTGCCTGGGGTGGTCGACCACCATGATCGAGCCTGCCTGCTTGTCACGCCCAATCACGAAGAGGTGACCGGCGTAGTGGCGCAGTGCGGCGTTCTCCGCGCTGCGTGCCATGCCCGCGGCCAGTGCCGACATCACCGAGATAAAGGCAAACCCCAGCGCCAGTACCACCAGCACAAAGAGGTAGCGACGAAGGTGGCGCCGCAGCGAACGCATCGCAATCTGAAACAGTGCAGCCATCAGCGCTCCCGAATCGCCTCGACAATGGGCTTTCGAATGACCTGTCGCAGTGGTACGGCCACCGCCCCCGCCGCGATAGCGGTCACAACCAGCAGACAGAGGGCAACCGTGCCCGCATCAACCGGTAACCGCAACCGATGACCGCCGATCACCGTGGCCACCAGCCGGTTTCCCACCAGGATTTCGCGGTGAGCCAGCAGAAGGCTCAGCACCACGGTGCCGCCCAGACCGAGCAGCCACCCTGCTGCGCCGATTACCGCGTGTTCCAGCACAAAGATCCGCCGTACCAGCGGCAACTCGGCACCCACGGCACGCAGGGTTGCGATCTCGCGGGTACGCCGGTAGGTGGAGATGAGTACGATGTTGGCCGCGGCAAGACTGACCGCGAGCAGAAAAATGACAAACCCACCGTTGAACGCAATCAGGAGCAGCAGGGCCAGCAGGGCGGTCTGCCCTGCAGCCTGCCGCCACGACAGGATCTCTCCGCCCAGGGTGGCCACGCGATCCCGAACCGCGGGGGTCACCCGGCCGCGGACCAGGAGAAAGTGGGCGTCCACCGGGATTGGCGCGTCAGCGGGCGCGAGAACGGACGTGCCAACAGGCTCGTCGCCGGACGTCGGACGAGGCACCGGTCCCATCACCCGGGCGAGCACGTCGTCAACGGTGAGACCGTTCGCCTCCCCCACGGCATCGTCCGAGATGCCGACGTCGGCAAAGAGGTCGTCTACGTCGGCGATGGTCGTGGGGCCGGAGAGCGCACCGGCGGCACCCCCCGCATCAGCGTTGGTCTCCGGCGTGAACCGCTGGATCTCGTTGAGGGCAAGGACGGTGGCAGCGTCCACCAGGGCGATCTCGTCCGAGAAGTCCATTGAGACCGGATAGCGAAAGAGACCCACCAGCGCAGCGGAGCGAATGCGAAACCGCTGTCCCTGCGCGGCCGTCAGAAGCAGCTCGTCGCCAAGGTTCACCGCGCGACCCGTCTCGGCTTCGATGCGTCGGACGAGGCGCTCGGTGAGCATGATGCCGCTCTCGCCCGGCTGCAGCGCCCGACCGGCTACCACCTCGATACCGGGCAGCGCCGCGAAGTAGCCGGCCGGCTCAATGCCAAAGATCGGAACGGTGAGTCGCCGGCCGGGAAGATCGAGCACCGCGGCCCCCGAAACCAGGGGAGTGACACGCTCCACTTCCGGGAGTGCGCCGAGTTCCGCGGTCAGGAGAGGGAGCCGGCTCAGGAGCGGAAGGGTGATCAGTTCGCCAATCGAGGGAGTTGTGGCCCCAAAGAGGCTCGTGGGAACGTCGCTCGGGGCCGCCACTACGAAGTCTCCCGTGATGGTATGCACAAAGAGCGTCCGCAGGGTGCGGTTGGCGTGGGTGAGCAGGCTGTTGCCGGCAATGAAGAGCAGGGACGCCAGGGCGAAGAGCGCGGCGAGCAACGCGGTGTGACGGCCGTGGCGAACCACGTTGCGCAGGGCAAGGGAGAGCATCAGGCGGCCACCACCCCGTCGTGCAGGCGAACAACGCTGCGCGCCATCTCCTCAACGGCAGGATCGTGGGTAGAGAAGACGAAGGTCGTGCCAAGCTCGCGGTTGAACCGGTGCATCAGTTCCAGAATCGAATGACCGGTGGCAGAATCGAGGTTGGCGGTGGGTTCATCGGCAAGTACAATGCCGGGCCGGTTGACGAGGGCGCGCGCGATGGCCACCCGCTGCTGCTGTCCGCCGGAGAGCTGCCCGGGACGATGGGACCAGTGGTCGGCAAGCCCAACCGCGTCCAGCAGAGACATCACCCACTCGCGGCGGCCGGCCTTCGCGCTTTGGCCCACGCGCAGGGGCAGTTCCACGTTTTCAAACGCCGAGAGCACCGGAATAAGATTAAAATCCTGGAAGATGAAGCCCAGCCGCGTGCGGCGTACGCGGGCAGCCTCGGTTGGGTTCAGGGAAGCGACATCGCGCTCTTCCAGGCGAATGGTGCCCGAGTCGGGAGTGTCGAGCAGTCCGATCACGTTGAGCAGGGTGCTCTTTCCCGAGCCGGACGGCCCGACAATCGCACAGATAGTTCCCGCGGGGATGGTGAGCGATACCCCACGCAGGGCGTCAACCACGCGTTCGCCAAGGCGATAGCGCTTGTGCACACTTGAAACGGTAACAACGGGTGGAAGCCCGGGGGAATCTGCCGTGCTGGTGTTCATGGAGCAATTCTCCGTGCGGTATAGATGAGTCGGGCGCGTTTGGCCAGCGCCATGGCGACGTGTTCAGCGGTTCGCAGCAAGGCGTGGGGGCGCGAGAGCCCTTCGCTGTTGCGGTAGAGGCGATAGATGTTGACCGCCTTGCGGATCTTGCGACTGGAAAGCGAGGAGTGGCCGTTTGCGTAGTGGGCCCAGACGCCCGGGTACTTGTGGGCGCGCAGGCCGTCGCGCGTGAGTTCGAGCCAGAGCCCCCAGTCGTGACCCGACCGGACAACGGGCATGTAGTGCTTGCCGAGCGCCTCCTGGTTGTAGGCAGCCGTCAGGCAGCCGACCGGACAGCCGCGCAGCAGCTGGGGATGGCCGACGCTCTCGGGAACCCGAACCCGCTTGCGCACCTGGAGACTATGGTGGTCAACCTCGTTGTAGTCGCCGTAGGTGAACAGATAGCCGTGCTCCTCCATGGCGCGGAGCTGGTGCTCGAGTTTGGGCGGCAGCCAGAGATCGTCGGCATCCAGAAAGGCGATGTAGCGGCCGCGCGCGGCGGCAATCCCGCGGTTGCGCGCGGCGGCGGCACCGGAGGGCGCCTGCGAGATCACCACCAGATGGGGGTGGCGCTCCTGCAGCCGGCGCAGGATGGTGGGGGTATTGTCGCGGGAGCCGTCGTCAATCACGATGTGCTCCAGCACGGCTACCGTCTGCGCGGCAACCGACTCAACCACCCGGGACAGGAAGCGTTCCCCGTTGTGCACCGCGGTCACCACTGAGACCAGTCCGTCCAGCTCAGTGCGGGCGCTGTTTTGAGCGAGCTCATGCTTCATGGAGTACCTGCATATACCGTATCACAAGGCGATCGACTTGTCCGTCCCAGTGGTATCGTTTTTCCACCAGGTGTTGCGCACGAAGCGACATCTGCTCGCCGAGGTGGGGATGAGCCGTCAACCGTCGCAGTACCGCGGCCACGGCCGCAGGATCATCGGGCGGGACGCAGACTCCCACCCCCCCGTCGGCGATGAGCCGGCGCCATACGGGGACGTCGGAGGCAATGATGGGTAATCCTACCGCCATGTACTCGAAGAACTTGGTGAGTTCCTTGTCCCGGTAGTGCGGCGTGTCGGGCATGAGCGCGATACCGGCGGACCATTTCCGTCCGGTATACGCTGAGCAGATCTCAGCAAACGGAACAAACCGCCCCTCCCCCACCAGGTGCAGCCTGCCGGCGCCCTCACCGGCCACCCGCCGCATCCGCTCGGCGAGGCGCGGATCGCAGCGTCCCACCAGCGTCACCTCCACCTCGGGCAGGTGGGCCACCAGGCGGGCAAGGAGCAGGGCACCGCGGTCCTCGGTGACGTTACCGGTGTAGAGCAGGTGGCGCGCCGCGGGATCGTGCGCAGGCCCCAGCTCCAGGAGCCGGCGCTCGGGGTAGTTGAGCAGATCCATTGCCCGCGGGAAGCGCCCGCGGTAACAGCGCTCGGCGATCAGGAGGGAGAACGGCACGCTGAGCGCCCGCTCGAGCGCGGCCACGATCGCCGCAGCCGGGCGGCGCAGCGGCCCCGGCAGGTAACGCTTCTGCGCCACCGCGAGCGCGTAGTCTTCGTGGATGTCGTAGAAGACCGGAGCGCCGCGCAGGAGCAGGAGCCACGCCCAAGGCAGGAGCTCCGGGTCGTGCAGCTGATAGATATCGGCCGGTACGGCCAGCGCCCGCAGTATCGCCCGCGGCGCGGTAATCACCATACGCCAGAGGCGGCCCCCGCGCAGCGGGCGGATGCGGTGGACGATCACCCCATCGGCAGCCACGCCGGACGCAGCTGCCGTACGGTCGGCGGTTACCAGGTGCGCCTCCCAGCCGCGCTCCCGGAGACCACGCAGCTGCTTGAGCCGGATGCGGGGGTCCGTGGCGTGGTGAACGGTTGAGATGTGAACCGCCACGCGGCGAGCGGGAATGGGGTACCGCGTACCAAAACGCTGGTCGCAGCGGTGGAGGAAGGCGGTGATCGCTTCTTCACGGGTGGAGCGGCGGCGAATCTGGTTACCGCGACCGGCTTCCGCGGCAGCGTTGCCGGAGGGAAGGCGGGCAACCCAACCGGCACGCTGCCACGCTCCGGCGTCAGACGCGTAGTGCGGATAGGGAAGGTCCCACGGTTCGCGATACCAGTGATCCCACGGACCCGACACCCCGAGCCGCCACAGCAGCTCCACCTTGGGGCGGCGTCCGTAGTAGGCGTCGGGGTTGAAGCGTTCGCCGGCGTCCCGGCGAAAGATGATCTGCGGCTCCTCGGTTGCCGCAGGTGGCGGGGCGCCGGGGCGCAGTTCGGTGATGCTTCTCACGCGCGCCATGGGAACGATCCAGTAGGGATACCAGGGGCGTTCGAGGATGGCGGTACGGATGCTCTCCCACCCCTCGGCAGTGAGCATGCAGTTCCCGTCCCACGGGAGCACCCACGGGGCCCGGGTAACGCCGTCTTCGAGGGCTGCGTTTCGAGCGCCGTTGTTGTTGACGGCGTAGCAGTTCTTGAAGCGGCAGAGCCGCTGGGTCACGCGCTCGCGGGCATCGTGCGGCAGCAGGCGCGGCGGGGTTCCCATCCCCTCCCCGTCCAGCGGCTGCTCTG
>REDM01000004.1 GCA_007693485.1 Spirochaetaceae bacterium
AAGGGATATCCCGAGGGGCACGTGCACCTGAGCCGTTTCATGATCGTGCCGGTGATGAACGGTGACCGGATCGTCGCGGTTGCAGCAGTCGCCAACCGCACCTGTCCGTACGGCGATGCCGACGTCGCGCAGCTCTCGCTGTTCATCCATTCCGTCTGGCGGTCGATTGAAGCGCGGACATCGCAGGATGAACGGCTGCGACTGCAGAACCGGTTTGAGACAGTGCTCGAGACGGCCGCCGCGGGAATCATTCTTCTCGACTGGAACGGCCGTATCGTTCACAGTAACCGAAGCGCACTGGAGCTCTTCGGGACGGATTGGGAGAATATGGTCGGCCGCCACGTGTCGGAGCGCGACTGGACAGTGATCCACCCGGACGGAACCGTCTTCGCCCCCGACGAGTTTCCCTCCGCCCGAACGCTTGCCACCGGTGAGCCATGCGAAAACGTACTCATGGGTGTGGTCCGAACCGACGGTGAGACACGATGGATCACCGCAACCACCCGCCCGATTGTCGATCCTGGGATAAACCGTCCCGACGGCGTGGTTATCTCATTTGCCGACGTCACGGCAAACGAGACTGCAGCGGCGGCGCTGCGCGAACGCGAGGAGTTTTACCGCGCGGTGTTCCAGAGAAACCGTGCCGTCAAGGTGCTCTTTGACCCGGAGACCGGCCGTATCGAGGATATCAACGACGCGGCGTGCGCCTACTACGGGTACAGCCGTGAACAGATGCTGACTATGGTCATGTGGGACATCAACACCCTGCCGCGCGACGAACTGCTGCAGAAGATGGCGCTTTCCAAAGCGGGAAAGCAGATGATCTTTCGGTTTCAGCACCGCCTGGCGGATGGGTCGATCCGGGACGTCGAGGTGTTCTCCGGACCGGTTCCGATGCAGGGGAGAACGCTGATTCACGCCATCATTCAAGACGTTACCGAGCGAGTACGTGCCGAGCAGGCGGTTGCCGGCTTGCTTCGTGAGAAAGATCTGCTGCTTCGGGAGACGCACCACCGGGTGAAGAACAATATGGCCCTCGTACAGAGCATGCTCTCGATCGAGGCGTCCAACGCTGAAGACGGGCATAACACCGACACCCTCACCGATGCGGCGCGCCGTATCCAGGCCATGGCATCCCTCTACGATAAGCTCTATCGTTCAGAGCAGCACCACCAGCTCGACCTTGCCGCGTATCTGCCGCCCCTGGTGACGGAGATCATGGCCCTGTTCCCCGAGCATTCGCAGGTGAGCGCGGAGATCAACGTGGAGCCGATGGTCCTCCCGGCAAAGATGCTCTCATCCATCGGGATCATCGTGAACGAACTCATCACCAACTCCATGAAGCACGCGTTCAGCCAACCGCGGGTGCGCACCACGAACCACGCGCAGGATCGCATCTCGGTGGAAGCGCGTCACACCGCAAACGGTGCGCAGTTGATCTATCGAGACAACGGGCCGGGCCTTTCTGCCGATTTCCAAACCGAGAGTGAAACGACGTTTGGATTTACCCTCCTCAACGCCATGGTTTCGCAGATCGGGGGAACACTCACCACGGCGAAACCGCCGGCACGCGGGTTGGAGATGGTTATTTCGTTCCCGCTTCCCGCAGAATCTCGCTGAACCCTCTCGCATAATTGTACAGAAAACCCGTATGATCGAGCCGTGAGCATCACGGTGACACAGTTGAACCAGACCGATCGGGACACCTTTGTTCGTCTGCTTGGCGGAATCTTCGAGCACTCCCCGTGGGTGGCCGAAGCCGCCTTCGCCCAGCGCCCGTTTCGCGACGTCGAACACCTCCACCATGCGATGTGCGCGGCGGTATCGGCGGCGCCTCCGGACCAACGGCTCGCGCTGATTCAGGCTCATCCCGACCTCGCCGGCAAGGCAGCGGTTGCCGGAGCACTGACCGAGGCGAGCAGCCGCGAGCAGTCCGGTGCCGGTCTTGATCGACTTTCACCAGAAGACTTCGCCCGATTTCACGCCCTGAACAACGCGTACCGCAGCAGGTTCGGGTTCCCATTCATTATCGCGGTCCGAGGGTACACCGCAGCGGGGATTCTGAACGAGTTTGAGCGACGCCTGAACAACCGCGTCGAAGACGAAGAAGCGGAAGCGCTCACACAGATCGAGCGGATTGCCCTCTTTCGCGTGCACGACACGGTGGTGCACGACGCACGCGGAAACACCACATCACCCGAAACCCAGAAAAGGAGTTGACCTTGAGCGCACAGATTTCTGATACCTACTACGGGAAGCGGAACGTCACCGTGTACCGCACATACGCCGCACCACTGACCGGTGTTGCCGCAATCCCCGAGTCCCGGTTTGTGGGGAGGAGCAACACCCTCTTCGCCGCTGATGTCGACGTGATCGTGTACGGCGAAAACTTCGCCCCCGCCTATCGCGAAGGCGACAACAGCATGGTGGTTGCAACCGACACCATGAAGAACTTCATCCTGAAGCAGTCAATCCAATACCCGGGCGCCACCCTGGAAGGGATGCTTCACTTCATCGGCACCGGGTTCCTGTCGACCTATCCGCAGATGGACTCGCTGCGCATCTCGGCGCGCGAGCAGTGTTTCGACGGATGTCCCGTGCC
>REDM01000142.1 GCA_007693485.1 Spirochaetaceae bacterium
AACTCGTGTTCCAGGCCGCGGCCAACGAGACTGTAGTACATCTGGGCAGTTGCGTACTTCTCGAGGTTCAGCTTTTCCTGCAGCGCGAGCGCGGTCGCACCCTGCCACGAGAGATAGTTGCTGAACCCGATATGGCGCACCTTTCCCTGCCGGACCAGGTCGTCCAGGGTGCGAAGCGTCTCCTCGAGCGGGGTGTTGCTGTCCCACCCGTGGATCTGGTAGAGATCGATGTAGTCGGTCTGCAGACGACGCAGGCTGCTCTCCACGCCGCGCATGATGTTTACGCGCGTCGCGCCGCTGCGGTTGAGGTTGTCGCTCATGGGCAAACGCGCCTTGGTGGCCAACACAATCTCCTCGCGCACGCCCTTGATTGCGTTTCCAATCTGCGTTTCGCTTTCACCGAGGCTGTAGACGTCGGCGGTATCAATGAAGTTGATCCCCTTGTCCAGCGCGAACGTGATCATCGCGCTAGTGGCGGCCTGGTCGAGCCCACCCATGTTCATCTTCTTGCCAAACTGCATCGTACCCAGCGCCACGGCGCTCACGATCAGTCCGGTGTTTCCCAGTCTTCGGTACTTCATGCCTCACTCCTTTGCTCACCAGCGCTTCGATCTACCAATCGCAAAAGGGAACTGTACTCCTTTCGAGGTCCTTACGTGAAGAGATTGTGGACAATGCTTGGAATCGAATCAAAAAACTCGTTTTTTATTGATTAATCCGTTAAAACCGTTATATAATCTAATGGATATTGAAAGGATTCCCGATCGCTTCGGGATTTGCCGGCATTCAAAAAAGCCATCGGAGGAAGCGGTGCATCCTCAACCGTCTGAGCCGTACGGAGCGGCACATTGTCTCCTCACCCCAACAACACCTAGCCGCACGCGCTGCGTGACCCGCTTCGCTGCGTGCCTGCTGCTTTCCATGCTCGCTGCCGCTTCCGTGTCTGCCAATCAGTTGCCCGAGCGGTCATCGCTGCGGGTTGTCGGATCCACCACCGTTCAGCCTGTAATGGAAGCGGTGGCGGCCCGCATTGCCGAGCCTCTGGGCGTTGCGGCCGCTATTCGTGGCGGTGGCAGCAATGTTGCCGTATCCGCCGTATGCGACGGCACTGCCGACGTCGGCATGGTATCGCGCGCTCGGGCGGTCGAAGAGTGCCGGGATGCGGCGTGGACTACCATCGGGTACGACGGGGTGGCAGTCATCGTCCACCAGTCCAACCCGGTGCGAACGCTCTCCCGCGACGAGATCCGTTCACTGTACACGGGGCAGACCCGGCGATGGACGCTCTCCGGTTTCGACCACCCGGTGGTTCTGGTGTCCAAAGCACCCGAGCGGGGAACCCTCGCGGTGTTTGAGGACTACAGCGGTCTCGTCAGTCCGGCTCGAGATGGCGCCGCTCGAGCGGGCGCGGGTGCCAACGCGGGGCTCATTGCGCCAACGGCCTGGGAGTCCGGGGCCAATCTGGAGAGCATTCTCTGGGTTGCCGGTTCGGTTGGGGGTATCGGGTTTGTGTCGCTGGCGGACGCGCGGGGTGCAATGGAGGCGGGCATGCCAATTCGCGTTGTGGACGTGGACTGGGTCGCGCCCACCATCGCCACCATCGCCGATGGCACCTACGCGCTCGTTCGTCCGCTGATACTCGTGCATCGCACCGGCAACGCGCGCGCGCAGGCGTTCGTCATGATGACCCGCTCAGACGCGGCGAAGGAAATCATCCGGGAAGCCGGCTTTGTCCCCGCGGAGGCAGCCCCGTGACCCGCCGCGGTTCGCATCGCAGAATCTGGTTGCCGTCGCTGGTGATTGCGGTACTCGCGCTGCTCATTGTTGGCGTGTCGGCGAGGGCCTTCATCGCTGATGCCCAGAAGGCGTCCCGTCGTCGCATCGAACTGTTTGAGATCACCCGCGATATCGAGCAGATGCTCGGCGACCTGACGCGAGGATCGCTCATCGGCAGCATGCCCGATCTGGCGGAGGCCGCCATCCGGGCAAACGCGATCTCGACCTCGCTGGCTACGGTGGACCCCGGCCTTCAGGAACACTTCTCGCGCCTCTATCGCAACGCTGCGTCGGCCGCTGCGCTCTTCTCTGAGCACCGCAGCGCAGAGGCAACCGCCATGCTCGATGTGGTGCGCATGCAGGTGGAGGCGCTCCGCACCGATCTCGCAACAATTTCAGAACGGTACTCCCTGGTGGAACAGCGGGCCACCCGCCGACTGCTTGCGGCCATCGTTGGTGCCGCACTGCTCATGACCGTGGCGGCCCTGGTCACCCGCATCTACCTGATACCCGAGCTCCTGGTCAAACCGTTGGAAGATGCCGCGGCCGAGGCCCGGAGTACGAGCGAGCAGTTGCGACAAACGAGCGAAGAGCTCAACGCGTTTTTCTCATCGAGTCTCGATATGCTCTGCATCGCGAATACCGCCGGTGAGTTTGTCCGGCTCAATCCCGAGTGGCAGCGGGTGCTCGGGTACTCGCTGTCCGAGCTTGAAGGGCAGCCCTTCCTGCAGTTTGTTCATCCCGACGATGTAGACGCCACCCTCGCGACGCTGTCGAAGCTGCGGGGCCAGAACGAAGTCACGAGCTTTGAAAACCGCTACCGATGCCAGGACGGGACCTACCGCTGGATCGAGTGGCGCTCGCAACCGGTTGGCGATTTCATTTACGCTGCCGCGCGCGACGTGACCGAGCGGAAGGTGTCCGAGCTCCAGGTGCGCGAGATCAATCGGGAACTCGAACGAGCTACGCAGGAGGCGCAGCGGCTTGCCGAGCGGGCAGAGGCCGCGAACGTGGCGAAGAGCCAGTTTCTGGCGAACATGAGCCACGAGATCCGCACCCCGATGAATGGCGTCATCGGGATGACCGGCTTGCTGCTCGACACGCCGTTGACCGAAGAACAGCGGCACTACGCCGAGATTGTTCGTACCAGCGGCGATGCCCTGCTTGCGCTGATCAACGACATCCTCGACTACTCCAAGATCGAAGCGCACCGGCTTGACCTCGAAGAGCTCGACTTTGACCTCGAGAGTCTGATGCACGACTTCGCCGGTACCCTTGCGGTTCGTGCGCATGATAAAGGTGTTGAGTTTATCTGCGATGTTGATCCTTCGGTGCCAACCCTCCTCAACGGTGACCCCGGACGGTTGCGGCAGATTCTCACCAATCTTGCCGGCAACGCCGTCAAGTTTACCGATCGCGGCGAGGTGTCGGTACGGGTATCCGCCGATGAAGTGTCCGATAGCGCCGTCGTGCTCCGTTTCGCGGTGCGTGACACCGGGATCGGTATCCCTGCGGACAAGATCGACAGTCTCTTCCAGAAGTTTCAACAGGTCGATGGTTCGACCACCCGGCGGTTTGGGGGAACCGGCCTGGGCCTTGCCATCTCCCGGGAACTGGCAAGCATGATGGGCGGAACCATCGGAGTGACCAGCGAACTCGACCGGGGCTCGGAGTTCTGGTTCACGGTTTGTCTGGCACTGCAGGCGGTTCAACCCGACCGCGAACTGCCGGTGCCCGCTGACCTCCAGGACGTTCCGGTTCTGGTAGTAGACGATAACGCCACCAACCGTGACATCCTCACCGCGCATCTGCGTTCGTGGGGCATGTTTCCCGACTGCGTTGGAGACGGTTATGCCGCGCTCGAACGACTGCGGAGCGCGGTCTCGCGCGGGACTCCCTATCCCCTGGCCGTGATTGACATGCAGATGCCGGGCATGGACGGAGAGACCCTCGGTCGCGAGATCACGCGTGACGATGAGCTCAACGGAATCCGGATGGTCATGCTGACCTCGCTGGGAAATCGGGGTGACCGCCGGCGAGTGGAGGATATTGGCTTCTCTGCGTATGCAACAAAACCCATCCGCAGTCAGGATCTGAAGAACGTTCTGGCGCTGGCGCTCTCTGAGGACTCACGTCCGCGCGCTTCCCGGCCCTTCGTTACCCGGCACGCGGCCCGCGAGTCCGCCACGCAGTTTGCCGACCGCAACGCCCGCGTTCTCCTGGCGGAAGATAACATCACCAACCAGCGCGTGGCGCTGGGTATCTTGAGAAAGATGGGCCTCAAGGTCGACGCCGTGGCCGATGGATCAGAGGTGGTGACCGCCCTCTCGACCATCCCGTACGACCTGGTGCTGATGGATGTGCAGATGCCCGAAATGGACGGGCTGGAAGCGACCCGGGCGATCCGTGACCAAGGATCACCGGTTATGAATCACACGATCCCGATCATCGCGATGACCGCCCACGTGATGCAGGGTGATCGCGAGCGCTGTCTTGAAGCGGGAATGAACGACTACGTGCCCAAGCCGGTGTTGCCCGCAACGCTCGCGGCGGTGCTGGATCGCTGGCTCCCGCGGGCCGCTCTCGCCGCACCGTCCACCGATAACGACCGCCGCCCAGCCGACGCTCCCGCGAACCCGCCGGATGAAGCTCCCGTATTCGACCGTGCGGCCATGCTCCAGCGCATGATGGACGACGAAGAGCTCGCCGCGACGGTGGCAGAGTTGTTCCTGGAAGATATGCCGGAGCAGATTGCCCTCCTGGGAACCCACGTCTCAGAGCGAAACGTGCGAGGAGTGCGGCACCAGGCGCACCGCATCAAGGGAGCAAGCGCCAACGTTGGGGCGGAGCGGGTGCGTGCGGTTGCCACCGGTCTCGAGACGGAGGCCGCCGCCGGAAACGCCGAAACTTTTTCCGCCGCATTAGCGGGTCTCGAACAGGAGTTCCGCGCGGCGGAACGGGAAATCCGTCGTGCCTTTCCCATCACCACCGGAGGGGTGTACTCATGACCCCCGAAGCCAACCCAACCGAATCGCCACGGCAACCGTTTGCCGTGGTCGTGAACGACGACCGGTTTCAGTTACGCGTTCTTCAGGAACACGTCCGCAAGGGAGACCTCGAAGCGGTTCCGTTTCAGTCTGCTCAGGCAGCCCTGGATTATTTGTCGAACGTGGCCGCCGGCGGTGGCCAACTGCCGGCGGTTGTGATCACCGATCTCTACATGCCCGGTCTCGACGGATGGCGGTTCTGCCGATTGCTCCGCTCCCCCGAGTTTGCCGCGCTCAACGCCATTCCGATTCTGGTTGTCTCTGCGACGTTTGCCGGAGACGAACCGGCGCGAATTGCGGCCGATCTGGGGGCCGAAGGGTTCCTGGAGGTACCGATTGACCGCTCACGGTTTCAGGAGCATCTGCGGGCGGTACTGACCGGCGGGCTGGTCCGCTCGCCGTTGTGGGTGCTTGTGGTGGACGACAGCATCTCAATTGCCGCATTGGTACGGAAGACCATGGAAGCGCACGGCCATCGGGTGGAGACGGTGTGCACGGTGCGCGAAGCAATTGATGCCGCGTCAACGCGCAGCTTTGATGCGGCGATTATCGACTACCACCTTCCCGACGGAACCGGCGACACAGTGCTGGATGCCATCCGCGAAGCATCGGTGGACACCGTCTGCATCATGATCACCACCGATACCACCCCGTCACTGGCGCTGGACTGGATGATGCGCGGCGCAACGGCCACGGTTCGCAAACCGTTTGAACCGGAGTATCTGGTAGAGCTGTGTGCGCGGGGGCGGCGGGAGCGGGCACTGCTGCGGGTTCAGGATCTGCTCGAGGAGCGCACCCGAGCGCTTCGTGAAAGCGAACAGAACTACAAGACCTTGCTTCGCGAGTTGCACCACCGAGTAAAAAACAACCTCAACGTTGTTTCCGGCCTGCTCAGCCTGCAGTCGTCCATGATCAGAGATCCAGAGCAGGCGATTGCTGCGTTTCAGACCGCTCGCGACCGTGTTGCGGCAATGTCACTGGTGCACGAGGAGCTCTATAAATCGCTGACGTTTTCGCGCATTGCGATGAAGCAGTACACAGAGACCCTGGTCCATCACATCGCGCGGTCGCACGGCATGGGTGGCCGCGTGGTTGTTGAGGTGGACGCTGACGCTATTGAGATCTCCGTGGACATCGCCGTACCGTGCGGGTTGATCCTCAACGAGCTGGTCACCAACGCCTTCAAATACGCATTCCCCAACAATCGTGAAGGCCGCATCGTCGTGAGTCTGGTGCGCTGCGCGGCACCGGTTGGAGTTGGAGGCGGGAACGCACCATCTCCCAGTGTCGAAACGAAGAACGGCGACAGCGAGTACGTGGAGCTCACCGTTCGCGATGACGGTGTGGGATTCCCCATTGAGCGAGCCGGCGGTGATTCGCTCGGGCTCACCCTGGTCGATCTTCTTGCGCGGCAGATCAACGGAACGGTAGCCCATATCCAAGACGAAGGCACCCGATTTAGGGTACGATTTCCGTGTGAAACCATACAATCTTGACGGCAAGCGGTTCCGGTCGCTTGTCAACAGCGATAACGGCGAGGTCGGAGGCGAGACCATCTTTGTCTACGCACAGTCGGGAGACATCGTGACCGCGACCTACCAGGGCGGTGCAATCGAGCACGGCCAGCTCCTGGCGCGGGTGCGTTCGGATGGACGACTCGATATGCGCTACCACCACCTGAACCGCGCGGATGAGTTCATGCTCGGGCGCTGCATCTCAACGCCCGAAGTGCTGGCAGACGGGCGGCTACGCTTCCACGAGGAGTGGCAGTGGCTCTCGGGAGACAAGTCGAGCGGCACGTCGGTGATCGAAGAAATCTGACGGTTCCGGCGGTACGAGAGGATTGCGTCCGCCGGTGCGATCCGGCAGACGTCGTTGCGTACGGGCAGCAATCAGCGGCAGCAGCAGGGTTCAGCAGAGGGAGTTGTCGCGGACGCCGCTTCGGAGGCCAATCGGTCTTCCGTGGCGACCACGTCGGAAAGCGCACGATTCGCCGGGGCGGTTATGCGAAACTTCCGGACGAACCCGGTGGGCCGGTAGGTCATCTTGGCCTGCCGCAGACCCTCGTCGCCCAGATCCTGCTCGCGGTTGATGTAGCGGTAACGTTGGGCAAGCACGCGGGCGAAGGCGGCGTTCACAAACTGGTACGCCCCTCGATACGAGGTGAGCGCCTTCTCGCTGTGAACCACAAAAGAGTCCCCCCGGGGAAGCGGCTCGCCGAGCGCGTAGGCAACCGGAGTCTCATCCACCATCACCACGATGCCCGACAGCTCCAGCTCCCGCCAGAGGTCGAGCGCCTCGCGCGACGCGCGGTAGTCGGCCGGTTCGTTCCGCTCTTCCTGCCACGCATCGAGCACGGCGTAGGCGCCGGCGATGGTCTCGCGATCAATGGGCACCACGCGATGCTGGTAGGTTGATTCAAATCCGTTCACGTGGGTGCGCTTCTTGTGGAACTTCTTGCCGGGAAGGGTCGCGAGCTCTTCGGCCAGGTAGAGATAGTCCGAGTTGTCCCGGTCTTCTTCTACCGTGCAGTCGCGCGGCCCGAGCCGCTCGTGCGCATCGCCCAGATCCGACTCGGAGAGGTTCTTCAGATAGCCCAGATGGAACAGATCGCAGAGAAGCTCATCGTCCTTGGGGAGGCCCAGGGGAAGCAGGAAAAATGGTTCGCCGTTTTTAGCGCCGGTCACCACCGGATCCCCGGACGGCAGCATGGAAACCTGGTACCCGTACTGTTGTCGAAACAGGTAGAGCCCCGCGAAGGTGAACTCAGAGACACCGTCTGCTACCCCGCCTCGACGGCCGGAGCGCAACGCGGGCACAAGATCTTCACTCATGGAGAGGTCCAGAGGCGCAAAGTCAGGGTAGAGCGGTAGGGCCATGCCTTGAATATAGCTTTTTTCCTATTGATCGGCAATTGGCTCGTCGAGCGCCGCAAGCGCCTCGAGCGTGCGATCAGGAAAGTCAGTGATGAGGCCGTGCACTCCCAGCGCCGCAAGACGGCGGACCTCGCGAGGTTCGTTCACCGTCCAGGTGTTGATCGAGAGCCCTGCATCGTGTGCTCCCGCGCAAAGGTAGTCGTCCACCGAGTCCGCCTGAGGATGCAGGGCCGAGACTCCGAGTTTGGCCGCATACCTCCACGGTTCAACCATTCGGCATCCGTAGAGCATTCCCGTTGCGACACCGCAATCAAGCGCGGCCAGGGTCTGGAGACTCAGATGGTCGAAGGTCGAGACAATGCAGCGATCCAGCAGGCCGAAGCGCCAAAGCCGTTCCACCACCATCTCCTCGATGCCCGCATAGTGGATCACGCTGTTCTTCAGCTCCAGGTTCAGTACCAGCGGCTGCTGTGCAGCCAGCTCAAGCAGCTCGTCAAGATGCGGAATCCGCTCCCCGCGCACCTGAAGGGTGCTCAGTTCTCGCCAGGAGCGATCTGCAAGCAAGCCGGAGCCGCCGGTCAGTCGGTCGAGCCGCTCGTCATGAAAGACCACCGGCTCACCGTCACGCGTGAGCTGCACGTCGCACTCGATACCATTGGCGCCCGCGTCTACCGCCGCCCGAAACGCCCGCATGGTGTTTTCCGGATGGACTCCGGAGTAACCGCGGTGAGCAAAAACGGTTGGGTTCATGGAAAGATCATACGCTGCCCCCACATATTCTGCAACAGAAATCGGACGGCTTCCTCGCCAGAAATGAACGTTTGTAATGTATAAATAAACGAATGTTATTTTCCTTGACGGGTGCCGGGTGTCGGGTTAGGATTCTTTATGTCCAAATGCATTTTCTTGACCTGAAGTAATCATGTTCGTGGCGCCGTGCGTGAGGGCGCAATGCGTCACGGTTTATCTGAGCTATTCCGCCCGAGGTGCTGACGCGCACCGGTGCGGAGGCAATAGATGTTTTGAGTTCGTTCAGGAGGAGGCAGGGAATGCGAAGGTTTATGCTCGTGATGGTGGTCGCGCTGGTCGCGATGTCGCTCGGACTTACCGGTTGTGGACCGAGGGACACGGCAGCCCGGGCTGCTGCACCGGAGGGACCGATCGAACTGGAGATGTGGATCGGGCTTGGTGGCGTACTGGGGCAGCGGATCGAGGAGATGGCCGCAGATTTCAATGCGCTGCAGGATCAGTATATCGTCAGCGTCGTAGAACAGGGAGACTACGAGGAGGCAATGACGAGTGCGATCGCGGCGTATCGGGCGGGAAACCAGCCGCATATTCTGCAGGTCTACGAAGTTGGTACGGGGACCTTCATGGGGTCTCGCGATGTCATCAAGCCGGTCTATCAGTTGATGGCCGACGCCGGGATGCCGATGAACCCGGACGAGTACCTCTCGCAGGTTACTGCATATTATTCCGATCTTGACGGAAATATGCTCTCGTTCCCGTTCAACAGCTCGACGCCGATTTTCTACTACAACGTCGACGCGTTCCGCGAAGCGGGACTCGATCCCAACAATCCGCCGCGGACCTGGCCTGAAGTTGCCGAGGCTGCACGGAAGCTGGTCGCGACCGGGAACTACTCCGCGGGCTTCACCTTCCAGTGGCCGTCGTGGACGCAGATGGAGACATTCTCCGCATGGCACAACGTTCCGCTGGGAACGAAAGCAAACGGCATGCTCGGGTGGGACGCGGAGCTGGTCTTCAACGATCGGGTGCGCGTGCGCCATATCCAGCAGCTGGCCGACTGGCAGCGGGATCGGATCTTCCAGTACGGAGGGCGTCGCGGTGACGCGGGTCCCCTGTTCACCTCCGGCGACGTGCCGATGTACATCGCTTCGTCGGCCGCCTACGCAGGAATCGAACGCACGGCAGGTTTTGAGTTCAGTGCCGGATTTCTGCCCTACTGGCCCGACGTGCAGGGCGCGCCGCAGAACTCAATCATCGGTGGTGGGTCGCTCTGGGTAATGGGTGGTCATACCGATGCCGAGTACCGGGGAATCGCGGAGTTCTTCGCCTATCTCTCGTCTCCTGAGGTACAGGCAGACTGGCATCAGTTTACCGGATACCTCCCGATCACCTACGAGGCTTGGGAACTGTCGCGGCAGCAGGGATTTTACGACAAGGTGCCGATCCATAACACCGCAATCGAGCAGATCACGCTCAACGAACCCACCGAACACTCTCGCGGTATTCGCTTCGGCATGTTTCCTCAGATCCGGAACGTTATCGAAGATGGAATGGAAGCCGCCTTCACCGGTCAGATGACGGCGCAGCAGGCGCTCGATCAGGCCGTATCTCGCGGGAATGAGATTCTCCGGGAGTTTGAGCGGACCGTCCGATAGTTCAGGTGCACTACCTCACCGGGCCGGCATCACACGCCGGTCCGGTAACTTCAGGGAGGACCATGTCGAATGGTAGGTAAGCGAGTCATCTTCAAGAATCGGCGGTTGCCGTACCTGCTGATCTCGCCGGAAGTGATTCTGGTGCTGATATTCTTCATCTTTCCCGCGGCGCAGGCGTTGATTCAATCGCTGTTTCGTGAAGATGCCTTCGGCATCACCCGTACCTTCGTCGGCCTCGCCAACTTCCGGCGCGCCTTGAGTGAACCGCTCTACGTGCGGGCCATCGGCACAACGATTAAGTTTGCGATTGCCGTAGCTCTGTCGACGATGGGCGTCGCGCTGTTCCTGTCGTCCCTGGCAAACGCCATCGGTCGCAAGGCGCTGCCCTATCAGACCATCATTATCGCGCCCTACGCGGTCGCGCCGCTGGTGGCCGGCGTCATGTGGTTTTTTATGTTCAGTCCCGCGGTAGGACTCTTCACCTATCTGCTGCGCTTCGTCGGGATTCAGTGGAATCATACAATCATACCGGCGCACGCCTTTCTGTTGGTAGTGGTTGCTGCGTCATGGCAGCGGATGTCCTATAATTTTCTGTTCTACCTTGCCGGCATGCAGAGCATTCCTGACTCGCTGGTGGAAAGCGCCGCGATCGACGGAGCCACGCCCATGAAGCGCTTCTGGTTCATCACCTTTCCGCTGCTCTCACCCACCAGCTTCTTTCTGCTTATCATGAACTTCATCTACACGTTCTTCGAGACCTTCCCCATCATTCACCAGTTGACGCAGGGAGGTCCGAGTAACGCAACGGCAACGATGGTCTACCGCATCTATCGGGACGGCTTTCGTGGGCTGGATTTTGGCGGGTCGGCCGCTCAGTCGGTGGTCCTGATGGCGTTTGTCGTCACGGTAGTGGCGCTGCAGTTCCGCTACGTGGAACGCAAAGTGGTCTATTAAAGGAGGTGCGACGATGATTGCTGATCCTGTCCGAACGCGCGTCTTTCGCCACACCTTTCTGATTGTCGGATGTATGCTCGTGCTGTTTCCCATCTATGTGAGCTTCGTGGCCTCAACCCTGCGGCTCGAGCAGATCTTCCAGCGACCGATGCCCTTCCTACCCGGCGGTGAGTTTCTCACTAACTACTACCAGGCGCTCTTTGTTGGTGGCCGCGGACTCGGCGGTGCCCGGGCAATCGGCGCCCTGGTGATGGTGAGAAACAGCCTCATCCTGGCCGTTGGCATCACCGTCTCCAAGATCATCATCTCGCTGCTGTCGTCGTTTGCGATTGTCTTCTTCCGGTTCCCGGGACGGTTCATTGCCTTCTGGCTGGTGCTGGTGACGCTGATGCTTCCAGTTGAGGTGCGCATCGTGCCAACCTACCAGCTGGTGTCGAGCATGGGCCTGCTCAACAGCTACGCCGGTCTCATCCTGCCGCTGGCGGTATCGGCCACCGCGACCTTTCTGTTCCGGCAGTACTTCATGACCATTCCCGACGAGATGGTTGAAGCGGCCAAGGTCGACGGCGCGAGTCCCATGCGGTTCTTCTGGCACATCCTGATCCCGATGTCGCGAACCCCAATTGCGACCCTGGTGGTGATCCAGTTTGTCTACGGATGGAACCAGTACCTCTGGCCGCTGATCGCAACCACCGAGCGCCGGTTCTGGACGCTGATGATCGGGCTGAGCCGAATGCTCGCGACGGCCGACCATCAGGCGGACTGGCACATCGTCATGGCCATCACCATCATCGCCATGGTTCCCACCATCGTGATCGTGCTGAGCATGCAGCAGCAGTTTGTGAAGGGGCTGACCGAATCCGAGAAATAATGAGCGCCTACCGAAGACTCCCGAGCTCTGCCGACGGCACCACGTAGACGCGCACAAAGAGCAGTCGGTCACCGTCGCGCCGCCCCCAGTAGGTGAGGGTGAAGACCGCGTGCCATTCGCCGTCGATCTGCCGCTCGTGCACGAAGCGGAGGTCGCCTGCGGGAAACGAGCCTACTGTCTGTCCGAACGGGCCCGACACCACAAAGCGGTCACGGGTACGGGTGAGGATTTCGCCTGAGGCAAGTACCGTCTCGAGCCGACCGGCAATACCGAGGGGCAGATACTCCAGCTCCGGATTGATGGTCGGTTCGTACAGCACGAAGGTACGGAACTGGCTGTCCACCGGCACGTTGAGTACGGTGCGCGTTTCGCCTGCCGTAACCTCAGCGAGCACCACGCGGCCGAAGCCGAGGGGCACATCCGGTGGGGTGCCTTGTGCGACCGCCGTCCCGGCCTCCGGATTGCCGCCGGCATTGAAGCCGAGGGGGCGGCTTTCGAGGGGAGCTGCTGTTCTGCTCAGTGCTGCAAACTGCAGTCCCGCAGGAGCAAACCGGGCAGCGAAATACCCAGCCGCCACCATGACGTCACCTGACAATAGACTGGAGGCGACATCGTCGACGTCATAGCTGTTGACGAAACCTGCCTCGTTGTTTCGTGTGGCGATCAGCGCATAGGAGTCCAGCGACGGTCGGTATTGGAACACTGCGATCTTTTCTTCCCCTCCGACATCCCTCAGCGTATGTACCACGTGAAACGGCTCGATGGCGGTACGGTCGATACGCATGGACCGCCGCCACTCCGGGGGCCCGGAAAGCAGCTCCATGTTCGCATCCAGCTCCAGATGGTACAGCGTAACCCATTCGCCCTTCCGCACCACCAGGTACCCCAGCGGACCATCTGCCGTCGGCACCACGCTGTTCGTCAGCGCAGGGTAAAACCGCACCTCGCGCGCTTCGCGGTGGAGATCCTGCACCGTGTTCGGC
>REDM01000003.1 GCA_007693485.1 Spirochaetaceae bacterium
CCCTACCGGGGATCGGCGCAGCGATTCAGCGTTTCCTCTGGTCTTTGGGAACACTCTCACTGGAACAGCTCCTGACTTCTCAGCATCAACAAGAGCGTTTCAGGGAATCATCTCTTCAGTCCAGCTCTCTTCGGTGGTTCGCTCTCCCGGGTGGATCGCGGCAAAACACCGGGGCTTCACCGGCAGCTTCGTGTCGATTGGTTCGCCCGAGGCGGTGCAGTACCGATGAATCGCCGCACCGCGCAACCAACGTCCCGGCGACGCGGTCCGAGCGGGTCGGAGCTCCGCACGCTTCTTCTCGTGGTGGGCATCGCGCTCATGCCGGCAGCAGCCCAGGCGCTCGATTGGGAGGTGGGCACGCGGTTTGGGTTCGAGACCCAGCCCGCAGCGTTCGACGATCCCTACGCCTTCAGCCTGGGTCTCGGCATCTTCGCGGATGTGGCCCCGCTCGCTCTGCTGCCGGTTCGGTTCGGAATCACGCTGTCTCGGTACTTCTTCGACAGTCGCAGTCCAGCATTTAGCGATTCGACCATGCCAACACCGGGAGTCTATCTCGCCTATCCCGCGTATCGCGTTGCCGACGACTCAATCGACTGGCGAATCGAGCCCTACCTCGAGTACCGTCTGTACCGCCGCACCCACCGGTTCCTTGATGCAGAGACAACCTCCCAGCGCCCGCTGACAGCACTGGGAGTTGGCCTGATCTCGCTGCGCCGCTTTGGGGTATCATCGGGGGTGGCGATTGAGTACCAGACCGTATGGGATAACACGCCCGTGCACCGTGCGGCGCTGCTCCTTCGCCTTGGAATTCGGTCGCGGGCGCCCGGCGGAGCGTGGTCGTGAGAGCCTGCGGGATGCGACCGCCAAGCCGTGCGGTTGTGGCGGTCGTCAGCGCACTGCTGACCGTGCTCCTCGCGGCAGGACCGGTGGTCGCCCAGACGCCGCCGGCGGCCCCGCTGTTCATCGCGTCGACCCCGTACGGTGCATCCGTCATCCTCAACGGGGTCGTGCTTCCGGGAACTACGCCCCTGCTGGTGAACGAGCTTGATGAGGGCTTCCATCGGCTTGAGTTTTCGCGTGACGGGTATCAGGATCGTGCCATCGATGTCCTTGCGGACGGAAGCCGGTTGCTCGATGTTGATGTAATTCTCTCGCCTCGGCTGATTGCCGTGGTTACCCCCGCGGGGCACTCAGCCGTTCATCCGGGTATCGTTGGAACCACTGCCACGCCCATGCTGCTGCCGCCCGGTGATTACCGGATGCGGCAGGCGGAGGCCTCCCTTCGCATCGAGCCAATCTATCCCCGTCAGTCGCTTATCGATGGGCTGCAATTTGCGGTGCCGTTCTTCATGCTGGTGGCCGCGTCGCTGGCCCTGAGCGAATCACTGAACCCTCGAGACACCCGGTTGCCGGTATCGATCGAGACCCTGACCGCCACGTCGGTTGCCGTGGGCTTGTTGGCAACAGACATTGCGCTCCACGCCGACCGGCGCGCGTTTCGCCGTCAGACGATTGGCGGGCAATCGCCGGCTTCGTCGCGCGTATATCTGTCTGCCACGGTGGAGTCTCTCTTCGAGTTTGCCGTGACCGCCGAGGCCGATGGAGACCTTGCGCTCGCCGCGGCCGTCCACCGGAGGATGGTCCGGGAACATCCCGATTCGCGCAGAGTTCCGCAGTCGCTCTACCGGGCTGCGCGAATCGAGCTGACGCGAGGGGCCTACCGTCAGGCGGAGTCACTCTTTCTTGAACTGGTCACTCACTACCCCACGCCGGACACGTACGACCTGGCGCTGCGAAACCTCGCGGACCTGTACGAGATCACCGGACGGTACCAGGAAGCGATTGAGCAGATCGATCGTATGGTGTTTGTTGATCCCGCCGTGCCGCGGGAGTTGATGATTCAGCGCCGTGAGGTACTTGCAACCAACCTCAACGGCCTTTGAGCTCTGCGTTCAGAAAAATGTCCCGAACCTCGTCGCGATGTTCCAGAAAAAGATCGGCAACCGTTGGATCGAACTGTTTGCCCCGCTCGGCGGCAACCAGCTCGAGTGCGCGCTCGAACGACCACGGCTCCTTGTATGGGCGGTGCGAGGTCAATGCGTCGAAGACGTCCGCCACGGAGAGGATTCTGCTGAAAAGCGGGATATCGGTACCACGGAGCCCTCGCGGATAGCCGAACCCATCGTACCGTTCGTGATGGGTCAGTGCGATTTCCGCGCCGGCTTGCAGGCTTGGGCTGCGCGCATCGCTGAGAATCCGATGTCCCACCACGGTGTGCTGCTGCATGATTTCGCGTTCATGCTCGGCCAGCGGTCCGGGCTTCAGCAGAATGGACTCGGGCACGGCAATCTTGCCGACATCGTGCAGGGGAGCCGCCTGATACAGCAACCGTCGCCGCTCGGGTGACTCGCCAAGCAACTGCGCAACCAGCAGCGAATAGAGTCCAACCCGAATGATATGCAACCCGGTTTCGTGATCGTTGTACTCGGAGAGCCGCCCCAGAATGAGCAGCGCTTCCATCTCGCGGGTGCCAAGTTCGGTTCGTGCCTCAGCCTCACTCACGGCGATGGAGCGCAGCTGAGCGTACGTAT
>REDM01000081.1 GCA_007693485.1 Spirochaetaceae bacterium
GTGGTGATTGACAACGTTGCCGGTCCTGCGTTCCCGGGATTGCTGAACGTTCTGAAGAGGGGCGGACGGTACGCGTCGTCCGGCGCGATCGGGGGACCAATGGTGACGCTGGACATGCGAACCTTCTACCTGAAGGATCTGACGTTGATCGGTTGTACCGCGTGGGACGCACCGGTTTTCCCGAACCTGGTTTCCTATATCGAACGCGGAGAGTTGCGACCCCTGGTGGCAAAGACGTTTCCCCTTGCGCGGATTGCGGATGCTCAGCGGGAGTTTCTGGAAAAGAAGCACGTTGGAAACTTCGTGCTGATGCCACCGACGCCTGACGTGTTTCGCTGATTCGTTTCAACTCTAACAATACACGCCCGATTTTCGGCGACATTTTTGTCCAAATCGATCCAATACCAGTAATAAAAGACGAACATACTCGATAGGATTCAAACGGGCGCCTTGACCGGAGTCCAAGATATGCCCTATCATTATGCAAAACTGAAAAAAAGAGGAGCAAGAATATGCAAAGGCGAACGTCTGCCCTGGTGGGTTTTCTGATAGCAACCATGATTTTGACACCGATCGCGCTGTTTGGTGGCGGTCAGCCCGAAGAGGATGGGATCATTCAGGTCACGATGGCCGACGCATCGTGGGACAGCATTCTGGTTCATAATCGAATCGTTGCGTTCATCCTGGAAAACGGGTTTGGCGGATACCGCGTGGATTTCATCCCCGGTGATACCATTCCGTTGTTCAATGGTCTGGCCGCGGGCGACATCGACATCAACATGGAGTCGTGGCACACCAATTTCCCGGAAGCGTATGAACGCGAGTACACCGCCGGTCGAATCGTGAACCTGGGCCAGAATCTCCCCGACGGCCCCCAGGGCTGGTGGGTACCGCGATTCATGATCGAAGGGGATCCGGCACGCGGTATCGAGCCGGTGGCACCGACGCTCCGCTCCGTCGCAGATCTCCGCACCTACGTGGAACTGTTTCCGGACCGTGAGAATCCCGGCATGGGGCAGGTCATCTTTCCTCCTCCCGGCTGGGCTGCGGTATCGGTCAGCGAACAGATCCTGGAAGAGTCAGAACTGACCGACATTTTTACCGGGTTTCTTCCCGGCTCGGGTACCGCATTGGCCGCGTCGATGCGGGGAGCCTACGATCGGGGAGACCCCTGGGTGGGGTACTACTGGGAGCCCACGGCAATCATGTACGAACTGGACATGGTTCGATTGGAAGGGTCCGAGTTTCCCGCGGCAGCGGTAGATGTTCTCATGAACGCCGAGAGCGCGGAACGTATGCCGGAAGTACGAGAGTTTCTGTCCGGGTACAGCACCACCGTTGAGATGAACAACGAGTTCCTGAACGTCCTCGCAAACGAGGTGGACAACGCAGAACAGGCGGCTGAGTGGTTTCTGCGAAACCGTGAAGACGTCTGGACCGAGTGGGTCAGCGACGAAGTGGCCCGAAACGTCCGGGCCGCGCTGCAGTGATGAGTACGTGCCGGTGAGCAGTCAACCCGTGCCCGGCGGGAGTATCCCGCCGGTGCCCCCGAATCCGACGGAATCGGGTATCGCTGTTCGTGCAAACGGGATCTGGAAGGTGTTTGGACGAAACCCCGAACGCGTTCTGGAGCCAAAGTTTCGAGACCTCCCCAAGAATGAGCTCCAGCGAAAGACTGGTTGCGTGGTTGGTCTGCGCGATGTCAATCTGGAAGTGAAGACCGGGGAGCTTTTCGTGCTCATGGGGTTATCGGGGAGCGGAAAGTCCACGATGATCCGCACGCTGTTGCGCCTGGTGGAGCCCACCGCCGGTACCCTGCATGTCGACGGGAAAGATGTCAGCGCAATGTCACACAAGGAGCTGTTGGAATTTCGCCGTAATCTGGTGAGCATGGTATTCCAGAGCTACGGCCTCCTGCCACACTACACGGTTCTGGAAAACGCCGCCTACGGACTGAGGTTACGTGGTGACGAGAAAGAGAAGCGCGAAGCGCGGGCGATGGAGGCGCTGAACATGGTCGGGCTTGCGGGTTGGGAGAATTACTACCCAACCTCCCTGTCCGGGGGCATGCAGCAACGGGTTGGTCTGGCCAGGGCTCTTGCCAAAAACCCCGATATTCTGTTGATGGATGAACCCTTCAGCGGCCTCGATCCGCTGATTCGTCGACAGATGCAGGATGAATTGGTTGACCTCCAATCGGATATCGGCAAGACGATCATCTTTGTCACCCACGATCTTCCGGAAGCGCTCAAATTGGGAGACCGAATCGCGATCATGCGCGACGGAGAGGTGGTTCAGGTGGCCGAGCCGGAGGAGATCCTGAGCAATCCCCACGATGAATACGTGCGGGCCTTCACGCGAGACGCCAGTCCGGCGCGGGTCTACACCGCTTCTACGGTCATGGAAGAGCCCGAAATGCTGCTCTATCGCTGGCAGGGCCCGCTCACCGCGCGCAACGAAATGGAGCGCCAGAAGCGGGAGTGGTCGTTTGTGGTCGATCGAAGGCGCACATACCTCGGCGTTGCGACGCGGGATGTGATTGAGCGACTGGCGAAGGAGAAGCGCACCACCGTGGAGAAAGAGGACCTGATGTACCTGGAGCCGGTGCGTCCGGATGTGGTCATCGAGGACCTGTTTGGGGTGGTCAGCTCCGAGAGCTACCCGCTGCCGGTGACCGACGACGACGGGAAGCTTCTCGGTGTCGTCCGGCCGCGGGCAATTCTGAATGCCTTGTCAACGGGGGAAGCCGATGCGTGATTTTCCTGATTGGATTCGATTTCCCGTGGCTGACTCTGTTGATCGCGCCATGGCCTGGGTGCTTACGAATCTCGGCTGGTTCTTTGACTGGGTTGGAGAGGTTGGCCTTCAGATCCTGATTGCGGTGGAGCGGACGCTGCTGTTCATTCCGTGGTGGTTGGCGGTCATTGGCGTAGGAGTCGTGGCGTGGCGCGCGATCGGAAGAGTGCGATCGGGAATTGCGATGGCGGTTCTGCTGTTCATGGTTGGTGCCTTTGGATACTGGGCGCACGCGATGAATACGCTCTCCGTTGTCATCGTTGCCGTGGCGTTTTCGATTACCGTCGGGATTCCCCTGGGCATCCTCATGGCGTGGAACAATGTCGTGCGGAACATGCTGACGCCGATTCTGGATGCGATGCAGACGATGCCTTCCTTCGTCTACCTCATACCGGCACTGATGCTGTTTGGTCTTGGGCGTGTACCTGCAACGTTCGCGACGGTGATCTATGCAATTCCCCCGGTGATCCGGTTGACCAACGTAGGTATCCGTGAGGTTTCCACGTCGGTTATCGAAGCCTCAACCGCATTCGGCGCGAGTCGTTGGAACCTTCTGTTCGATGTACAGCTGCCCCTCGCCCGGCCATCGATCATGGTTGGGGTAAACCAGACCACGATGATGGCCCTGGCGATGGTGGTCATCGGCTCGATGATTGGAAACCGCGGACTGGGAATGGAAGTGCTCCTGGCGATCAACCGGGTCAATATTGGTCAGGGCTTCGAAGCAGGAATCTCCATTGTGTTTCTGGCGATTATCATTGACCGAATCACCAC
Source organism: Spirochaetaceae bacterium (assembly GCA_007693485.1). Taxonomy (GTDB): domain Bacteria; phylum Spirochaetota; class Spirochaetia; order DSM-27196; family PWMO01; genus PWMO01. Next base: position 3,571 of record REDM01000081.1, read on the forward strand.
CGCGTTCGCGCGAGCGAAGAAGGCAAAAGAAGCCTCCGGTGAGGAGGCTGATACCGACGCGGTTGAAGAAGAGAGCACGTCGAAGGCATCCGCTTAGAGGAGCCGGTGTCGCCACGTGACGCAGCGCTGGAGATCGCGTTCCTCGTATACACGGATTGCAGAGGCAAGATCCAGCGTGAACTCATCCTCTCGATCCTCCCCTAACGCCGTCAGGCGCATGGTGTACCAGGCTGTGATTCCGCCGGTGGGCGGCGACTCGAACCCTGGAAAGTCGGGATCGCCTGTGCGGCCGGCCAACCAGATAGACGCCAATCGTGGATCAAGGACCAGTGCCCGTCCAAGCCCCACGATGTCGGTGGCGCCGTCAGCCACTGCTGCTCTCGCGTGCTCGTGCGTTTTGAAACCACCTGTCACCATCAGAGGTACCTTGGTGATTTCTTTCGCGCGCCGAGCAAAGTCAACAAAGTACGGTCCTCGCCCCGAGCCCTCAGAGCTTGCCTTCGCGCCCGGAAAGTAAGTTCCTCCACTGATGTCGATCAGATCGATTGATACCTGATCGAGGAGACGGATCACCTCAATTGCGTCAGCTTCGGTCAATCCACCGTCCAGCTTGTCGCTGGAGTTTATTCTAATTCCGACCGGAAACGACGGCCCTACCGCAGCCCGCATCGCGTCGATAATTTCGAGGACGATACGACACCGCGACTGGATGGAGCCGCCGTATTCATCGTTACGGTGGTTGAAGAGTGGAGAAAGAAACTGACTCAGGAGAAACCCGTGCCCGGCGTGAAGGTGTACGCCGTTGAAGCCGAGGGTCTTTGCATGAAGAGCCGTCGTTGCATACATGCCCGGCAGTTGCTGGATCTCATCGCGAGTCATACCCGCACATTGCAGCCCCTCGATATTCAGCGCAGACGGCCCTTTGGGATGGCTTATTGGTCCGTACGAAAGCGCACCCGCGTGACCGAGTTGGGGCCACAGCTGTGCACCGGTCACCGTGGCCCGGCGAATGAGTGCCTGCATCGCGGGGCGATCGGTGTGCGCACCCAACACGAGGTTTCCCGGTCGCTCTGGAAAACGCGGGTCTCCCTGCACTTCCCCGATCATGGAGACAGCGATTCCACCTTCCGCCCATCGTTCGTACAGGCGCTTTTGCGCCTCGGTTGGATTTCCTTCCCCGTTTCCCAGCGAGTCCGACATTGGTGACTTCACCAGACGATTCTTCAAAACCGTGCCGCACGGGAGTTCCAGCGGTTGTGCGAGGATGTGATCGGTATCGGAATAATGGTTCATAGTTCCCCGTGTGTGTGCCCGTGTGTGTGGATGCTGGCAGCTTGTGGTGTGTACCGCACGGTTCCATAGCGTTTGATTCTGAGTCGCTCTTTGAGCACGAAGATCAATTGTTCCCATAGTGTGACGAAAATGAACCAATCTGTCACCGGCCTCTTGATCGTTTCCCGCCGGAAGTCTGCGTGTTCGTTGCTCTGCGGAACCGCGCCCGCCAGTCCCCGGCGGTGGATCATGGCCGGGCGATAACGAAACTGCAGCCGTGATCGAAAATAATACGCGCACGTAGGTTTTTGACTCACCGGCAACGCGCCCGTACCACGGTGTGAGGTCTTGTGCGAAAAAGCTTGCCCTTTCGCATGCGTTTCATGCATAATCATACTGCGGATCGCATTGCCGCGATCACGCGTCGAATGATCAAGAAGCTGAGGAGGTGAAGAGGATCAACAGTTGATCGGGTGGACGGGGCAGTTGGCCTTCGTCCTTAATTTTTGGAATTGGTAAAGGGGGAAACATATGAAAAATGCATTCAGCATAACGCAAAAGATCTTGATGGTGATGCTCGTGTTCATGGTTGTGGCAACCGCAGCCTTTGCGGGTGGCGGCCGGGAAGCGGGAACCGCAGCACCTGCGGGTCCGACCCGGCTGAGCATGGGCGGCGGCTGGGTAACCGGTGTCTATTTTCCGATGGCGGGAGCCATGTCGCGGATTGTACACACCGAGATGGAAGGTGTGTCGCTGACGGTTGAGTCTTCGGGAGCATCGGTTGTCAACGCGAACCTGATCCGGTCGGGCGATCTTGATATGGCCATCGTGCAGAACGATGTCGCCTACTACGCCTTTAACGGCACGGGAATTTCTGCATTTGACGGCAACGCTGTACCGAACATTCGCGGTCTGTTTACCATGTATCCGGAACCGGTGCAGCTGGTAGCACGGGCCGACTCGGGAATCTCGAGTCCGTCAGACCTTGCCGGTCGGCGGGTTGCGATTGGACCGCTGGGAAGTGGCGCCGAGGTCAATGCACTCGAGGTACTGGAGGTCGCGGGACTGTCGCTGAGCGACCTCGCCGGTGTTGAACGACTTGCCGCCAGTGAGGCAGCCGACTTCCTGCGGGACGGTCGGGTTGACGCCGCATTCTTCACCGTTGCCATTGGTGCCGCAGTTATTTCCGACCTCGCGGTGTCCCAGGACATCATTGTGGTGCCCATCACCGGCCAGTACGCTGAGGCACTGAAGGCGCTGCGACCCTTCTACGCAACGGCGATGATTCCCGCAGGTACGTACAATAACGTCCCCGCGGCCGAAACTGTGGGCGTTCTTGCGATGGCCGTTGCGGACTCGGCGCTGTCCGAAGAGATCGTGTTCAACTTCATGACCGCGATTTTCAACAACACCGCGACGCTTGCATCAGCGCACGCTGCAGGCCGCATGGTGACGCTTGAATCTGCGCTTGACGGTATGCCGATTCCGCTGCACCCGGGAGCCGAACGCTTCTTCGCAGAACAGGGAATGCAGTAACCGTCTGCGGTTCGTGAAACCGTTTCGGGAGCCCGGGAAGGTCCTGGGCTCCCTCATTATTTTGTACGAACGGAGAATGCATAGTGGAATCCGCACACATTGCGCGCACTGAAGACGGAATTGACCTTTCCAAGATGAGCGACGAGGGGCGGATCCGTTCCCCTGGCGGCGTGATTGGCGCCATCATTTTTGGAGCCGGTCTGGTATGGTCACTCTTTCATCTGTACACACTTGGCTTCGGAATGTTGACGTCCGTGCTTCAACGCAGCGCGCACCTCTCGCTGGGGCTTGCACTCTGCTTTCTCTACTTTCCGCAGAACCGAAAAAAGGTTGCTGATCGGTACGATTATGTGCCGTGGTACGATCTGGTGCTCGCCGTGCTCTCATTCGCGAGCATCTTCTATATTTTTGTGAATTACGAGCAGATCGTACGCCGCGTAGGGGCCCCCACGCAACTCGATGTGATTATGGGTGTAGCCGCGGTGATTTTCCTGCTGATCGCGTCGTACCGGGCGTTTGGGCCGGCACTTGCGATTGTGACGATTGTCTTTCTGATCTATCCGTTTGTTGGGCAGTATTTTCGTGGACTCCTCGGTCATCGGGGTTACTCGGTGAATCGGGTGGTCAACGAGCTCTACCTGACGAACTCGGGCATCTTTGGCATTCCCATTGGTGTCACCTCTACCTTTGTGTTTGCGTTTGTGCTCTTTGGGTCGTTTTTCCAGGTCCTGGGAGCGGGCGAGTATCTGGTGAAGATTGCCTTCTCCGTGCTTGGCCGCTTTCGCGGAGGGCCTGCGAAGGCGGCGGTATTGGCGAGCGGTTTCATGGGAAGCATTGCGGGAAGCTCCGTGGCGAACACGGTGGTGACCGGGAGCATCACCATACCGACCATGATCAAGACCGGTTTTGATCCGCACGTGGCCGGCGGTGTGGAGACGGCGAGCTCCACCAACGGGCAGTTCCTTCCGCCGGTCATGGGTGCTGCGGCGTTTATCATGGCGGAGTTCACCGGCATCCCCTACTGGGAAATTGCGGCGGCAGCGCTGATCCCGGCCATCATCAGTTACGTGGGGCTGCTCGGTATGGTCCATCTTCACGCGGCCAAAACCGGGATGAAGGCGATGCCCGCAGACCAGATTCCCCCGTTGGTGAAGACCTTTTTTGCGGGAATATTCTACTGGATACCGGTTGGCGTGCTCATTCACTATCTGCTGATCGTGCGCATGACGCCCTTCGCGGCCGGATACTTTGCGATTCTCACGGTGCTGGCAATGCTGGTTGCAAAGCGCGTCATCAGCCTGGGACGTCGCGTGAAGCGCGACGGCGTGCCGATAGTTGAGGGCCTGGTGGAAGAGGCCAAGGGCTTCGGAAAGGACTTCATTGGCGGTCTCGACAGTGCGGCGAAGAGCATGGCCGGGATTGCGGTGGCGTGTGCCTGTGCGGGGATCATTGTTGGGGTGGTCACGGTGACCGGACTTGGCATGACCGTGACGCTGATCTTCTCGGTGATGGCGCAGACCAGCCTCTTTCTGCTCCTGCTCGGCTCGGCGATACTGTCGATTATCCTCGGCCTCGGCCTCCCAACCACGGCGAAGTACGCGGTTATGGCCACCCTGGTGGCGCCGGCGATTCTTGCCGCGGCGCCCGGGCTTCCGGTGGTTGCGGTCCATCTCTTTATTCTCTACTACGCGATCCTGGCCGACGACACTCCACCGGTTGGTGTGGCCGCGTATGCGGCGGCTGCGATCGCCCGAGCCGACCCCATCAAGACCGGTATTATTGGCTTCAAGTTTGATCTGGGAGCTTTCTTCCTGCCCTTCATGTTTGTATACAACCCGCAGTTTCTCCTGATCGACACCACGTGGTACGAGGTGGTTCTGATCAGTGCGACCGCGTTGCTCGGGATCTACTGCCTCTGCGCGGTCATTCAGCGCTGGCTGCTCACCCGGCTTTCGTGGTGGGAAATGGCTGTGCTCTTTGGCGTGGCCGTGGCGATGGTGTGGCCGGGCTGGATCACCGATACGGTCAGTCTCGTAGCGTTTGCCCTGGTATTCCTGTCGCAGAAACGGAAGGTCGCCAGAGACGGCATTGCCCCGCCGCCGACTCCCGCCTTCACGTAAATGAAGCTGGAATGAAGCGGAGCCGGCGTTCGACTGCCTGGCGCGTTTCGATAGCCCGGCGTGTGCTGCTCGCAGCCGCGCTGGGCGTGCTCCTGGTTTCCGCCGGTGGCGGCGAGCGGCGTTACTCGCTGCACGTGACCCGCACCCGCGGTGACGAGCTCATCGCAGAGTTGCCGATCTCTGCGGGTGACGAGTTTTCCCTGCACTACACCCACTCTGTCAGCAATACTCCCGTGAGTGGCGAGTTCCGAATTACCACGGACGGCAGGATAGAACCGACGGTGACGCGGTTTGTGTCGTTTGGCCCCGGTCTTCCCTGGACACCCGGTACTGATCACCAAACCGACGCGGACGGACGGATCGTTTATACACACTTCGAAGATCCGCGCGACGAGTTGCTCCTCTGGGTTTCCGAACTGACCGCGGAGACGCTGGTGCTTGGGGAAACGGCTGTTCAGCTCTACCGTCCGGGCGGCGCGTTTGACCGCATTGCGGTTCGCGTTGAGACGCGGGGGCGGGCTGCGGGGCGCCCGCGGTAGCGGGTGGCGGTAGCGGGTGGCGGTGGCGGTCATGGCCGGGGCGGTGGCGGAGAGGGCTGTGTGCATACGGGAAGTGTCTACGTCACATAGACATTTCGCGTGGTTGGGGGAGGAGGATGTTGGGCACGGTTTCCCATTTTCCGGAACTTTGTCACCGTTGCTCACAGGGCATTCAATCCACTAAGGCGGACCGCAATGAAACACCCCGTACTGCGAATGAGTGTGTTTATCTTCCTGGCGTTGGGTATCGACACGCTGGGAGCACAGGAGTTTCTCCGCATTCAGAACCGCTGGAAGCCGCAGGAATATCTGCATGTCGAGCAGGCGCTGCCCGCGTCCGGGGCGATACAACCGTGATGGCAGAGCGCGCGGGGGCTGGCGGGAACAGCTTTGACAACTGGTTATACCACTATCATACTGGAGTCATGAAAACTGCTATTTCTCTGCCCGATCGTCTATACGATGAAGCAGAAAAAACTGCTCAATCCATGGGGATCCCTCGAAGTCAGCTGTTCGCAAGAGCCCTGGAAGCGTTCATTGAACACCACCGGCGTGAAAATATAACCGAACGACTGAACAGAGTCTATTCAAGCGATGCCCCAAACGAGTTCGAGGATATTTCGAACGCTGGATTAGCGTCCCTCAGGAGTTTGACCCGAAATGACTCGTGGTGAAGTCTGGTGGGCGGACTTCGGCATTCCGTTTGGGAGTGAACCGGGCTTCACAAGACCCGTATTGGTAACTTCACAGCGATACTCCGTTGATCGAGAACGACTGTCTGAGAAGATTTCGACAATCAAGCAACGCCGATTTGGAGAGGTTGAAACAGGAATGATGGCGGTCCTGGGAATACGGAAATCGAGTTACCCCTCGCTTCCTCCGGAACCAGTGTTTCCCAACGGCTTTCCGATTGACGCGGAACCGCACCCGCGGAGGCCTGACGTCGTCTGCGTCACTCTTCTGTATCGTTGTCCGATGCGAGTTCCCGCAAGACGGTCGCAATTTCCGGCTTCTGAGCCTTACTGGAGGCGACCGACATCATCAGAGGATACAGACGGTCACCCGGGTCTGTGAAGGTGACGCCGTTCAGGTCCAGGAACACCAGCGCTGCCGCGAGGGCTACGCGCTTGTTTCCATCGACGAACGGATGATTCTGGCTGAGATGGAACGCATAGGCAGCGGCCATCTCATGGAGGTCAGAATGAAGGTGCTTGCCCTCGAAGGTTGATTGGGGAACAGCGATCGCGGAACTGACGAGGCCGACGTCACGTACGCCGAAGTCTCCGCCATATCGCGCGATCTGGTCGCGGAGTATCGTCAGTACTTGCGACAAAGTCAGGAATCGCGGCGTATCCACTACTTCGCAAGACGCTCAAGAGTTGTGGAGAATCGGGAGTTGATCCTGTCCAGCGATGCAAGGAACTCATCTTCGGTGTGAGACCTTGCCGGCGAAATCAAGATGTTGCGCCCATCGGTGGTGATCTCCAGCGGCGTCTCCATACTCAGGTTCAAGAGCTCCAGGATCGGTTTGTCGATGATCAACGCGGCGCTGTTGCCGTGTTGCACAAGTTTCTTGGTCATGTCCACATCGTATACACGGTGTGTATCCGAAGTCAAGTGCGGCGTTGCGGGTTGGGCCGATGAGATGAAGCCCAGACGACTCACCCTTCGGCAGCTGTCAGGCGACATGAGAAACTGACCCCCTAGCGACACAAATTCTGCCCCCCTCCTGAGAACCAGGAGGAGATACGAGGACCGGGAATTCGTGGTAGGAGCTTCTCACACCCACAGTGAGAGGCAGCGAATGCAGGATCCGCAGGACGTCGTGGTGATGCTGCGACTTCATGGGAAAGGTTGGGGCAGCAAGAGGATTGCTCGGGAGCTGGGCGTGAGCCGGAAACGGTTGTTATGCAGACTTTCATAGCCAGAACTTCCACCACCGATTGAAGTGTTTTTTGACTATCCGTATGGTTAACCAATCGACAGCTTCCATTGAACCGGTAGCAGAACTCGCATTCATCATTATGGTAATAGCGAAATCTGATTCAGGGATTATGAAAGAGCGACAGAAAAACGTTCCAGCGGAACCATCGAAAGCGGAATACCTCTTACTTCCCAACGTACCGTTCGCTGTACCCAGCGAGAAGCCTTCGTGGTTGAAGTGGGTATAGTGATATGCCTCACTGGAAATGTAGTTATCCCTTCCCGTTAAACCTCGCAAGTGCATCTGCGTATACTTTGCGTAGTCTTTGGGAGACATGCTCAAGTCCCCTGCCGCGGTTATCAAGCAGGGAAGTTTATACTCATGATTTGGGGGGAAGGACTCGACCTTGCCTTTGGCAATCATGTGGCCCCAAGGTTGGTCGGAGCTAATGCTGTTGGGCCAGCCGATCAATACGGACAGGCCCAGATCAACAGTCAACGTCTTCCTTACCAGTTCTTCATAGGTGAAGCCGCAGACTCTTTCGAGCATGGCCGATGCCATTGTGTAACTCGGATTAGAATAGAGGTGTTGAAATCGTCCATTCTTCCTCTCCGAGGAAGGTGGCGACGCCACGAGGTATTTCATGAATTCCAATCTTTTATCGATGACCGATGAGCCATAGACAGGAAAAGGCTCGGCCTCTGAGTTTGTATAGGCTTGAATGCCTGCCTCGCAAAGAAACAAATCCTCAAGCGTGATATCGCTATATGCGTTATTGGCGTTTGCTTTGAGTTCGGGGAGCACATCAAAGAATCTCGTTTGCCACGTAATCTTCTTCTGCTCTATCAGTTTCGCTGCCATCACGGCCAGCACAGATTTTGAACAGGAACCAATGTGGAAATAATCGTCAAGTGTAACCTGTGTCGGTTTATCGACTACTCGCACCCCTTGGATTTCTTGGCGATAGACTGTTTCCGAATTCATGAGAGTTACAGCAATAGCTGGAACTTTGTACTTCTCCCTCGCTACGCCCACGATTTCAGTCAAGTACGTAGGCGCTAAACGGGTATCGAGCGTACGTGCTATTCGTGTTTGGTTCATATTGACTCCCGCCTTCAAATGATTAGTGAGTGTTCCAAAAGCTGTGCTTTTTTTGCTGCCGCAGCCCATGGGGCCACACCCTGAGCCTCCCGTCTGCTCACGCCATCACATACGCAGGCACCACCACAGCCCGCGTGACCTCCGGAGTTGCCCACCCGCGCACCCACGTTCGCCACTGCGACAGTGAAAGACTCATCCGCGAGAGAAAGTAACGCCTGCGGTACAGCCGCGCCCTCACCCGGTGCAACTGTTCAGTCGGCACTCCTGCAAACTCCGCGTGCGTCCTGGAATCGCCCCCGTTTATCCTCCTCGGCTTGAAGCAGTTGTGCCATACCCCGTAGAGCCACATCCGATCCATCGCGTTGTTCGCCCTGCGCGCGTACTGCACACTCTCTCTGACATGGGCGCTGATGTCCTTTCTGATCTCTCGATCGAAGTAGTTGACGCTGAACATGGGGTTGTCGAAGGTACGAGGCGCCCGGGAGTCCACCTGTCGGTGGGTGAACAGCCCTTCGCGGGCCGGCGCCGCAAGCATTGGCTCATCAGCGATGGCGAGCGGGTAGCTTGTGTGCCGATCGGTGGTCAGCGTGAGAGATCGGGGGTGAGGGCTGTAGGGCTTGACCTCCGGTTCGAGCCACAGCCGCTGCATCTCGGCGAGTATACGGGAGA
>REDM01000093.1 GCA_007693485.1 Spirochaetaceae bacterium
TGTTTCCAATGCGGATTTGTGAGCCATAGCCACTTCACCAGCACTTTTCACCGGTGTTCCGGGATGACGCCCAGCGAGTACCGCCGCTCCATCGCCAACAGTCCATGACCTGCACCCAGGGAACCCAACCTTAACGTCTGGCAACCCGGAAGCCAGCTTCAGCGCCTGACCACGCGAAAGCCCACGTATCCGTTGCGGCCGCCCGGCGATCTGTCATCACGATGGGTGATGCGCAGCCTGTCGTGCCAGTCGCCCCAGCTTCCACCACGGGAGACCCGGTCGACCCCGGTGGCGGGTCCACGGTAATCGGACAGCTCTCCCGGCGGAAGCGAGTCCGAGTACCAGTCCCAGCACCACTCGATTACGTTGCCTCCCATGTCATAAATGCCGAGCTCGTTCGGCAGCCGGGTTCCCGCCGGTCGGGTTGATCCGGAACCGTTTCTCAGCGGGTCGGCGTTATGCCAATACCAGGCGAAATCGTCTATGTCGTTGGTCCCATCGTCCCCCGGAAAGTCTTTCTGATAACCCGACGTATTGACTGCGCCCTTGTTCGCCGTATCTGCACCCATCGCTGCCCACATCCACTCCGTTGCCGTCGGCAGCCGGTATCCGTCGGCGTTCCAGTCAACCGTAACGGAATCCCATAAGGAGTTGTTCAGCAACAAGGAGTCCGGCGGCTCGGGCGTCGGGACGGGAATGTCATCAAATTCCAGCACGTCGAAATCGATTCCTGGGATGCTGTACACCGGCGTTCGCCCTTCGGCCAGACTCAGCTTGTTGCAAAAGGCAATTGCATGGTACCAGTGAACGAACTGAACCGGATCCGCAAGGCCGGTCGAGTCACTCTGGAAACTGGGATCGGCACCCATCACTGCCAGAAACTGCGCCCGCGTTACCTCGTAGCGCCCTATCCAGAACGGCTGAGTGACAACACTGGTGTTCGCACTCTCCCCATCGCGCTGGAAGCTTCCCGCGGGAACAAGCACCATGGGCACGGTCGAGCTCGGTGTACGCCCGAGTCCACTGCCGGTCGGATTGGAGCATCCGGCCAGCACCACAATCACTGCGACCACTATCAGCGGCAACGATCCCTTGTGCATGGGCCACCTCCCGCAGGGTTTTCGTCCATGATACGGTGGATCCGGGTCCCTGGCTGTCGCGAGGGTGCCGTCTTTTGTTCGGTCAGTGCGATGTATGAGGCTGCCCGTCGGGGCGCCGGCAGCGTCGAGCCCTACCGGTGCAGGTCGTCCGGACCGTTCATGTGGGTGGAACGCGGAAGCGGTTCGGCGAGGCAGTCGGCCAGACCCTTCAGAATCCCGCAGGCTTCGGTGCTGGTGGCGCCCGAGCACTGTCCGGCGAGGGTGTGAAGCGCGATCTCCAGGTGCTGAAGTACCCGGATTTTTTCCCGCACATGTTCGAGATGCTCGTCAACAATCCGGTTCACCGCGGAGCAGTCCCCGGAATCAGAATCCTGCGCCGACAGGAGTTCCAGAATCTCGGCGTGAGACATCCCCAGGGTGCGGCAGTTGCGGATCATTCGAAGGCGCTGTTCGTGCTCCGGCGCGTATTCGCGGTAGTTGGAAGCGGTCCGGTCGGGTTCCGGGAGAAGACCCTTCTGCTCGTAGTACCGGATTGTCTCCGCGGTTGTTCCCGTTCGTTCAGCCAGTTCACCAATCTTCATGCCACAATCCCTTGACCCTATAGTAGCTACAGGCTGGATACTGTTCAAGAGACAATAGATAAGGATGAACGGTATGGAAGAAACAGAAAAACGTGCGGAGCCTCAACTGATCGCGACGGTTCACGGTGTACCGGAAACCGGAAGCGAGGCGCCCCTGTTCTCGTGTGGGTGCAGCTCCTGTGGCACGGCGCCGTCATCCGGTGCGCCCCACGGAGCCATTCCCGCCGAGGGATCCCAAACCGCCGAGGTAGCTTCCAGCTCCACGGCCACCTGCAACACTGCGCCGAAGACCGCCCGGCTTCGTGCCGCCGCACCGTGGGTGCGGTACGGCGCCGCCATCCTTCTGGCACTCGCGGCGGAGCTTTCGCACGCGTTTCCCGGCCCGGTTGTGGAGCTCTCGGGAATCCCCGCCGGTTTTCTCTCTGCCGCTCTCGCGCTCCTGGCGATCGCGATCACCGGTCTGAAGACCTACCGGGCCGGGCTGGCGGCGGCACTCAGGCGGACGCTCAACATGAACGCGCTGATGAGCATCGCCGTCACCGGTGCAATCATCCTGCAGTACTGGTCCGAAGCGGCCATGGTGATGGTGCTCTTCTCGCTCTCAGAGCGAATCGAGCAGCTCTCGCTGCAGCGCGCCGATAACGCGGTTCGGAAACTGCTCGACATCAAACCGGAGACCGCCCTCGCCCTGCAGGCCGACGGCTCCTGGCAGACCGTGCCGGTGGCGCGCGTTGCGCTCGACGCGATGATCCGGGTGCTTCCCGGAGAACGCGTGCCCCTCGACGGAACGGTGATTGAGGGAAGTTCGTGGGTGGACCAGTCGCCGCTGACCGGCGAAAGCGTTCCGCAGGAGAAGAGCGCCGGAGATCGGGTCTTCGCGGGAACGCTGAACCAGGACGGCGCTCTGCAGGTGAGGGTCACCGCTACCGCGGGCGATACCGAGCTCGCGCACATCGTCCGCCTGATGGAGCAGGCCCGCCGGAACAAATCGGCAACTCAGCGCTTCGTCGATCGCTTCGCCACGTACTACACGCCGGTGGTGGTTGTCGCGGCGCTGCTCACCGCCGTCGTTCCTCCCCTCGTCTGGGGATTCCAATGGACCGACTGGATCTACCGCGCGCTGGTCCTGCTCATCATCGCCTGCCCCTGCGCGCTGGTCATCTCCACCCCGATCACCGTGGTGAGCGGGCTCACCGCAGCGGCCCGGGCCGGGATTCTCGTCAAAGGGGGGATCCATCTCGAGCGCGCGGGCACCATCACCCATCTTGTGCTCGACAAGACCGGCACCCTCACGCAAGGACGGCCGGTCATCACCGACGTGCATCTGTTCACCAGGAATACGGCCGACGTCTACCAGTCCGTCGCGCTGCTGGGGGCCCATTCCACCCATCCCCTCGCGCGCGCCGCCGCTCACTTCGCCGGGCAGCAGGGCCGCGCGTCCGGGCCGCTCCCCGAAGCCGGTCCCGACAACGGCGCGCGGGACGTGTCCGCGGTTCCCGGCAAGGGCGTTCAGGGAACGGTTGCCGGAGCGCGATGGTTGCTGGGAAGCGCCAGATTTCTGGAAGAGCAGGGGATTCCCATGGCCCCCGCGAGCGACGTTCTGAGTGCAGCCGGGAAGCAGGGGTGTGCCGTGGTGTGCGTCGCGAGGGACGCCGAGCTTGTGGCCCTTTTCTCCGCCGCCGATCCGCTCAAGCCAACCAGCTCGGACGCCGTCGAGGCGCTGCACGCAATGGGGGTTCGGCTGGTCCTCATGTCCGGCGACCTGCCACAGACCGCTGCGCTGATCGCCAAGCGCGTCGGCATCGACGAGGTGCACGGCGGCGTGCTGCCGCCCGACAAGGTCGCCCGGGTCGTGGCGCTGCAGGCTCAGAACGGACGATCCCGCGCCCTGGTCGCCATGGCGGGTGACGGCATGAACGATGCGCCGGCCCTCGCGCAATCAGATCTCGGCATCGCGATGGGCGCCATGGGAACCGGAGTGGCGGTGGAGTCGGCCTCGGTGGTTCTCATGGACGACGACCTGCGAAAGATCCCCTTCCTCATCCGGCTCTCCCGCAGGACGCGGCGCATTCTGGCTGAGAATATCGCGATCGCCCTGGGAATCAAGGCGCTCTTCTTCGGTCTCACCCTCTCCGGTCACGGCTCGATGTGGATGGCCGTCTTCGCCGACATGGGAGCAAGCCTGCTGGTGATCGCGCTCGGCCTGCGGCTGCTGCGATACGGGTTCAGGGACAGAGCACAATTTTCGCACCACCTCGGGTGGCATTAGAGTACGAATTATCCTATAATATCTCCAGAACTAATTTTGAAGCAAAATTCTGTATTCGTGTCGAGGCGGTGGTACCATGATCGTCGGAAATGTAAGAAAAGTGTTGTTCTGGATCCCTTCCATTCTGGTTGCCGTGGCGGTTGTCGGTGCCTGGCAATTTTTCGACCGAATATCTACCAGGGAGCTACTCGAAGAGACCCGCCGCTCCGTTCATCTGCAGTTGAGCACGCTGCGCGCCCAGCTGGAGCGGAACGTGTACGTCAACGCCTCAAGGGTCGATGGCCTGGTCGTCGCCATCGGTCTCGAACCTGAGCTGTCACTGGATCGCTTCAACGCGCTGGCCGCTCCACTCATCGATGAGTATCCCCAGCTCAGAAACATCGGAGCAGCCCCGGACCTGGTGGTGAGGTACATGTACCCCTTGGAAGGGAACGAGGCCATCGTAGGGGTAGATTATCGTGAGATACCCGCGCAGGCGGACGCAGCCTTGCAGGCGAGGCAGGAAGGAGAGCTGATCCTGGCCGGTCCCGTCGACCTTCTACAGGGCGGGCAGGGTCTGATCGGACGCATCCCGGTCTTTCTCGACCAGGGCGCCGATGGATTCTGGGGACTGATTTCGGTTGTCATTGACATGGAGGAGTTCTACCGGGCGAGCGGGCTGCTCGACGAGAACATGCCCCTGAGGATTGCCATACGGGGCAAGGACGCCCGGGGCGCGGATGGCGAGCTGTTCTACGGCGCGCCGGAGGTGTTTGATTCTGACCCGGTTCTTGCCGATGTGAGCCTGCCCTACGGCTCGTGGCAGATGGCGGGCGTTCCGATGAAGGGTTGGCCGGTGCGTGTTGAGCACGCAGGGAGTGTGCGTGCGGGTTTCGCCATCGTGGGGCTGCTCCTCGTTCTCCTCGTCGCGTTCGCCTCCCGCCTGCTCGTGCTTCGAGGGGAGTATCTGCAACAACTCAAGCATAGCCTGGAGGGTCAGCGGCTGGCAACCAGTGAGGCACAAGCGGCCACCCGCGCCAAGAGCGAGTTCCTCGCAAATATGAGCCACGAGATCCGCACTCCCATGAACGGGGTGATTGGAATGACCGGACTGCTCCTGGAGACCGAGCTTGACCAGACGCAGCGACACTATGCCGAAACCGTGCGCTCCAGCGGCATTGCCCTGCTGTCTCTGATCAACGATATCCTGGACTTCTCCAAGATCGAGTCGGGTAAGCTGGAATTGGAAACTCTGGATTTCGACCTGAGAGCGATGTTGGACAGCTTCGCATCGATCATGGCCGTGAAGGCCGAAGAGAAGGGGTTGGAATTCATCTGCGCCGCGGATCCGGACGTACCCGACCGCCTCAGCGGGGACCCCGGTCGGATCCGTCAGATTCTGATCAACCTTGCGGGCAACGCGGTCAAGTTCACTGAGCGGGGAGAGGTCGTGGTCCGTGTGCAGCGCGCCGCGAAGGGTGCCAGTGGTGCTGAGCAAACCAGCGCTTCCGGCAGTCGGGCACTCGCCCTTCAGTTTACCATCAAGGACACCGGCATCGGGATCCCGGCGGACCGGGTCAACAATCTGTTCGAGAGCTTTTCCCAGGTGGACGCTTCCATTACCAGGCGGTTTGGGGGAACCGGCCTCGGTCTGGCCATTTCCCGGCAGCTGGCCGAGATGATGGGCGGCGAAGTGGGCGTGGAGAGCGTCGAAGGACACGGTTCCACCTTCTGGTTCAGGATCGCGGTGCAACCAGGAGACGAAACGGAACCTCGCGCTGCCGATGCGGCGATTCTTCGCGATATTCGCGCCCTGGTAGTGGACGACAACGCAACCAACCGGGAAATCCTTTGTACGCTCTTTCGAGGATGGGGAATGCGTCCGGAAGAGGCAATCGACGGACCTTCAGCCCTCAGCCGGCTCTACACTGCCCAAGCCGAAGGCGATTCCTTCCGGCTGGCGGTATTGGATATGCAGATGCCCGGAATGGATGGGGAGACCCTCGGTCGGGTGATTCATTCCGATCCGAAATTGCAACCGCTGCGCACCGTAATGCTCACATCGCTGGGCCTTGATGGAAATGCGGCGGAACTCCGGCGGGCAGGCTTTTCCGCCTCTCTTACCAAGCCCGTACTGCACGGTGAACTGTATCGTTGTCTGACCACCGTGCTCGCCGATGATGGCTCCTCATACAGGAATACCATGATGAAGCAGCGCGCGGGCGACGCAACGAAACCCCGCGCCGACTTCTCGCGGTGCAAGGCACGCGTACTTCTTGCGGAGGACAATCATACCAACCAGCAGGTGGCGCTCGCCATGCTGGCCAAACTCGGTCTTTCAGCGGACGCAGTAGCGAACGGCGTGGAAGCGGTTCTTGCCATGCGAACGATACCCTATGATCTGGTACTGATGGACGTCCAGATGCCGGAGATGGACGGCCTTGCGGCCACGCGCCGTATACGGGAAGATGAACATCGGCGAGCCGGTTCCAGGGATCACTACGCGGCGACGGCGGGCGGACCTGTTGCTGGAACACGCACCCCAATCATCGCCCTTACGGCTCATGCCCTTCAGGGATACCGCGAGCAGTGCCTCGACGCCGGAATGGACGACTACCTCTCCAAACCACTGGAACCATCGTCTCTGGCGAAGATGCTCGAAAAATGGCTGCCTGACCCGGCCGGCGACACTATCCCACTGGACGAGACCGGTGAATCGCATCGGGAGACCGTTGATCCGATGGTGTTCAACAGCTCAGAGTTCATGGAGCGGATCGGTGGAGACCAGGAGTTGGCCGCAGAGATTCTCCAGGGATTCGCAGAGCAGAACGGGACGCGCATCGAGGAGCTGGCCAGGTTGATCGCAGAAGACAACACCAACGGGGTCGGGAGATGTGCGCATGCTCTCAAAGGAACGGCCTTGGCCGTTTCTGCGGAGGCTTTCACCAAAGTGTGCACACAGTTGGAACACGCGGCAGGAGATGGAGACGCGGCCGCGTGTCGTGTCCTCGAAATAAGGGTGAGACGTGAGTTTCAGCGCCTGTGTGAGACGTTGGAGGGGTTTCGAAGGAATCCGGTGTGATGAAGGTACCGGAAGTAGAAGGTTGACATTTTGAAATAAAGTATTTAGACTTTTCCTAATTTATTATGTTTTTTTTATAATGCGGAACAGAGACGTACGCTGCCGGGTCCCGAGCGGCTTGGGCACCGTACTTGCCGTCGTCGCGCTGCTCGGGGCGGTCTCAACGGTTGCGTACGGCCAATCTCACATGATCGACGAGACGCGTCACGTTCTGGTACTGCACTCGTACCACGCCGGATATCCCTGGACGGACGACATCCAACGCGCCATCGCTGCCACACTGGGTGAACACTCGTACATCGAGCTCCACGTAGAGTACCTCGATCTCATTCGCTATACCGGGGCCGAGCACCGGGATTTCCTCGGCGAGCTGTTGCGCAGAAAGTACCAGCGCGATGATGCGTGGTTCGATCTCGTCATGGTAAGCGATGACCAGGCTCTCGACCTCGCCCTCCATCACCGTGAGGAGCTCTTCCCGGGGGTTCCAGTCGTGTTCTGCGGAATCAACGATCTCAGACCGGAGCGACTGGTCGGGCACCAGCCCATCCTGGGAGTGACCGGCATGAGCGATACGGTCACCATTGGAGAAACCATCGATCTCGCGTTCCATCTGCGGCCCCACCTGGACCAGATAGCGGTGGTCAGCGGCTCACGGCCAAGCGAAATCATGCAATATCGCTCCTTTGTGAAGGCTGTGGAGACGCGGAGCCCCGGAGTGACCATCACGCATCTGAACGAACTCCGCGAACCGGAACTGATCAGTCGGCTCGCCACCTTGGGTCCGGAAACGGTGGTCATCTACCTTTCGTACCTCCTGTCGCCAACCGGGCAGGTCTACCGATTTGGTGACGCTCTCAGCATGGTGGTGGCCAATACCGGCGCAATGGTGCTGGTACCCACGGACTTTCTCGTGCGTGATGGAGTCGTGGGCGGACGGGTTGTCGACGGGTACTCCCAGGGGCGGGAGGCCTCTTTGATCGCGCTGCGACTGCTCGATGGTGAGCACCCCGGCTCCATCCCGATTCAGAACCAGAGCGAGTCTCGCTACCTCTTTGACGATCGGGCCCTGCAGCGCTTTGGAGTTTCCGATGAGCAACTCCCGGACCGCAGTACCTTGACAAACCGCAGTCCTGAACGGCTGATCGAAAGCCAGGTGCGCGACGGGCTGCCGCTGTTTTCCGACAACGACGTCTTTCACGCGCACGGGGCCGTCATGCTTCTCATTGACTTGGGAAGCGGGACGATCGTGGCGGCAAACCAGGCGGCGTACACGTACTACGGCTACCCGCAGCTGGAAGGCAAGAATATCGGCGAGATCAACACCCTGTCACCGCAGGAAATTGCTGCCGAGATGCGCTCGGCGGAACTCGAGCGCAAGAACCATTTTTCATTCCGTCACCGCCGGGCTGACGGCTTGGAACGTGATGTTGCGGTTTACTCCTATCCGGTGCGAATTCAGGAGACCGATCTGCTCTTCTCCGTCGTTTTTGACACAACTGAGCAGATCGCGGCGCAGCGCATCAAGGCGCGGCAGACACAGATCATCTTCGGCATCCTCGCTTTGCTTCTCGTCGGGGCCGTCGCCGGTGTGACCCTTCTGTTCAGACATCTCCGACTCACCCGTTCCGCAGCGGCCGCCCTCAGAAAGCACCTTCGCATTCGCAACGCACTCATGCTCGAGGTACAGCACCGCACCAAGAACAACATGCAGGTCATCGCGGGGCTGATCAGCCTGCAGGCGGCATTTTCCGAGAGCTCGGAAACGTGCGCCGCGTACGGTCGCCTGAGTGGACGGGTATCAACCATCGCCCTGGCTCATCACCGATTGATTTCCGACGGTGCCGTCTCGTATATCAACCTGGCGACCTACCTCCACGGCGTTGTGGACGGGGCGCTCTCGGAAACCGACTGCGGCGAAGTCCGTCCCCGCTGCTTCGTGGAGATTTCCGACCTCGATGTGCTGTTTGATATCGCAGTGCCGTTCGGCCTGATCGTCAACGAGCTCGTCGCTTCCGGCCTCAGACGGCTCTGCCGGTCGGACGAGGATCGCAGGATTCGTCTCCAGGTATCGGAGCGGGAATCGCAGATGCTCGAGCTGAGCTACCGCGATACCATACCCGCGAATTCCGATGCCCGGGAGCAGTGCCGGGAAGAAGAACTCGGTATGCTTCTCATCCGCGAACTCACCGAGCACCAGCTTGGCGGTTCGCTCTCCCTGGCGGTATCGCCGGATCGCGGCACGGAGTGCCTCGTTCGCATCTCACGAAACGTGTACAAGGACAGGGTTCCGTATGAAAATTCTGATAGTTGAAGATGAAGCAATTTCCGCGATGCTCCTCAAGCGGCTCCTGTCCAGGATGGGCCACGATCCGGTAGCCTCCACCGCCAGAGGCGAACAGGTGCTGGAGCTCGTCACAACCTACGATCCGGATCTCGTGCTGATGGACATTTCGCTTGCCGGCGAGATGACCGGCATTGAGGCGGCAGTGCAGCTTCGCACCGTTTCTGCCGCCGGCGTGGTCTTCACCACCGGATACGACACCGACGAGATCCGCCATCAGGCGCTTTCGGTACCCCGCTCGCTCTTCCTGACCAAACCCATTATCGAAAGCGAGCTCATGACCGCAATCGACGCGTTGCCCCGCGAACCTGCGGAGTGATGCGGCACCCACTCACCGCTTGCCACAACGGATTTGGTACCTTTATGCTGCCACTATGAAATCGATACACATCAGGGACATCGACCCGGTCGTGCTCAGCCGTCTGCAGACGCTCGCGCCGAGGCGGCGCGACGGGCACCGGAGGAACCCGAATCGGATAACCCGAATCTCGTGACGGTGGAGACCGGCGCAACCGGCACGTTCCGAAGAGAAGGCCCATGAACTCGTTCTGACTTCCGACGGTGAAGGAGTGCTGCGGATCGGCGACCAGGTTAATCCCCTGTCGCAGGAAGGGCACGCGGCACAGATCCGGGACGTGCCCTCCGCAATCGAAGGAGATACCGGGGTCCTGGTAGATGGAGCGGCCGCTCGGAAACGCTGGTCGAGCGCATGCCACGCTTTCACCAGAAGACTCGCAGTCGTGACAGTTTTTCCACCAGCACCATTTCCCTCGGACGCCAAGGCTAGGCACGAAAGGCGGATTGAACCATGCAGGAAAAATCGAGCGGAATGAACTACGCTCCGCGCTCCGCGGAGGGGACAACGCGAACGGTTTGTGAGACCGGCGAGTTTCCCCTGGGAGTAGTCGGACTCGACCACGGTCACATCTACGGTATGTGCAACGGCCTCGTTGAGGCGGGCGCGAACGTCAAGCTGGTCTACGATCCCGATCCGGCGAAGGTTGACGCGTTCCTCCGTTCGTATCCCGACGCACAGGTCGCGCGCAGTGAAGATGAGGTGCTGGAGGATCACGAGGTCCGCATGGTGGCGTCCGCCTCGGTTCCCGTTCGGCGGGCCGGCCTCGGCATTCGCGCGATGAAGTGCGGCAAGGATTTCTTTGCCGACAAACCTCCCTGTACCACCAGAGAGCAACTGGACCGGGCCAGAGCCACAGTGGCTGAGACCGGCCGCTTCTTCGCGGTCTACTATTCGGAGCGTCTCCACGTGGAAGCCTCGGTGATGGCGGAGCGCCTGATCGCCGAGGGCGCGATCGGGCGGGTAGTGCAGGTCATCAATATCGCTCCCCACCGGATGAGTCTGTCGCAGCGCCCCGCCTGGTTCGTCGATCCAACCCAGTATGGCGGCATCCTGGTCGATATCGGGTCGCACCAGATCGAGCAGTTTCTCTACTACACCGGAGCCCGCGATGCCCGCGTTGTGAGCAGTCGCGTGGCGAATTACTCGGTGCCGCAGCATCCCCAGTTCGAGGACTTCGGAGACGCCACGCTCACCGCCGACACGGGAGCGGTGAGCTACCTGCGCGTGGACTGGCTGAATCCCGACGGACTCGGTGCGTGGGGCGACGGTCGCATGTTTGTGCTTGGTACCGAGGGATACATCGAGGTCCGGAAGTACATCGATGTCGCCCGGGACCCGGAAGGTGACCAGCTCTATCTGGTGGATCAGAAGGGCGAACACCACCTCAACGCCACCGGCAAGGAAGGGTTTCCCTTCTTCGGCCGCCTGATCAGGGACTGCCTCCAACGCACCAACACCGCCTACGACCAGGCACTGGCCTTCAAGGCGATGGAGTTGGCGTTGACTGCGCAGGAACAGGCAGAACACATCGATACCGGTGCCAATTATGGAAAGGAGTAACCGTATGGAACGAGAGCCCTTCAGTCTGAGCGGGAAACACGCACTGGTCACGGGCGGAGGTTCCGGAATCGGGCGCGCGATCGCCCGGGCGTTCGTGAACGCCGGGGCATACGTTACCGTGACGGGACGCACCGAGTCGTCCCTTCGCGACACCGTCGCCGAGCTGGGATCGCTGGCCGACTATGCGGTCCACGACGTAACGGATACCGGCAAAACGGTAACGCTGGTGGAAGAGCTTGAAGCCCGGCGTCCGGTGGACATCCTGGTGAACAACGCGGGCCGACACCAGAAGCTGCCGACCCTGGACACAACGGACGAAGCAATTCGGGATGTCATCGACACGAACCTGCTCGCGGTGCTTTCGCTCAGTCGCGAATGCGCCCGCCACATGGTGAAACGCTCCGGCGGTTCGATCCTGATGGTGCTCTCCATGGCGTCGCTGTTCGGTATCCCGCAGGTCTCTGCGTACACCGCCTCGAAAGCGGGTCTGGCCGGGCTGGTACGACAGCTCGCAGTAGAGTGGGGCCCTCAGGGCGTGCGGGTCAACGGAATCGCCCCGGGCTTCATCGATACCGCCATGTCCCGCAAGGCGCTGGACAACGACCCGCCCCGCAAGGCGCGGGTTCTCACCCGGACGCCCCTTGGAAGACTGGGCGCCGTCGAGGAAGTAGCCGAAAGCGCGGTCTTCCTCTCCGCTCCTTCAGGGAGCTACATCACCGGAGTCATCCTGCCGGTGGACGGCGGAACGTCCATCGGCTTCTGACGCCGGGAGTCCTACGGTCGTGGCAGGTACCAGACATCCCGCATCTTCGCCGGGTCGCCGGTCTGGGACCATCGCTCGTCGCCCCCGATCATCCAGAGTTGGCCGTCGTGAGAAAGCGCCCGATGCTTGTACCGTGGTGACCAGGACCCGTGGGGCTCAGCGGTCCACGTTATTCCGTCAGCGCTCGACCATACGTCCCGATACCGCCGCAGTGCCGAGCCCTGGCTCGAACTCTGGCCCCCGAACACCCAGATCTTTCCTTCGTGCACGGCGGCGGCGTGACCGGAACGGACCGGCCACCCCGCGTGCGCGGGGGCTTGTGTCCACTCAACGCCGTTTTCGCTGTACCAGACGTCGTTCAGCAGGGCGTCACCCGCTCCGATGCCACCGAGCACCCAGAGTTTCCCGTCGAACACAACACCGACGTGCCCTCGTCGCGGAGACCAGATTTCGCCGGTAGGCGTGATCTGGTCCCACGCCACGCCGTCGGTGCTGGACCAGATGTCGTTCAGCACGGTATCGCCTCCGCCGGTACCACCCATCACCCAGAGCGAATCTCCGTGCGCCAGCGTGAGGAACTCGTTTCGAGCGCTCCAGAGAGCCTCGTCTGTCGCTCGGGTCCACGCTGCTCCGTTCGTGCTTCGCCACACATC
>REDM01000070.1 GCA_007693485.1 Spirochaetaceae bacterium
CCGCTTGCCTCACCCCCCGCACGCGTACGATACTCCACCCATGCACCAGCACGACCGCGATTCCGGCCTCGAGCCCACTGCCGCCCCCGAACTCGAGTACGTCCTTCGTCCCCGCTACCCGGTGCCGCCGGTGCCGGTGGGGCCGGAGTTCTCGGTGGCTACCATCGACGCAGTACGCCGCTTTCACGCGACCTTCGCTCAGTACCGGCCCACACCGCTGGTGCAGTTGCCGGCGCTGGCAGCCGCGCTCGGGGTGGCCGGCGTCTGGATCAAGGATGAGTCGAAGCGGTTTGATCTCAATTCGTTCAAGGTGCTCGGTGGTTCGTACGCGGTTGCTCGCCACCTCGGGAAGGAACTCGGGATCGCGCCCGAGGAGCTGAGCTTTGCGCGGTTGAACGAGCCCGAGGCGCGCCGGAGGCTGGGGACGGTGAACTTTGTCACCGCCACCGACGGCAACCACGGCCGGGCGGTTGCGTGGAGCGCCCGCGAGCTGGGGCACCGCGCCGTGGTCTTCATGCCCAAGGGTTCGGCGCAGTCGCGGGTGGACAACATTCGCAAAGAGGGCGCCGAGGTCCACGTGACCGAGGGCAACTACGACGACACCATTCGCACGGCGCGCGCCTACATGGAACGCCACGGCGGGGTCATTGTGCAGGATACCGCGTGGGAGGGATATACCGATATTCCGCTCTGGATCATGCAGGGCTACGCGGTGGTCGCCCACGAGGCGGCCGAGCAGGTGGAGGCCGCCGGGGTGGAGCGCCCCACCCACGTCTTTCTGCAGGCGGGGGTGGGCTCGTTTGCCGGTGGCGCCGCGGGCTACCTCGCCGCGCGCTACGGTGCCGATCGGCCCCGGGCGGCCGTGGTGGAGCCGTGGGAAGCGGCGTGTTACTACGCCTCGGTGGCGGCCGGTGACGGGGAGCCGCGCGACGTGGGCGGCGACATGCCCACCATGATGGCGGGCCTCGCCTGCGGAGAGCCCAACCGTCTCGCCTGGCCCATTCTGCGCGATCACAGCGATCTCTGTATTCGGGTAACGGACGAGATTGCAGCAAGCGGGATGCGGGCGCTCGCCCATCCCCTCGACGGAGACCCCGTGCTCTGCGCGGGCGAGAGCGCCGCCGCCGGCCTCGGGATCTGCCTTGCCGTGCGGCACGACCAAACCTACGCCGAGGCCGCCCGGGCGCTCGACCTCACCGCCGACTCGCACGTCCTGATCATTTCAACCGAGGGCGACACCGATCCGGATCACTACCGGCTGGTGGTGGACGGCGGGCGGTACCCCGCTCGCTGGGAGCGGGGTGCCAACGAGTAACCGGCCTCAGCGGGCGCGAACGCGCGCCTCGGCGGCCATCTTGCTCAGCAGGGCGGCGGGGTCCTTGATTTTGGACAGCAGGATCATCGCCGCGATGATGTAGGGTTTGTAGCCCGCCTCGCGGTAGGTGGCGTCGCGCTGCGCGTCAAAGACCGAAGCCGCTACCTCGCCGCGCTCGCAGCTCACCCCGGAGATATCGGCCGGCAGGCAGTGCATGTAGAGCGCCTTGTTGGTGCGCTTCATCTTTTCTTCGGTGCACTCCCAGTCGATGAACTTCTTATTTTCCGCGAGGCACTGCTGCTCGAGGGTCTTGAGCCCGTCGGTATCGCCGCCGCGCAGCAGCTCGGTACGCTTCTGCATCACGTGGAAGGGAGCCCAGCTCTTGGGATAGACAATGTCGGCGCCGTCGAAGGCCTCATCCATGGAGTTGCTTACGCGGAACCGCCCTCCGGACTCGGACGCAAAGCCGGCCGCCTTCTGCTCGATGTCGGGAATGAGGTTGTAGCCCTCGGGGTAGGCGAGGCGCACGTCCATGCCGAAGCGGGTCATCAGGCCGATGACTCCCTGCGGCACCGAAAGCGGCTTGCCGTAGGAGGGCGAATAGGCCCAGGTCATCGCGATCTTCTTGCCCCGGAGTTTGTCCAGGCCGCCGAACTCGTTGACCAGGTGCTGCAGGTCGGCCATCGCCTGGGTGGGATGGTCGCGGTCACACTGCAGGTTGACGATGGTGGGGCGCCGTTCGAGCAGGCCCGCCTCGTGCGCCGCAGAGAGCGATTCACCCACCTCCACCATGTACTCGTGGCCTGCTCCCAGGAACATGTCGTCACGGATACCAATCACTTCGCTCAGGAAGGAGATCATCACCGCGGTTTCACGCACCGTCTCGCCGTGGGCGATCTGGCTCTTGCCCTCATCGAGGTCCTGCACCGCAAGGCCGAGCAGGTTGGCCGCGCTCGCAAAACTGAAGCGGGTGCGCGTTGAGTTGTCGCGGAAGAGCGACACCGCGAGGCCGGAATCAAAGACCCGCGGCGATACGTTGGCGCTTCGCAGCTGCTTCAGCGCCTGCGACACCGCGAGAACCGCGCGCAGCTCGTCTTCGCGCTTGCTCCAGGTGAGCAGGAAGTCTGAGTTATAGAGATTGCCGAAAGAAAGTGACTGCAGTGACGCAATGAGGGAATCGATACCCGTAGTGCTCATGACACGCTCCATGGTGGTGT
>REDM01000002.1 GCA_007693485.1 Spirochaetaceae bacterium
CCACCTTCTGGAGTACCAGCGGCACTGACCATTGCGGTGATCGCGAGCGCGGCGATCAGCACGAGTAGGATCCGTTTCATGAATTCCCTCCTGTTGAGATTCGTAGCTTGATTGTCCGTCCGAAGCATGGGATACGCAAGTTACAAAACCGTGACAGTTCGGTTAGATTTTGATGAGACGCCGCGCGGCCTGGATGATCGGCTATTCTGCGGAGCTGGGGCGGTCGGCGAGCAGGTAGCCCTGCCCCCACCGGTTGAGCAGGTAGCGAGGGTGCTGCGGATCGGGCTCGATCTTCTTGCGCAGGCGGCGGATGTTGACCTTCACCATCTCGTCGCCGTTGGTCCAGTCGGCGGTTCCCCACACCTCGCGCAGCAGGGTCTCAACGTCCACCGGTTGTCCGGGATTGCGGGCGAGCAGGGCGATGATGCCAAACTCCGTTGGCGTGAGGTGCACCTCGTGCCCGCCCACCCGAACCTCGCGGCGCGGCAGGTCTACGGTGATGTCACCGGCAGTCAGAATATCGTTCGCCTCGGCGGATCGTGCTCCTACGGCTTTCGTTCGGCGGATGATCTTGCCGATCCGCAACAGCAGCTCCTTGTGATTGAAGGGCTTGGTCACGTAGTCCTCGGCACCAACTTCGAGCCCCTCCACAACCTCGTCGTCGCGGTCGTGGGAGCTGAGCACAAGCACCGGGATTCCGGCCGCGGTCAACCGGGGGCAGACCTCCAGTCCACTGAGCCCCGGGAGACCGATATCCAGAACCACCAGATCGGGATTCCATTCCCGGCTTATCACGAGCGCCTCGTCACCACGACCGGTCGCACGCGTCTGGTACCCGGCGGACTCCAGCGCAAAACAGAGCACGTCCACGATGTCCGCCTCGTCGTCCACTACCAGAACCCGGCCGTTCATGCGCCCTCCTTCACCGGCAGTGCGAATGAGACCATGGTCCCCACCCCCGGCGATGTTGACGCGTAGACCCGGCCGCCGTGGCGTTCAATCACGCTGCGCACGATGGCGAGCCCCAGCCCCGCTCCGTCCTGCCCCGCACCCGAGTGGGGCTGTTCCTGGTAGAACTCCGTGAAGATGCTCTCGCGCGAGGTACCAATGAGGCCCTCACCATTATCGGTCACGGTGACCACGATCCAGTGATCGTCCTGGGTGACCGAGACCATGATCAACCCGTTGACACCGGTGTGCTTGGAGGCGTTGTGCAGCAGGTTCACCAGGACCTGCCGGATCCACGCCTCATCGGCGAGCGGCTTGGCCACCATCGACGGAAAGGTGTAGCGCACCTGCTGTCCCCGCTGATCGAGCATCGGCTGCATCATTTCGATGACCTGCCGCGTAATCCGACGCAGATCGATGGAAGCGGTGCGATCCGGCATCCAGCCACGATCTACCTTGATGCCCGCGAGCATGTTCTCGGAAAAATGAATGAGGCGTTGTGTGCTGGTGTGGATTGATTCCAGAAACTTCCGCTGCCGCTCGGTGAGCGGCCCCGGCGTCTCGTCGAGCAGGACCCCCTCGGTTGCCTGCATGACGGTCAATGGGGTGCGGACTTCGTGGGCGAGGGTGGCGAGCAGCTGCGTGCGCGAGGCAACCGAGGCGCGACTCTGTTCCAGCTCCGTGGCGCTGCTCCGGGCGCTCCGCGCGGCACGTCGGACAAGCAGCCCGCCGACACATCCAAACACCACGGATACAGCCGCGAGGGCGATCGCGACGGGAGCCATGGCGGGGTCCGACCTGCCGATCCAGACCGCGAGTCCCACAACCAATACCGTGAGCGCCCCGATCACGCCGCCAATCGCCGGATAGACCCACCGCTTCACCCCCGCCTCCCTCACGCCGGATAGACCCGAAACGAGGATGGGTCAAACTCCAGACCAACCTCAGAACCGGCACGGTAAACTACCGTTCGCCCCCGGATATTTGGCGTGCTCACCGTGAGGTAGGCGTCTCCAAAGGTGACCTTATACTCGGTGGCAGGTCCACTGAACGAGCTGAGCTCGACCACACCGCGTGGACCTGCGTGGAAGGCCTGCGCCACCGCCGCCGGCGGCACGAGCTCGATGGCTTCCGGCTTCACGGAGACCAGCGCACGCGCATCTGGTTCCAGGTTGGGTTCACACCGGTCAAGCGGGACGGAGAACGAAAACCCGTTGATGAGTACCACCATGTGCCCGGCGGTCACCTCGTCAACCACGGCGTCGAGAAAGTTTGCATTGCCGATGAAGTCAGAGACAAAGGGCGACGCCGGGTGGTTATATACCTCCTCGGGCGGACCGAGTTGGGCGATCTTCCCGTGGTTCATCACCGCCACCCGGTCCGAGAGGCTCAGTGCCTCGGTCTGATCGTGCGTCACGTAGATTGTGGTGATCCCGAGCATCTGTTGCACCCGCTTGATCTCGGAGCGCGTCTGGATGCGCAGCTTGGGATCGAGGTTAGACAGCGGCTCGTCGAAAAGCATGATCTTGGGCTTCAGCACCAGCGCCCGCGCGAGCGCCACCCGCTGCTGCT
>REDM01000172.1 GCA_007693485.1 Spirochaetaceae bacterium
GAGGTAAGCGAATGGCTGCTTCAATTCGCATCAAGATAAGCCTTCCGATTCTGGTAATGAACATCGTGGTACTGGTGGCGTTCACCATCATCTTTCTTTCTGTCCAGGTCGGCATCTCTCGGGCGGTGTCGGATCGGGAGTCCGTGATCGATCTGGCCCGAAACATCGACGCCATTAACGTGCGTATTCGCGACGGAATTCTCACGTCCGAGGACCGCTTTGCCGTCTCCGCCGCGCAAACCTCGATGGCTGTGCTGGAAGGCATCTCCGCGATCGAAGCAGAGTTCCCCGAGCAGGCCCGGCAATTTCGTGAAGAGTATCTGGCCTTTTTCTCCGGTCTGGTCTCGGTCAACTCGATGTTCAACGAGAATCGCCAGGAGGAAGGGCGTCAACGCCTTCAGGAGTTGGAGTCGCTTCGCGAGCGAATTAACGTGGTGGAGTCCGAGCTGCTCACTGCCGCGGCTGACCAGTACGCGGCAGCGGTTTCAGCCACAACGGTGGCGATGCTGGGATCCTTCCTTGGGTTTGTGCTCTTGAGTCTGGTTATTCTGCTGATTCTGATCCCACGGATGATCCTGCACCCAATTGGCCGCGCAATGACCGACATGACACGGGTTGCCGACGGCGATCTGAGCGGCGAGATCACGGTACGATCTCAAGATGAGATCGGGAGAATGAGTGCCGCGCTGTCGTCCATGGTGACACGACTTCGAGAGGTAATCGGAACCGTGCAGCGGTCGGCGCACGAGGTCTCCACCGGGAGTCAGGAAATCAGCTCGATTACCGAACACCTGTCGCAGGGAGCGGCCGGTCAGGCGTCTGCGACAGAGGAAGTTTCAGCGAACATGGAAGAGATGAGTGCAAGCATCAGCAGGAACGCAGAGAACTCGCGAGCGGCCCGGGACATCGCAAACCAGGCGGCCGAGAACGCCCATCAGGGTGGCCAGGTAGTACAACAGACGCTTCTGGCAATGCGGAATATCGCCGAGCGGGTGAGCATCATTGAAGAGATCGCTCGAAGCACCAACCTGCTCGCGTTGAACGCGGCGATCGAAGCGGCCCGTGCCGGAGAGAGCGGACGGGGTTTCGCCGTGGTGGCGGGCGAGGTGCGCAAGCTTGCCGAGCGCAGCGGAACTGCTGCCGGTGAGATCTCTCAGGTTTCGAAAGAGAGCGTGAGCATTGCGGAGGCGGCCGGACAGCTTCTTGAAAAGGTTGTTGCCGATATCCGGCAGACAGCTGAGCTGATGGTGGAGATTACCACAGCCGGTGAGGAGCAGCGAGGCGGAGCCGAGCAGATCAACAGCTCGCTCGGCCAGCTCGACCAGGTTGTCCAGCAGAACGCGTCGTCAAGCGAAGAGCTCGCGTCCATGGCCGAGCAACTGATGGCGCAATCCCGTGCCATGGAAGAGGCAACCAGCTTTTTCCGAGTGGAAGATGGCGCCCTGGCCGAAGCGCGACTCCTCGAGAGCCGCTCGTCAATAGTGCAGACACCCGCGGAGTAGTCACGCCCGCGGGAATTCCAGCCTCACTCCGACAATCTCCGCTACCGTGCCGCCCACGGGTGCGGTATACTGCTCCCGAGCCACATTCCCGGGAGCACCCATGCAGCACATCCTGATTCTGTTCAATGTTCTCTTCTTCGGAACCGGATTCATGGGGGTCACCGCGCTCGCGCTCCTGAAGGTGCGGGTGAAGAGCCGGGTGATGGGTCCGCTCCTGGTGTTTCAGTCGCTCTTTCTGGCGGGCATGGGACTCATCGTGGTCTATTTCTTTCTCGCCGCGCTCCCCGGAGGAATTTCCGATACCACGGTGGCGGTGCTGCGCGTGATACTCGCGCTGCTGAACTCAACGGTCTGGGTGACGGGCGGCGTGCTGGTGCACCGGATGGTGCCGCCGCGGAAGAGGCGGCGATTTCGGCCGACAACGATGGAAGTGCTTGCGTCGCTGGTGATTCTCTGGACGCTCACCAACGCCGCGCTCATCCTGGTCTTTGGGCACGATGCCGCCGGGGGCACGGCGATGGTTGCCGATGAGCGATTCAGCGCCGCACGGATCTGGGCGCTCGCGGGCCACGTCATTGTGACGCTTGCCCTTGCCAAATTCGGACTCACCGCCCGTGGCCCCCTCAATCCCGACGAACCCGAAGCCATTCGCACGTTGATCCGCCGATACGGGCTGTGGGCGCTGGTCTTTGCGCCTGCCGGTCTCATCGAGTTTGCCGTGGAGATCGCCCGGATACCCTGGCTTCCCACCATCTCGCTGGACCATCTGCTCTACCTCTCCCTGAACCTCGTTTCCATGAGTGCCGCCATCCAGCTGTTCAAGCCGGACGCGTCCGGGACGACGATCATGGACGCGGTGCCCGCCGAGCGGCGACGAATACTCAACCTCTCCGCACGCGAGGCCGAGATCGCGGTCCTGATCGCCCGGGGAATGGCCAACAAGCAGATTGCCGCCGAACTGGGAATATCACCGGCAACGGTGCGAACCCACATCTACAACCTGTACCAGAAGG
>REDM01000293.1 GCA_007693485.1 Spirochaetaceae bacterium
GCGCCTGAAGCAGTAAAGGAAGAACACGGTGGCTGAACGGCTTCTTGATATTGAAAACCTTCGCGTTGAGTATCACACCGACGACGGTGTGGTCACGGCGGTGGAAAACCTCAACCTCTACCTGGAGAAGGGCCAGACCCTTGGACTGGTTGGCGAAACCGGTGCGGGCAAGACCACCACGGCCCTGTCGGTGATGCGCCTGGTTCCCGATCCGCCGGGACGGATCATCTCTGGATCGATCCGGTTCCACGGCGAAGACCTGCTGACAAAGCGGGTGGATGAGATCAAAAAAATCCGCGGAAACAAGATCTCGATGATCTTTCAGGATCCCATGACCTCACTGAATCCCGTGCTCACGGTTGGCTTTCAAATCGAAGAGGCAGTCATGCTGCATCAGGGGCTCGACCATCGGGGCGCGAAAAAGCGAGCCGGCGAAATGCTTGAACTGGTGGGAATCCCCGCCGGGCGCGAGGGCGACTACCCGCACGAGTTCTCCGGTGGCATGCGTCAGCGCGTCGGCATCGCGATGGCGCTGTCGTGCAACCCTGAGCTCCTCATTGCCGACGAGCCCACCACCGCCCTCGACGTGACCATCCAGGCGCAGGTACTGGAACTGATGAAGAAGCTGCGCGAGCAGTTCTCGACATCGATGCTGCTCATCACCCACGATCTGGGTGTGGTAGCCGAAGTGTGCGATCACGTGGCAATCATGTACGCAGGCACCATCGTGGAGCACGCGGACGTCGAGACGCTCTTCACCAACCCACGCCATCCCTACACGCGCGGGCTCTTTGGCTCCATTCCCAGCCTGGACGAAGACGTGCCACGCCTCCGACCGATCAAGGGACTCATGCCCGATCCAACCGACCTCCCCACCGGGTGCAAGTTCCACCCGCGCTGTCCAATGGCAAAAGAGATCTGCGCCGAGCGCGTACCGGTGGACGTCGAGATTGCCGCGGGACACCGGGTAAACTGCATGATGTACGAGGGCCTGGTACCCGGGTACGAGGAGTAATCGATGGAGAACCTGCTCGAGGTACGCAACCTCACCAAAACCTTCCAGACCAAAAAAGGCCTGCTGCACGCAGTCAACGATATCACCTTCGACGTCCGAAAAGGTGAAACGCTGGGCATTGTGGGTGAGTCGGGCTGTGGGAAATCAACCACGGGGCGCGCCGTACTGCGCCTGGTCGAGCCAACCGCCGGCGAGGTCCAATTTGAAGGCCGCGATATTCTCGCGTATAACGCGCGGGCGATGCGCGAAGCCCGCAAGGACATGCAGATCATCTTCCAGGATCCCTTTGCCTCGCTCAATCCGCGCTTGAGCATCTCGCAGATTATCGCGGAGCCCTTCGACGTCTATCGCATGTACGACGCCAAAGAGCGCGCCAACCGGGTGCTGGAGCTGATGCGCACGGTGGGTTTGAGCCACAAGCTGGTGAACGCCTTCCCCCACGAACTCGACGGCGGCCGCCGACAGAGAGTGGGTGTGGCGCGAGCCCTGGCGTTGAACCCCAAGTTCATCGTCTGCGATGAGCCGGTCTCGGCCCTCGACGTCTCCATTCAGGCTCAGATTCTGAACCTGATTCAGGATCTGCAGCAGAAGCTCAACCTGACCTACATGTTCATCTCCCACGACCTGAGCGTGGTGAAGCACATCTCGGATCGGGTTGCGGTGATGTATCTGGGCAAGATCGTGGAACTCACCACCTCACGCAAAATCTTCACCAACCCGCTGCACCCCTACACCCAGGCGCTGCTGTCGGCCATTCCCATCCCCAAGGTGGGGAAGAAACGCAAACGGATCATCCTCTCCGGTGACGTGCCGAGCCCGATCAACCCACCCAAGGGCTGCATCTTCTCCGGTCGCTGTCCCTTTGTGATGCCCAAGTGCAAAGAGGCCCCACCACCGGTCATTGAGGCCGAGCCGGAGCATTTCGTCTCCTGTTACCTGATATCGGACAAAGTTGCACCCAAAACCGCTGCGTCCACCGATTCAACTCACTCCTCGGACTCAAACGGGACGTCGCAGAACTCTGCTACCGCCTGACCAATTCCCCGCAGGTAGTCCGACCGGCGATGCGACTCGGTCTGCACCGTTACCAGCTGGTGCAGCCCCGCGTCGTCGGTGAATCGCAACGACAGCCGCGCAAACCGCTTCTGCAGCACAACGGGCACCATCGGTACCGCTGCCGGGTCGGCGGTGGTGCCGCCGGGGTTCACCGCGCCGCGCTGCCGCAGCAGGACGGTGTCCAGGGCTGAAAGCGCAAAGGTTGTGCGGCGGAAAAACACGGGCAACAGGCCGAAGCGCGATTCAACCGTCGCGGCGTCGCGGGAGAAGGCCCATCGTTCGTCGTAGAGCACCGCCAGAAGACTGAGAACAGCGCCTGTAGCCGGGAGCGCGTAGATCCGCTCGGCCGTGAAACCCGCAGCGGCCAGAAACAGCGCGCAGACAAGAAAGACCATTCGCCAGGCAAAGGAAACGCGGAGCACCAATCGATCTGAACCCT
>REDM01000001.1 GCA_007693485.1 Spirochaetaceae bacterium
CCTCCTCTTTCGGCCCGAAGAGGAGAGGAAGGACGGGGATACGGTCTACCCGCGCCTTCCTCCGAGGCCGTAACGGCGTGAAACAGACGGGCAGGTCTCCTGACTTACGGGTCATCGTTCATCGGCGCCTTCCCTCTCGGTGGCACGTGCCGACGTTCTCGCCGCTTACAGTAGCGGGGACTGTCCCGGAATTTCACCGGGTTCCCTTAACCGCATCTGAGTTGGTACTGACTGAGTACTTGCCTCATCCTACGCCATCGGGGTGGCGCCGTCAAGGTAAGATCAAGGGTATTGCTTTATTCGCATTTTCAGACTAACATAGTGACCATGAAACAGTCCCGGGTGAACGTGTCCGAAGCAAAAGCTCATCTCTCACGGTATGCCGCGAGGGTCAAGAACGGGGAGCGGATCATCCTCTGCGAACGAAACGTCCCGTTCGCCGAAATCAGGCCCCTTCATCCCACCCCCGTAGGTCGGAGGCCGTTTGGACTCGCCGAGGGCGAAATCGAGCTGACCGATGCGTTTTTCGATGCCGACAACACGCTTGCGGGACTGTTCACCTCAGATGACCCACTCTACACCACCGATGACAACCCGAAATCGTGAGACTGCTGCTCGATACCTGCACAGCGCTCTGGTACTTCGCGGGCGACCGATGCCAGATTCCGGAACGGATTCGAGAAACGCTCACCGACCTCGATCATGATCTCTACCTGAGCGACGTTTCGATTCTCGAGATCTCCATCAAATACCGGATTGGAAAGCTGCGCCTCTCAGGCGCCCCATCACAGACGATTCCCCTATGGCTCGAATCGCATGACATCGCGCTGCTTCCGCTGGTTACTCAGGCCATTTTTCGTCTGGAATCGTTGGAGGACATCCACGGAGATCCGTTCGATCGCCTTCTTGTTGCTCAGGCCATCACTCACCGTATGACGATCGTGACTCCCGACGAGCACATCGCCGAGTACTCGGCTCCGGTACTCTGGGCATAGTTCGCACGACCGCCAACCAGACGTCCGTTCGGTTCCTGACCGGAGGCCTCAATACCGCGTCTCTTCCGTCGCCGCGGTATCCACCTGCGCATCCGCAAAGCCCGCCATCTCCGCGGCCAGGGCGAGCGCGGTGTCCAGCACCGGCATGGCGAGAACCGCGCCGCTGCCCTCTCCCAGGTGCATCCCCAGGTCCAGCACCGGCTCCAAGCCCAGGGACTGCAGCAGCAGCTCGTGACCGCGCACGGCGCTTTGGTGGCCTGCAATCAGGAAGTCGGCAACCGCCGGATTGAGTCGCACCGCGGCCAGGGCGGCGGCCGTTACGGGAAAGCCGTCGAGCAGGGCCACGCAGGGGTTCTCGGGCAGCGCCGTCATCATGCCGGTCATCAGCAGGAGTTCAAAGCCGCCAAACCGCGTCATCGCATCGGCAGGGTTGGGGCACGGGGCGTGGCGTGCAACCGCTTCCCGGATCACGCGACGCTTCTCGGCGAGCTGCGCGTCGTTGATGCCGGTGCCGCGATCGATAACCGCTTCGTCCAGACCAAGGGCCATGGCGACGGCGGCGGCAGCGGAGGTGTTGCCAATTCCCATATCGCCAAAGGCGATGCAGTCGTAACCGGCGGCTCGCGCCTCGCGAAGAATCGCCTGTCCCGCTTCAAGACCCGTGCGGTACTGCGCATCGGTCATCGCCGGGGTGCCGCTGGCCCAGTCGCCTGTGCCGGGGCCGCACGATGCGCTGATGCAGCGCGTCACCGTGGGGTCACGCGGTATGGCCGTCTGCATTGCGTCAAAGCTCGCAAACAGGCCACACGCCCAGTCAATGCCTGCGTCCACCAACCACACATCCGCTCCCGCCCGGCGAGCCAGAACCGAGATCGCGGCGCCGCCGGCGAGGATGTTCGCGGCCATTTGCGCGGTCACCGCGCGTGGATAGAGGCTGAGCCGGGAGACGCCGTGGTCGGCCGCGGTCACAATCACCAGCTTGCGCGTCAGCCGTGGCGACGCCGACCGGGTAATGGTGGCGATGTGCGCGGCAACCCGTTCGAGGCGACCGAGACTGCCCGCCGGTTTGGTGCGACCGTCAAGGCGATCCTGCATCGCGCGCTCCCAGCGAATGCGCTCACGGAATGCAGACAGGTCGAACGAGACGAGCTCTCCGTATCCCACCTCGGGTGCAAAGATCTGGTGGAGCGGTTGGTAGTGAAGCAGATGGAATAAACAGCGAATCACGCCGGCGTGGGTGACCAGCAACACGCCGGAGCTTCGAGCGGCCGGTGCATGAGACACATCAGTCGACGGGGCAGCCTCGGAGCGGTCCATCTGGTTCTCCCAGTCGGCCGCAAGTTCATGGCACAGCGCGCGCACCCGGGCGATCATCTCCGGCAGCCGTTCTCCGTCTCCCGCGCGCGCCTCGGTCCACCGGTCGCTCCATTGGCGAAGCGCATCCCCGGGGATGTGTTCCCAGGGCACGCCTTCCCAGCTGCCGTAATCAAACTCGAGCAGCCGCTCGTCGCG
>REDM01000139.1 GCA_007693485.1 Spirochaetaceae bacterium
AGAGCGTGAACCAAGGGCACCGGCAGCGGAAAATGCACAGCCTTTGGAACACTCGCTACTTCTTCAACAGCCGATACACCAGCAGCAAGATCACATACCACCCGTAGACAAAGAACCGCAGGATGCGCCAGGGCCGCCGAACCGCTTCTCCCAGGTAGTCGGTGCCCATTTCGATCGCGCGGCGCGAAGGGCGGGCTCGCCGATCGGCGAGAATGTCCATCACTTCTTGGGACCAAAGATAGATGCCGGGATGAAACTCCGCCATCTTTCCTGCGAGCCAGCGATTGCCGTGCGGAACCCCGGTTCCTGCGAGGAGCAGTGAGGGACCTGCCTTCTTGATGGCCGTCACGATGTCGGGTTCGACGTTCGCCGGATAGTAGCCTGCGTAGCGACCCACCAGACGAATGCCGGGAAAGGTCTCCCGGATGTTCTGCTCAACCCGCAAGAGCTCGTTCCGCCGCAGTCCCAGCAAGTAAAGCGAGGCCCGTTTCTGTTCGACCGCGTTGAGCAACTTGATGACAAAATCGAAGGGGGAATAACGGTATGGTTCCCGGCGCTGCAGAAAGCGCGCGCCGGAGATGATCCCCTTGGTGACAGGAATCACCAGCGAGGCGTGACGGAGAGTCAAGCGAAACGACCGGCTGCGTCTCGCCCTCAGGAGATCCCACAGACGGATGAAAACGATCTGATGATGCTGTCTGTCTTCCACAAGCTGCGCGAACACCGCCGGCAGGTCTTCCGGTTTTACCACGTCAACGGGAACCCCGAGCACATCGGTGCGCACCACTGACTCTAATCGCTGCTCCACGTTGGTTTCTCCCTGAGAATGGTCCGCACGGCGGCCAGCGCATAGATGGCGGCCGTCTCGGTTCGCAACACGGTGGGGCCCAGAAAGACCGGCCGATACCCTGCCTCGCCGATCAAGAAGTCCACCTCGTCCGGGGCGAGACCACCTTCGCCACCCACAACCATAGCTACCGTCTGCGGTGAGCCTGTAAGATACTCGTGAAGCGCAGCCTGTGCAAGCGGGGCCTCATGGAAGAGCAGACCAACTGAATCCGGCTCGCCGATCGCTGGGATACCGTCGAGAGGAACCGGCTCGAAGATGCGGGGGACGGTTCCGCGCCCGGACTGCTGAACCGCCTCGCGGGCAACGGCCGCCCAGCGCTCGCGCTTGCGGGCGCCGCGCTCGTCGCCACGGGTCTCGACAACCGTGTACCGGCTGACGAAGGGGCGGATCTCGTCGATCCCGGCTTCGGTGCACTGGCGTATGATCTGGTCGAGTTTGCGTCCCTTGGGCAGCCCTTGATAGAGCACCAGCCGGGGAAGCGTGGGTTCATCGCGGCGCGGAGCGGGAAACACGTCGATTTCACAGAACGCGGCGTGGACCGCAACAACCACCACCTCGTAGCGGCCGCCGTGTTCGTCAATCGCGTCGAGGACACTTCCCGCTGCCGTACGGCGGACATGACAGAGATGGTGAAAGGGTTTTCCGGTGAGACGGTGTCTCCCCTCGCCGGAGCATTCCGGCGGGAGGATGAGGGTTCGCATTCCCTACGGCCGGGCGACTTCGCTATTGCGCAGCATGCGCACCGCTTCCTGCAGAACGATGTCAAACTCCAGGTCGTAGACCAGCATCACTCCGGCAACGCGGTTGACCTCGTCACGAATCAGCCGACGAACCCAACTCTCGCGGAGTTCGCCGCCGTCCCGCCGAAACTCCGCGACGAAGGCGTCGATCTGCGCGGTGCTGGGCGATGGATTTGCCTCGACAAAGCGGGCAATCCTGCGTTCGTTTCGTAGACGCGTGAGCGACTCGAGCTCTTCTTCGCTCAGCTCCGGCTCGCGGACCACCTTGTGGGGCGAGATACCGGCCTGGTCGATGTAGGTTCCGTCCGGGGTGTAGTAGCGCGACATGGTGAGGCGGAACCCGCCGTCTCCGATCCGGCGCACCTGCTGAACGGAACCCTTTCCAAAGGTGGTCTCGCCGATGAGGGTGGCGCGGCCGCGATCCTTGAGGGCGCCGGCAAGAATCTCGGCCGCCGAGGCCGAGCCCCCGTCAATCAGTACGACGATGGGGATCGAGTCCGGTACGATCGAACCCGGGGCGGCGTTGAACTGTTCGTTCTCACGCGGGTTCCGTCCTCGGGTTCCCACGACCAACCCGCCGTCGAAAAACACTCCAGCGGTGTCCACGACGCCGCTGAGCAGGCCCCCGGGGTTACGACGCAGATCGATGATCATGGAGCGATACCCGTTGCGCTGAAAGTAATCCACCGCATCGCGGACGCGATCCGCAGTGTGCGGAGTAAACTGAATAATGCGCATGAAGCCGATGCCGCCCGAGATCATGTCGTGGCGCACGGTAGGAACCTGGATAATGTCCCGTACCAGTGCGAGTTCAAACTCGTGGGTGCGTCCGCGTCGCATGGTGAGGTTCACCTCACTGCCGGGCCGGCCGCGAAGCCGCGTCAGAACCTCATCAATGGAGAGCGGTCCGGTGCTCTCACCTTCTATACCGACGATGAGGTCTCCCGCCTGCACGCCCGCGAAGTAAGCGGGGGTGCCCTCGATGGGTGAAACCACCTCGACAAAAGAGGGTGCTCCGGCTTCCGTCTCCGGCTGCTTGGAGATGTACATGCCGACCCCGCCAAATTGTCCGGCGGTGGTGTCGGTGAGACCGCGCATCTCATCGGCGCTGAGGTGCTTGGAATGAGGATCGCCAAGGCTTCGGAACATACCGTCCAGGGCGCCCTGGATCAGTTTCTCTGCCTCGACCTCGTCCACATAGTTCTCCTGAACGAAGCGGAAGATCTGCGAGAACATCTCCAATGCCCGCTCGCTGTCCGAACGTCGGGTCTGGGCGGTTGACTGCGCGAATGCGTCGGTCGGAAGCAGAACCGCCAGGAGAACAGCCATCAAAACAGTGGCGACCGCAATCCAGACGATGCGTTCGCGCTTTTGCCGGGTATTCTGGTTTGTATCCATCACAATGCCAATATACTGCGAAAAAGATCGACTTTCTATTGACGTGGGCAAAGTTTCGCTCGTACACTCCCCGGATACGTGGCACGCGATAAGCTGTTCTTTCTGGTAGCGTCAGGCTGGGAGTTGGTGCGATTTGCCGCGCTCTTTGCCATTCTCACGGTGCGCCCGGACGGTCCTACGCCCGCGGCCCTCAGCGTGACTGCGCTCTGGTTTGGATCGGCTCAGCTCGCCCTGGTGGGCGCGTTTGTGATGGTGGGGCTCTACCCCGACCGGTACGCGGTCTATCTTCCGCTTCTTCGACTGGCAAAATTCATCTCAATCGGACCGGCTGTTCTCCTGATTGTCACCGGGCTTCCGGCTGTGGTGACTACCGCCGCAGCCGTGCTGGATCTGGTACGGCTGCTGACCCCGATTGTCATCGCCGGCGTCGATTCCATATTGTTCCTCTTCCTGTTATCATACCGGATCGGGGACGACGCTCCGCCGGTACAACGGCCGCAAGAGGAGTAACCGTTTCATGCGCATTCTACCGGTTGCCGGTGGTAAGGGAGGTGTCGGCAAGTCTTTGATAGCCGCCAATCTCGCCGTGGCGCTCAGTCGCGCGGGAAAGCGGGTCATTCTTGTTGACCTCGACCTCGGCGGATCAAACCTCCACCTCATCCTTGGCGTACGCAATCCCCCGGTGGGAATCGGCACCTGGCTGAACGACAGTCGCCGTCCGTTCGACGAGATCCTGCTGCAAACCGAGTATCGTGGCCTGCGGTTTATCGCCGGAGACGCGGAGATTCCCGGTATCGCCAATCTGGGAACCGCCCAGAAGAACATGCTGGTGCGCCGCCTCGGACAGCTCGACGCCGATCTGTTGATCGTTGATCTGGGCGCGGGAACGCACTTCAATATTCTTGACTTCTTCCTGATGTCCGGACGCGGTCTTATCGTCACCACGCCGACACCTACCGCCACCGTCAACGCCTATCTCTTCCTGAAAAACCTGGTCTTTCGCATCATCCACACCTCGTTCGAGCGCAAGAGTCCGGGGGCCGAGTATCTGGCGGGGCTGCGGAAGCAGAAAGAGTCATTTCAGCGGGTCTACATTCCCCGGCTGCTGGAGCAGATTGCCGAAGTGGATCCGCAGGGGCACGCTGCGCTGAGAGCGCGACTGGCGGCGTTTCGCCCTCGCCTCATCATGAACATGCTGGAAGATCCCAAGGACGGCGAAAAGGCCAACCGGCTGCGCCGCAGCTGCGAGCAGTACCTGGGGATCGAGCTGGAGCACCTGGGAATCATGTACCGCGATGACATCCAGGATGTGGCGCTCTCCTCCGGGCTTCCCGTTGTTGTCTACAAACCCAACTCGGTGCTCTCGCAGGCGGTCGAGCGGGTAGCGGACAAGATCATCCAGCTGGAAACCGACGATGACACCGGCTGGCACGGCGTTGACGAGAGCTACCAGGAAGCGGGGATGGAAGCCGAGGCCGACTTCGAGACCAAGATGGACTACGTTGAGGACCTCATGCAGACGGGTGCGCTCTCTACCGGCGACCTGATCGAAACCGTCAAGAGCCAGCAGGTGGAGATCAATTCGCTGCGCAAACAAAACGCCCTCTACAAGGCGAAGCTGGTGCAGGCGCTGCAGCAGGGGCGGCCGCCCGAGCGGTGAGAGTCCAAATTTATGGCAAAGAGTGATGTGACGATTACCGCAACGGTAGATCTCCAGACTGACGACGCCGGACTTACGGCCACCTTGACCATTGTGCAGGACCCGGCCGGGCAGACCTGGACTGCCGCCGGCATCGCCACGCTCATCAAGCAGAAGAATATCGCGGCCACCATGGACGTGGATGCCATCCGACGCAGGGTCGAGCAGATGATCGCCAAGCGCGAACAGCGCGCCGTGATTGCCGTGGCAGAAGGACTGGCGCCCGGCCCCACAGAGCCGGAACGGGCCCAATTTGGCGATATCGCGGTACCCGCCGAGCTGTCCGAGCAGATCAACCGGGTGGTGGCCGCGGCGCCCAATCCGGAGATCATTCATCACCGAAGCCGGAAGATTCAGAAACAGCAGATCCGCCGCAAGAAGGCCGCCCTTCCCTTCCTCAAGCCACAGGAAGAGCGGGTCATGGTAACCGAGACCGAGCAGATTCCCGAGCGGGTCTACGTTGATCCCACGGTGGAACAGATCGGCTGGGTGACGGAAGGAACATCGGTGGGCAAGGTTTCGCCACAGAAGCCCGGCACACCGGGGCGCAATGTCTTTGGCGCCATTGTCCACCCGAAACCCGTCTCCGATCCCCATTTCTACTGCGGTACGGGGTTGCGGCGCCAGGGCGGGGATATCACCACAACCGCATCGGGCATTCTCCGCGTTGGCGCAAACTGGGCCGATGTAGTCCCGTTTCGCCCCCATCGCGGGACGGTTGCACTCTCCGAAGACAAGGTCAGCGCGTACTATGTCTTCGAGCCGGGCGCCCCGGATGCCGATCTTCCGGGCAGCGACGAGGTTCTGACCGAGGCGGTGGAGCTGGGCTTTGCCAAGGATCAGCTCATCTCCGAGGCAGAGCTGAGCGACGCCCTGCGTGATGCGGTGTCCCGGGGCGCACACGAGCGGATTGCGCTGACGGCGAGCCGGGACAGCTCGTATGACATTGCGGTTTCCGACGACAAACTCAAGGCGGTGCTCAACCTCAGTAAGGGCAAGGGGCGCGGGAAACCGCTGGTGTTAAAAGAGGTGGGGCACGCGATCCGGGCGGCCGGACTTGCCCGGCTCGACCAGAAGAGGATCCAGGAAGAGATCGTTGCGTTCTATCGGTCAACCGAAACCGATCTGATCGGGTACCTCCTGGTTGAAGGTACGCCGCCGGGCGAAGGTCCCGAGCGGGAACCCGAGTTCTCCATCCGGCCCCTTCCGGAGACCCAGCAACGCGACATGGTGCGCCGGCTGACCGAGGACCCGCGCACGCGTGAGGGTATATCATCCCTGGACGAGTTCCCGGTTGGTGACGTGACGGTGATGGCGCTGGTGGATGCCGAGCAGCGTATTGCTTCCATCCCTCCCGAGGTAGCCGGCACGCCGGGTACGGACGTCTACGGGAAAGCGATCGCGGGCAGCGCCAAGCCTGAACCGCAGTTCAAGCTCTTTGAGAACCTGACCAAGGCGGGGAACGTCATCATCTCGCAGATCGACGGGGTGGTTGACCGCGCCGAGAAAGAGGGCGTGCACTACCTCCGGGTGCGGCCCCACGCTGATGCGGTAATCACGGTGACCGTCACCCAGGACAAGACCAAGGCGTTTCTCTCGCTCGCCGACGGGGCGGGAACGGGCCGACGACTCGACGAGCCGTCGGTGATGGAAGCCATTGCCAAGGCAAATGTGCGCCACGGCCTGAAGGAAGAGAACCTCAAGGCCGCAATTCAGGCGGCGATGGGCGGCGAGCGGATCACCAATCTGATCGTCGCCGAAGCGACCATGCCCGATCGCCCGTCGGACAAGACCTTTGAGCTGTTGATCAAGCCAATCACCGACCGGGGCGTACGCATCCGTGACGACGGCAGCGCCGACTACAAGAACCCCGACAACATCCGCACCGTTGCGGCCGGCGCCAAGCTGGCGCGAATCATCCCGCGACCGACCGAGGCGCGTCCCGGAACCGACGTCACCGGAGCACCGATTCAGCCCTCTACCACCACCCGCCCCGACCCGGAGCCGGGAGCATTTGTGCGGCGCGAAGAGCAGCAGGACGGCACCGTACTGCTGGTGGCCGAGCGCGAGGGTGAGTTCACCCTGGAAGCGAACCGGCTGGAGATCCGCGTCGAGCACGCGATTGCCGGAAACGTCGGCCTTGGGTCGGGCAATATCAAGTTCCCCGGGACGGTGACCATCAGCGGAACGGTTACCAGCGGATTTTTTGTGGTGGCCGGCGGCGACATCATGGTGGGAGAGGCGGTCGAGGCGAGTCTCCTCTCGGCCGACGGCAACATCCTGGTGCGGCAGGGCATCAAGGGCGGCGGTAAGGGCGTCCTTCGGGCAAAGGGCGCGATTGGCACCGGCTTCGCGGAGCAGTCGGTCCTGCTGTCCGTTCGGGACATCACCATCAACGCGGGCGCCCTGCACTGCACCATCAAGACCAACGGGAAGGTTGTCGTCCAGAAAGACAAGGGCGGGATTGTGGGTGGCACGGTGCGGGCACGCCACGGGGTGTCGACGTCCAATCTCGGTTCCGCAAATGGCGTGAAGACCGCAGTTTCCTTTGGCCAGGACTACCTGATCGCCGACCAGATCGAAAAAGAAGAGAAAGAGATCGATCAGATAAAACGGCGCGTGACCGCGGCCGACCTCTCGATGCGCAAAGAGGGAATTACTCCGGAGCGGGTCGAAGCGCTGCGGCAGGAGAAGAAGCGGCTGCTGAAGGTGATGGAGCAGCGCAGTCTGCGCCTCTTCACGCTGCGCGAACGCTTTGAGCAGCATCATGATTCGTCGGTGACGGTGCGCGGAACGATCCATCCGGGCGTGACGCTGGAAAGCCACGGCCGTACCCTCGACGTCTCTTCACCCAAGAAGGCCGTTTCGTTTATATTCGATCAGCGGACCGGACACATCGTCGAACAGCCGTTGAAGGAGTAGCATGCCAACCCTCTATCTCAACTACCCACAGTGGCTCTCTCCGGTAATCATTCCCGGGCTGCCGTTACGCTGGTACGGCCTGATGTACCTTGCGGCGTTTGCGACCGCGTACATTCTGTTTGTTCGCCAGCTGAAAGAGCGCAAAATAGACTACGATCCCGACACCGTGGTGAACATGTTCTTCTGGGCCATTGTGGGTCTGCTGGTGGGTGCGCGGATCTTTGCCACCACCATCTACGACCCGACGGGGTTCTACCTGCGGCGGCCGTGGCTGATCTTCTGGCCCTTTGACGACCAGATGCGCTTCACCGGCATTCAGGGCATGAGCTACCACGGCGGGCTGGTGGGCGCGGTGGTGGGCATTGTGGCCTACCTGCGGTACAAGAAGATCGACGTCCTTGACTGGGGCGACATGCTGGTGACCGGTATTCCGCTGGGTTACACCTTCGGCAGGCTGGGGAACTTCATCAACGGAGAGCTCTACGGCCGGGTGACCACCCTGCCCTGGGGAATGATCTTCCCCCACGCCCGGCGCATTCCGGCCTCCGAACCGTGGGCGGCCGAGATCGCCGAACAGGTGGGAATTGCGGTCACCTCGCCGGATCAGCTGCTCAACCTGCCGCGCCATCCCTCGCAGCTCTACCAGATGTTTCTGGAGGGCATCGTGCTCTGGGCGGTGCTCTGGTTTGTGTTCCGAAAGCGGAAGCCCTTCCGCGGGTTCATGATCGGCGCCTACCTGATTGGCTACGGCCTGGTGCGCTTTCTCGCCGAGTACACCCGCCGCCCGGACGACGGGCTGGTCTTTCCCATTCAGCTCTCGTCGCAACCCAACCCGCCCGACCTCTTTGTCTCGCTGCTGAACATCACCACCGGCCAGATTCTCAGCTTCCTGATGATGGTGGCCGGAGCCCTCTGTCTGCTGATCTTCCAGCGCATGAAACAGGCCGAGCCCAAGGTGACCACCTTCGAGCGGGTGCTGCCGCCGTCGGCGAAGAAAAAGCGCAAGAAAAAGCGCTAACTTGCACCACGGGGGTGATGCCACCATAATAGAGGCATGGCACTCCCCCGTATCGCGGTTGAAATCGACCACAGTCGGCTCGTTCCTCTGGTGACGCTCGAACGAGGCGGCAGTGGTTCCATCGACCTGACCACGATTGTTGAACGCCAGCAGCGCGCGGTCATCCGGCTGTTTCTGCTCTCCGACGCGGCCCCAAAACTCCTGACTACCGTCTCCCTCGAGCACCTCGATCAGACCGCGCAGCGCCGACCGGTCCTGCGCCTCGATGCCGCGATCCGCGGACGCCACGCCACCTGCACGGTGATGGTGGACGGCACGCGCGCCAGCCGGACCCGCATTGACGTTGCCGACTGGCTCCCGTCGCGCAATTACGGGGCCATTGTTGCGGTTGCGGCGCTTCTGCTGCTCCTGCTCATTGGCGGCGGATGGCTCATCCAGGGCATGCTGCGCCCGGCAGGCCCGGTGGTGACCTCAGCGCCCGCGGCACCACCTGCGGTGGCAACGCGACCCGCACCGGCGCAACCACCCGTGACTCCGCCGGCGGTGGTGAGCCCTGCTCCCGGCCCGGCAGAGACCGCGGCACCGGAACCACCGCCTGTTGTGACTCCGCCGGAGACCGAGACGACAACACCACCCGCCGTGAGCCCCGCGCCTGCGGAGACGGCTCCGCCTCGGACCGTGGAACCAGCGCCGTCTCCCGCACCTCCGACGGCCGCAATCGTCGGGCAGCAGCAGCGGACGGTCTACTTTCTGCCCGACAGTAACGTGCTGACCGCCACCGCGCGGCGTGAGCTGCAGCAGATTGCCGAGTGGCTGGGTGACCTTCCGCGGGAAAATATTGAGGTGCGCATCGAGGGGCACTGCGCGCCGGCAGGAAGCGAGCGCGGACGCCTGGAGCTTTCGCGTCAGCGGGCCCGAGCGGTTGAGCAGTTTCTGCGGAGCGCGGGATGGAGTCCGGCTCGTGCGCCGCTGGTCGAGGGGTTCAGCTCGGATCGACCGGTAAGCCAGGACCCGGAGCAGCAGCACCTGAATCGGCGGGTTGAGGTGATTGTTCTCGCCGGGAATTGATCCGGGGCCGGGCTTTCCGCCCCGGCACCGCACTGAACAGCGTCAACCCAATGAGCGCAAGCAGACAGGCAACCGGAAACCAGTCGCCAAACCGCGTGTAGATGGTGGTGCGCAGCCGCCCGGGAATGACCACGTCGGCGATGAGATAGGCTTCCTGGTACTGCGGGAGGGTTGCGAGGACTCGACCGTACTCGTCTACGTGGGCGGTGAGGCCGCTCGCGGTGGAGCGCACCAGAGGACGACGATTCTCCACCGCGCGGAACATGCCCGCCGCGAAGTGCTGCTGCGCCTGCACCTCGGTCAGCGACCAGTAGTCGTTGGAAATGTTGAGA
Source organism: Spirochaetaceae bacterium (assembly GCA_007693485.1). Taxonomy (GTDB): domain Bacteria; phylum Spirochaetota; class Spirochaetia; order DSM-27196; family PWMO01; genus PWMO01. Next base: position 10,028 of record REDM01000139.1, read on the forward strand.
ATAACCTCCGCCCCCGCCGTCACAAACTGCCGCACCTCGTTGGGGAAGACGTCCTCAAAACAGATCGGCGTTGAGAAGCGAAAGAGCGGATGCTCAAACACCACGCGCTCTTCGCCCGGCTCCCAGAAATAGACGTCAAAGTCCTGCAGCAGCTGGTGGATCCGCGGAAAGATGTGCTCGTACGGGAAGTGCTCGGTGAAGGGCACCAGGCGGATCTTGTGGTAGGTCTGGGTGCGCTCGCCGGTGTCCGAGAAGAGAACCGCCGCGTTGAAGTGGTGGCGCTCGATCTCGCGGTTGTTTTCGTCGAAGACGCGGGCGTAGTCGTCGTTCCCGGTGAGAAGCCAGGTCTCGATGGAGGCCTGGTAGGCGCGGAACTCGTGAACCAGGCGGGCAAAGGGGTTGAACCGCGGGTTCTCTTCCCCCCAGCGGCGGATATTGGGCACGAAGGCAGTCTCGGACCACGCGACGATATCGGGATTGTGCACCAGCGACTGATCGGTGAGGCGACGCAACGCCTCGAAGGTCTGGTCGTAATCGTGCTTGCGCGGATCAGAGTTCTGCTGGATGAGGGCGATGCGCACGGTGCGGGCATCGGTACGGGCCGCAGCGTCGCCACCTCCGGAATCCGTGCGGCCGATACCGAGGGCGAGCGATCCTCCCGCGAAAACCAGCAGAAGCAGCGCCGCAGCCGTGGCCAGGGGCACGCGGGCCGTCGCCACGGGGGCCTGGGTGGGGCGGACCGCGGTGCGGGGCATACCGGCGACCGGCTCGCGGACCGGTTCTCGGCGACGCACCAGGAGGTGCACCGCCAGTTCCGCGAGCGCCGAGTTGACCAGCAGCACCAGAAAACTGACTCCCCAGACCCCGGTGATGGTGGAGAGCTGAATGAGGGGAAGCACGCGGTACTGGGAGTGGCCCACGAGGGCCCAGGGATACCCCAGGAAGCCCGACGAGCGGGCGAGCTCGAAGAAGGTCCACGCGAGGGGAAAGACCAGAAACCGCGCCACCCGGATGCGCCGGTAGAACCAGAGGGTGGGCAGCATGAAGAGCAGATAGAAGCAGAAAAAGATCAGCACGCTGATCTGAAGGGAGACCAGGCTGAAGGTACCAAGCCAGAAATTCACCAACAACGTGGTGAAGGTGCCGTAGGCAACCCCGAGAAACAGGCCGCGTCGATAACTGGAGCCGCGAATGGCGAGCAGCAACGGTACCAGCGAGATAAACCCAAGCGGGCCGATACCATCCAGATGGACAAAGCTGGGAAACGACAGCGTGCTCAACAGCACCGACACCAGCGTGAGCAGAAGCCCCCACGACGCAAAGGGCCGAAGATACGCCGCGGTCGGGTCGCTGCTCTCGATCATGGCCGGTGGGGCGGTCGCGCGAACCAGCGCTGAACGGCGCACCCGGATAAGCAGGGAGAACAGGGCGTTCACCAGAAGAAAGGGGCCAAACCTCAGCGCGGCAATTGCCCGCTCGGTGCGGGTATCGAGGGCGAGGCGCAGATCCCCACCGGCCTCCACAAAGCGCTGGACGTAGTCCATGTTGGCGTTGAGCGCAAAGATCCACGCAAACAGAAAGAGCAGCAGCGTGTAGGCGGCAAGCGCATCAGCGGCGACCACAAACCATCGAATGCGTTTTCGATCAAGTCGAGGGCGAACGAGGATCATGGTTGCACCCCAGAGATAGTGCAACGCGATGAGCAGAAAATAGGGAAGATCGCCCAGACCGGGGTTGGTAAGCGGAACCGGACCCCCCAACGCGAAATAAAGTGTGCTTAATGCCGCGGTCAGAGCGGCGGCACCGCTGAACAGGGCCAGTGTTCCCGGCATGCGGCGGGGATGGTATTCCGTTGCGACCGACATATCGATATAATAGTAAACAATTACCGCAAAGGTACAGCTGCACCGCAATGGTCCAGTCGCGCCGCGATTGATTACGCACAAGGAGCTTCACGAATGAGCCGGCCCACCGCCCCCCGCGCCGTTACCGTCTACTTCTCTCTGGAAGGCAACGTGCGTCATCTCGCCCAGGCGGTAGCAACGGCAGTCGACAGCCCTTTGGTGGAAGTCCTTCCCGCGGAACCGCGGCGCGGGGCCGAAGTGACCGAGTACGTCTGGGGAGATACCCGGATCATCTGCCCCGAAATGCCCGAGCTTCTTCCGCTCTCGCTCAACCCGGATGATTTCGACCTCATTTTTCTTGGCAGCCCCGTCTGGAAAGGCACGGTGGCCCCGGCAATGCGCAGTTTCCTCGCCGCCGGCGACTTCTATCGCAAGAAGGTGGCGCTGTTCTGCGCCTATTCCGGTCGCGCCGGGGGCTACTTTGAGCAGGCGGAACAACTGCTGCTCGGGTGCGAAATCATCGATACGATTGGCTTCCGCGAACCGCTTCGCTTCAGCCGACAGAAGAGTGCCCGCGACATCGCCGCATGGGCGAAATCGGTCATGGCGAGGTAACTGCCCCGAAGCTTGGTGAAACCGCCGCGTACTCT
>REDM01000132.1 GCA_007693485.1 Spirochaetaceae bacterium
TTGGACATAACCCCAAGGTAGACCCGTTCAGAGCTCGAGGCAAGCGGTTTCCGTTTCGGCGCCCCGCGAGCCTGATAATCCACCGAAATCGGGAATTTCTTGAAGTTCTTCCCTGAAAGGGCTATGTTATACGTTGCGACGTGCGCGAAAACGGCACTTCGGAGAATACGGTGAAGAACAGAGCGGCTGACGGAACCACCCTCCCAACGACCCGGCGCCCCGGTGGCGGGAAGAGGGCGGTGTTGCGTGCCGTTTTGAGTATCTGCGCGCTGTTTCTGCTCGCCGCGTGCGGAGAGATTTCGCTGTACGCCGTGCTCGAGGCAGAGGAGCCGGGCCCGTTTCGGATGTCACAGAACGAGGTCCTGCTTCCGCTGCAGGGCGAGTACACGCTGACGGCGACCGGCGGGTTCCGACCCTACACCTTCGAACTGGAAACCGATCCCACAACCGGCACGGTCAACGAACGCAGCGGGCTCTTTCGGGCCCCGGAGAGTAGCACCGTGGCGAGTGTCGTCGCCACGGATCGGTTTGGGGCGCGAAGTCTCACCCGCGTTCGTGTCTACCCACCCTTCCGGGTGACCCCGCAGGCCATTGCCGTCCAGGTCGGAGTCGACCGGTCTGTCACCGTGTCAGGTGGAGTCGGCGTTGTTCAGATAGTACATGACGAAACGCGTGGAACGGTCGTACCGGAACCCGGTGGTGTGAAGTACACCGCGCCGGCGGAAGCAGGCGACGGGACCGATCGGTTCGAACTGGTCGACGAGGTCGGTAATAGTGCCGTAGTGGTGGTTACCCTGTTCGCCGCGGATGCGCTGCGACTGACGGCCGTACCCGAAAACCGAGTGATCCAGCCGGACGGTCAGGTCGTGTTTACCGCGAGCGGCGGATCATCCACATATACGTTTTCCGTCGCATCCCCGTACAACAGCGAAGACCATCTCGAAATTGATGACGATACCGCCACGTTCAGTCCGGTAGGTGGTACCCAGGACGCGTTTGTCACCGTAACGGACACCAGTGATCCGCAACAGTCGGTCACCGCCAGGGTGATTGTCATTGCTGAGCCGGGCCCGGACCCACAGCCGTTGTCAATTTCTCCGAGCGGAGGCAGCTTTCTGAGCGGGACAGCCATTGAGTTCACCGCCTCGGGTGGCATCCCTCCCTACACCTTCGAGCGCGTAGGCCCTGGATCGGGGCAGCCGGTTCCCGTGGGCACCGATAAGGCGCGGTATACGGTATCCCGGCCGCCGCCATTGACCCGGATCCGGCTGACCGACCACGCCGGTGACGTGGTCGAGGTGAGAATCGACATCGACTGATCGGGTTTGACATCGAAGCCCAACGCGTTCATGATCAATGGTACGTATGAACAACGAAAGAATATTCGTAACCGGTATCGGTGTATTCAGCGCCATCGGAAACAATAGACAGCAGTTCTGGGATGCGCTCTGCGCCGGGGTCTCCGGTGCGGCGGACATCACCGCCTTCGACACCACCGGCCACAAGTGCCGCGTCGCCGCCGAGGTGAAGAACTTCGCTCCCGAGCAGTACCTCACCAACAAGCGCATTCGACGCATGGCCCGCTTCTCCCAGCTCGCATCGTGTGCGGGACTTCAGGCGGTGGCCGACGCGGGACTCGACCTCGAGACCGAGGACCGCTCCCGCATCGGTTGCGTCATCGGAACCGCCGCCGGGGATTACCAGAATCTCGAGGCGCAGTACCGTACTCTTATGGAGAAGGGCCCGGGGTTCGGCAATCCGCTCGCCGTGCCCACCATCATTCCCAACATGTCGTCGGCCAACGTGGCCATTGATCTGGGGATTCACGGCCCCAACCTGGGAATGGTGACCGCCTGCTCGTCCGGTGCGCACGCAATCGCCGTGGCCGCGGGCATCCTGCGAAGCGGCGGCGCCGACGTCATGCTCGCCGGTGGCGCCGAGTCCACCATCACCCCGCTGGTGGTTGATGCGTACGCCTGCATGGGGGTTCTCACCGCGCGCAACGAGGATCCCGCCACCGCCTCACGCCCCTTCGACGCCGACCGCGACGGCTTCGTCATCGGAGAGGGCTCGGCGGTACTGGTGCTGGAGACCGAGTCACACGCCCGCGCCCGTGGTGTCGAGCCGCTCGCCCTCTACGGCGGTGCCGGCATGACCTCGGACGCCCACAGCATCGCGATCCCCGAAGCCAACGGGACCTGGGCGGCCGCGGCAATCCGCAACGCCCTCGCGGAGGCGGGGCTCAACACAACCGACGTGGGATACATCAACGCGCACGGTACATCAACGAAGGCCAACGATCGCATCGAGACCCTCGCGGTGAAAGCCGCCCTCGGGGATCACGCGTACCGCACACCAATCAGCTCCAACAAGTCGATGATCGGTCACACCCTCGGTGCAGCCGGCGGAATCGAGGCAGCAGCCACCGTTCTCGCGGTTCACCACGGCATCCTTCCGCCCACCATCAACTACACCACCCCCGACCCCGAGTGCGACCTCGACGT
>REDM01000217.1 GCA_007693485.1 Spirochaetaceae bacterium
ACGGCTCAACGGTTTTCGAGACCGCCCGATTCAACCACTCTCGCATCTCTCCGTGGTGTGACGGACACTCTAAAAGATTTTCGCGCGCGAATCAAGACGCCTTTTCGTTCGAGTCGGCGAATATCTCGGCAAACCGCTCGCGAAGATCCATGAACGCCTCAAAGACGTCCGGGCCAAAACGATCCGCCCCGGATGCGTCCGTTCGGTCGTCGTGCCCGATGAGAGCGACTGCGGTCTCGTGATCAAACCCCGCCTTGTACGGCCGCTGTGAACGAAGCGCGTCGTATGCGTCACACACGCTGACCACCCGGGCGGCCAGCGGGATCTCGGTTCCCTTCGGAGGCCGCAGCGCGGTGTAGGTTCCGGCATCCCGACTTTCGAGCGCAACGTGACGGCCGGCTGAATCCAGCAGCCCGGGGTATCCCTTTCCGTCCCATCGCTGATGGTGGTTCAGTGCAATTTCCCGCGCCATCGTCAGACGGGGATCCGCATTTTCTCCGAGCTGTATCATCCGGTCGAGGATCTGCGCACCAAATACCGTATGCAGCTGCATGCGCGCCCACTCGCTCCGGCTCAGCGCGCGGGGAGCGTGCACCAGCTCGGGCATGGCCACCTTTCCGATGTCGTGCGCAGCGGCCACCTGGCCGATGTCGCGGCACAGTGGTCCGTCCGAGCAGAGGCTGCGCGCCAGAAGCTCGGAATACGCGTTTACGCGCCAGATATGCGAACCGGTGATTTCGTCGCTGAACTCCGCACTCGCGCACAGTCCGTGGATGGCCTGGATGAACCGAAGGTCGCGGTCGCGTGCGACATCGATGGCGGCAAACAGACTGTGCGCCGCATCGACCGCTGCTTCCAGGAAGGTGATGTCGGAACGCGTCAGCGAGGGTCGCTTGTTGAACGCGACGATGGAGGTCGGCCCGGCGTGGTAGTTCACCAGGTTATCGACGCGCTGGTTCAGAAACTCTTGAACTTCCGCTGCGACGGGGAACTCGAGTTCAAACTCTCCGGCGGCGCCGGAGCGCCCCTGGCGGCGGCTCGCCGCAATGGCGCGGTTTTCGGTGCGCGACCGAAAAATTGGCGCGTGCGAATCCGGGCAGATGCGTATGGGTGCGGAACGCTCGAGTGTGTCACCATCCGACTCTTTGAACGCAGATCCAACAAGAGCGCCGTCCGCGTCCAGCTGCGCGAAGAGAACGGCTGAGAACCCTCCACCGAGGATCAGCCTCGCAAGTCGTTCGTCACCCTGCTGGACAACCGGATCGTTGGAAGCGGATTCCAGAGCGTCGATCTGAAACGCCCGCAGCATATGGCGACGCTCGCGTCCCTCATGCTCTTCGGTCACATCTTCGAGCCAGACCAGGACGGAAGGTTGACGCGGGCTTGAGTGAGTGAACACTCGATACCAGCGCTTCTCTGCCGGAGCGTAGACCTCGGCGGCGGGATCAACGGGCGTGCCCGAGCAGATGGTATCGATCACATCGGGCTGCTCCGGGCACACCAGGAAGTCGTGAATTCGCTTCACCGCCAGCCGTTCAAACAGTTCCGCCGTCTTGCCGGCAGCCGCCTCGATGCGGCCGTCGCGGCAGATGACAAAACCCGGAGACGCGCGCTGCGCCGGGAGTTCGAGCAACTGCTCGTTCTTGCGGTTCGCGGCGCGGGCGACGGTGCGTCCGACGCTGGAGACCAGAAACGGAACGATGAACGGCGCGATCGGCAGAGACAGGTCCAGACGAGCGATCAGCGTGAGCAGCGAACCCACTCCCAATGCAACGATGTAGTGGGCGGGGCGCCGCATTTCCTGCAGGTAGAGACGGAAGACTTCGCCAAGCGAGCTGCCCTTCATCAGACTACACCATGTACTTCACGTCGGATGCGTGCGTCGGGTAGGCCCACGGAAGCGCGCGAAGCTGGTCGGCGGTTGTGCCGGAGGCGAGCGCGAGCGCGAAGATGTTGATCTGCTCCCCGGCGTAGGGGCCAACCAGATGCGCGCCAAGGATGAGCCCGCTCTGCGCGTCCGTAACGGTCTCGTAGTAGACCGGATCGGCGTGCAGGCGCCGGTTATTGGGCCAGCCGGCCCCGCTGCCGCTCTTGACCTTCATCGTGTCGGGATCCGCCTCCCCGGCCGACAAGCCAACCCCTGCCATCTGCGGATGGGTGAACACCACCGACGGGATGGAGTCGTACCTCACCTTCACCGAGCGCGGAGAGACGATGTTGGCAGCGGCCGCCTTCGCCTCCATGTCGCTGATTGGTGCGAGCTGTTTGGTGGCGACGCAGTCGCCGATTGCGTATACCCCATCGACCGATGTCTGCATGTACTCGTCGACCACGATCGCGCCGCGATCGAGCGTGACGCCAATCGACTCCAGACCGAGCCCGTCGGTGTTGGGGACGCGTCCCACGGCGGCCATCACGAAACCACCGGTAAACGAACCGTGATCGCGGGTCACCACGGAGAGCTCCCCATTCGTCTTCTCCACTCGCTCCACGTCCACACCGGTGACCACGCGTACGTTGTGTTCACGTCCGGCCGCAACGACACGGTCAACGAGTGAGGCGGGAAACTGCGGAAGCGCACGATCGCCGCGCTGCAGAACGGTGACCTTCACTCCGGCGAGCCCGGCGATGAAGGCAAACTCGAGCGAAATGTATCCGCCGCCGATGCACACCATCGACTCCGGCAGGGAGTCGAGCTCCAGGAAATCGTCGCTGGTGCTGGTGTGCTCCGCGCCGGGGATGTCTAACTCCCGCGAGCGGGCTCCGGTGGCGATCAATACCGTGTCGGCCGAGAGTCTCTCGCCGCCGGGTTCCAGCACCACCGTGGATCGATCAACGAATCGTGCCGACCCGAAGTAGGGATCGATCCCCTGCTCGCGGTAGGAGCGGACGGACGACTCGGGAATGGGATCGGTGAACTCGCGCTTGAACGCCTGAAGCTGCGCCCAATCGGTGGTCGCGGCGGCACGGTAGCCCTTGCCCACCAGCGTCTGTGTGTGCGCGGCGAGATGGGTGTTGACCACCAGATACTTCTTCGGCTGACACCCGCGCAGCGCACACGTTCCCCCAAAGGGCACCGCGTCGATGATCGCGACCCGCTTTCCGGCTTCGCTCAGTTGATACGCGGCGGTTCCACCCGCGGTTCCGGTTCCAATGACAATGACGTCGTAGTCTTGCGTACTCATGCTGCCTCCAACGACTCCAGTCTTGCGGGTTCTGGCCGGGCACGCAACCCCTGTCCGCCGATTCGAACTGTTTCATACGATACCAGGTTCATGCGATACCAGGCAGTGACGAACCCACCGCGAATAGTTATAATTGTATTTACATGTTTTTCCAAGGGGATATCTCTCCGCATATCGATATCCATATCGGGCGGCACGATTCAGATGACGGTTGCCGCTACCATCGGCAGGAGGTAGGTTAGAGGCATGAGTGCATACAAACCGGACCAGGATCGGATTCGTAACGCCCTGTGGGGACTGTTTGTCGCCGATGCGCTAGCGATGCCGGCGCACTGGTATTACAGCCTGGCCAACATCAAGCGGGACTTCGGCGGAGGCATCACGGGATTCGTGGATCCGCCGCATCCCCACCCGGAAGCGTTCATGGTGGGCATGTCGTACCGGCCCGACCTTGACACCGCAAAACAACTGCAGCGCCCCTACGACATCCTCCACGACCACGTACGGTTTTACGACACCACCTACGCCCCATTGGGGATCAAATTGTCCGAGCGGGAATCCGAGCACGGAAACGCCGTTGCCGCCGAGAAAGAGCGATACCACTATCACCACGGCCTGACCGCCGGTGATAACACCGTCGCCGCCCATCTCGTGCGGGTGCTGCTTCGCACGGTGGCCGCCCACGGCGAGTACCGCCAGGACGCGTTTCTCGATGCCTTCGTGGAGCATCTGACGACACCCGGCAGGAACCGCGACCCGTATCTGGAGATCTACATCCGCCACTGGTTCCAGAACTGGACGAGCGGCGTTCCCGCATACGCGTCCGCGGATTATCAGCGCCGGGTCTGGTCGATCGGAAGTCACGGCGGACTCATGCGGCCAATGGTGGTGGGCCTCCTTCCGCCGAGCGATTTCCAGGCGCTGGGTGTGGCGATCGAGCACCACAACCTGACCCACCGGTCGGAGAACAACGTCAGTGCGCTCTCGGTTCTGGTTCCGCTGCTGCGCGCGCTGGTGTCCGGCGAGCATCCGACCGAAGCGACACCGCGCTTTGCCCGCGCCATTCGTGTTCCGCGAGTTACCGGCGAAGAACTCTACGAGAAATACCGCAGCCACGGAGGCCCCGGGGGAATTCCCCCGGACGAGATGTGGCGCCTCCACACCGAGCTCGCGGAGGATTCATTCGACCTCGAGGCTCTGGTCCGGGACGTGACACCCGACCGAGTCGCCCGAGCGCTTCTTGCCAACGCCTGCTATCCGGAGCACGGCGTCCCGCTGCTGCTCTACCACGCGATGGCGAACGGGTTCGATCCGACCGACTCACTGCTGGCGAACGCCAACGCCGGTGGCGACAACGTCCACCGGGGAATGGTACTGGGGCTCCTTGTCGGCGCGGCCGCTCCCATTCCCGATACGCTGAAGACTGGGCTCACGGAGTACGAGGGGATTGCCAGGGAGATCGAGGCGTTTGTGACAACACTACCTGCTTGACTGGTGCGCTCTTCGAGCCCACGGGAAGAAAACCAGCCGGTGGACGTGGGGTCTATCGATACAAAATCGCGTCAGCAAGCCAGAGCGTAACCCGGGCCAGGTCGGCAACGGATATCCACTCGTCTGTCGAGTGGATGTTGTGCATGCCGATTCCCACATCAACCGCGGGCAAGCCCTGGCCGTTAAGGATATTGGTGTCGGAGCCGCCGATGGACGAGACGGCGGTCAAGGTCAGATCGTGGGCGGGTGCGGTTGCAGCGAGGGCGCGCATCGCGGGGTGATCGTCCTCTACCGCGTATCCGTCATAGAGACGGTCCCGCGTGACGTTGACTGAGGCACCCACGGTTGCCGCCTCACGCGCTGCGCTGTCCGCGATCCGGTCGAAGAGTTCGTTCAGCCGCGCCTCGGTGAAGGCACGGATCTCGGCCTGTATCAACGCGCGGTCGGGTACCACGTTGCTTGCGGTACCGCCCTCGATTTGGCCGATGTTGGTCACCATGTCATCGGCAACTCGGCCAAGGGGGAAGGCCGAGACCACCCGAGCCGCGGCGGCGATGGCGTGCACCCCCGCTTCGGGCTCGAGCGCGGCATGCGCCCGGCGGCCCTGCACTTCGATCTCGAGTGATTCCTTGAACGGCGCCCGGGTGATCACCTCTCCCACGGGAACTTCGCCATCAAGCACAAAGGCGTAGTCAGCCTCGAGCGCGGCCACATCCAGACGGCGCGCACCCCGCAGGCCAAGCTCCTCGGCGATGGTGAAACAGGCGATGACGGTCGGTCGCGCCGCGGCGTCCACCTGTGCGAACAATCGAAGCAGCTCGACGGCAATCGCCACACCGCCGCGGTCGTCTCCGCCGAGAATCTGCTTCCCCCCGGTGTGCACTCGATCACCATTAACGATCGGGGCCATGGGACGACCGGCAACCGGCGGAACGGTATCCATGTGCGCAGCGAGCACGATGCGTCCCACACGCTCGCCCGGAAGGGTAACGATGAGATTCCCGCTGTCGCCACCGAGATCAAGACCCGCCCGGTCTTCCTCAACTGACACCGGAAGATCGGCGACCATCTCGCGCAGCCGCAGCGCCACCGCTGCTTCGCGGAGGCTGGGAGCGGAAATGGCACAGAGATCGGTGAAGGTGTCCCGGATTCGCTCGCGCATGTGCGAGAAGTCGGTCAGTTCGGTCAGGACGGGATTCATTCAGGTACCACCGGGGGGAGCACGCGTCGCGCTTCCACGTCGACGATGCCCAGATCTGAGATTTTGAAGAACGGACTCACCGTCAGGGGAAGAATGGTGAGGAGCAGAATGGGGTTGACGGCGCCCATCCCCAGCGCCCGAAGCCGTTGCTCCAACTCGTCGAAGCGGGCCCCAACCTCCGCGACGGGCTCGTCGGAGAGCAGCGCCGCGATGGGAAGCGGCAACAGCAGCGGTTCCCTGCGGCGGTCGCTCGCGGGATCGCCAGCGGTCACCGCGGTTTCCCCAGTGCTCACGGCCATGCCTCCGCCGGCTTTCAGCACCGCGTTCGCTGCGTCAGCCATGGCGGCGGGCGAGCGACCCACCACAAAGACGTTGTGGGTGTCGTGGGAGAGCGATGTGGCGAAGGCCCCGTCGGTGAGCCCAAGCCCCGAGAACAGACAGACGGTCCCCCGCGGGCGCAACGTGCCGGATAGTTCGGCGCGGGAGATGACCACCGCGAGGGTCAGATCGGGCTCATTCACGGGAACCCCGTCGCGCAGGGTGACCCGGCGCTCACAGAGCGTGGTGACCGTGTTGCGGGTGTTGGTCTCTATGACACGAACTGTTGCGCGGCACTCGGTATCGGAATCCATGAGCCGAAAGTACGATTCCGGGATTCGGGTCACGCCAAAGCGAACGAGGGGCGGTCGCGCGCGGTGCCCGTCTGGGCTGCCATCTCCGTCGTTGCCGCCGGCACCTTCGAAGCCGGCGGGCATGAATGCGCCGTCGGCCGCAACCTGCGCGCCGCTCACGAACACGCTTCGCGGGGGGAAGTGCAGCAGCTCATCGCAGACCACGAAGTCGGCGCGAAAGCCGGGAGCGATGGCGCCCAGGTCACGGAGCCCCAGGTAGACCGCCGGCCGGATGGTGGCCGACGCGATCGCGTCCACCGGATCCCAGCCGAGCTCCCCAGCCAGAGACACAATGCGGCTCATGTGGCCGGTGCGCAGGCGGTTGGGCATGACGTCGTCCGTGATGAGCACAACCCGCGACCGATCCGGCAGACGCTGCACGGTCACGACCACCTCCGGCGTCAGCGACTTCTCCTGGATCATCACCGTAAGCCCCTTGCGAAGCTCCTCGCGAATCTTGTCCGGGTTCATCAGGGTGTGATCGGAGCGGATGCCGGCGGCGATGTAGCGCGAGAGGTCCGGGCCCGACAGCGAGGGCACGTGGCCCTCCACGGTGAGTCCCGCCCGAAGTCCGGCGTTCACCATGGCGGTACGTTCGGAGTCACCATTGATGATCCCGTGATAGTCCATCATCTCGCCGAGGGCGAGAACACCGGGCAGCGTGGCGAGTTCGCCGACCTCGTCGGGACGCAACAGGGCGTTGGGCGTCTCCAACGGAGCGGTAGTTGCCGGTACACAACTGGAAACGGCCGAGTAGATGCGAAGGGGTAAACCCTGCGACTGAGCCACCATCCAGCGCACGCCCTCGGCACCGAGCACGTTGGCTATCTCGTGGGGGTCCTGCAGGATGGTGGTGGTGCCCCATGGGAGCACCGCTTCTGCAAAGCGGCGTGGCGTCAAGAGGCTGCTTTCAATATGCATGTGGATGTCGAGGAGCCCCGGATGCACCACGGCACCCGCAAGATCGGCGCGCCGGGAACCGGCCGCTTCCGGAAGGCTGTCTGCAGAATCGCTATCCAACGTGACATGTGCTGGTGGATCGCCCTCTTCCACCAACTGGAAGCGGCCGTCACGCACCAGGAACCATCCCCGGTAGACGGAGCCAAGAATTACATCGACAATTCGGGCGTTAAAGTAGAGTATTGCCGGGTGGCTGGTGCGACCAACGTCGGCCGGAGCGGCACTCATGGGAGCCGCAATCCTTCCACCCGCTCCGTCGCGCGCAGGCACGCCGCGGCGTGTGCTTCACCTACGGGAAGAAGCTCGGGTACCTCGCTGCGGCAGGTTTCCACCGCGAGCGGACAGCGCGGGTGAAAGGGGCAGCCGGACGGGCGCTCGGTGGTGGACGGCACATCGCCGGAGACCACATGGACGTGCCGCAGCTGTGCCCGCTCCGGGTCGGCCACGGGAGTGGCGTTGATCAGTACCTCGGTATAGGGATGGACGGGCCGGGTGAAGACCGATTCAACGGGCCCCGTTTCCACGAGCCGCCCCAGGTACATCACCCCAACCCGATGCGCAACCCAGCGAACCACGGAGAGATCATGGCTGATGAAGAGGTAGGCCACCGAGCGCTCGCGTTGGATCCGCTGCAGCAGCTGAAGGATCTGCGCCCGCACGGAAATATCGAGGGCTGAAACCGGCTCGTCGGCAATAATCAGTTCGGGCTCGGGGGCGAGGGCGCGGGCAATACCAACCCGTTGGCGCTGACCGCCCGAGAGTTCGTGGGGGTAGCGATCAAAGAACGAGGCGGACGGAGAGAGTCCGACGTCCTCCATCAGTTCGTGCGCACGGGCAACTGCCCGGCGAGCATCGGCGACCGCGCCGGAGACGGTGAGCGCCGTGGTAAGGATGGTGCCGAGACGTTTGCGCGGGTTGAGCGACGAGTTGCTGTCCTGAAACACCACCTGCACCCGCCGCCGGTAGTCGCGCCGTTCGGCCTCACTCATCATCGACAGCGGCGTGCCCTTGTACCGGATGTCTCCGGACGTGGGCTGCTGCAGCGAGAGCATGAGCCGAGCCGTGGTTGATTTCCCACAGCCGCTCTCTCCCACCAGGGCGAAGGTTTCGCCGGCGTGAATGCGAATGGCCAGGTCGTCCACCGCGTGAACCGACCGTCGGGAACGGCGGAAACGTCCCCCCGAGGCAAACTGCTTATGCAGACCGGTCACCTCAATCAGCGGTGTTGGGGCGGAGCCGGTCTCAGCGTGCTTCGTCTCGTACGTTCCGCTCACGGCGTGGCCTCATCGTGCAGCCAGCAGGCGCTTCGTCCACTGGGGCGGTCAAACAGGGGTGGCGCCTCCTGGGAGCAGCGCGGCATGGCGTGCGGGCAGCGCGGGTGAAACCGGCAGCCCGAGGGAGGCGCGGCAAGATCCGGGACACTCCCCGGCACGGCAAAGCCGATGTTGCCGGTACCCGTCAGGCTCAATACGCCGGACATCAGCGCCCGCGTGTAGGGGTGCTGCGGCGCGGCGAAGAGGCTTCGAACGTCGCCTTCCTCCACAATGCGCCCCGCGTACATGACATAGACGTAGTCACACACTTCGGCGACCACTCCCAGATCGTGGGTGATGAGCATCAGTGCCACCGCGCGCTCGCGCTGGAGGCGCATCATCAGCCGCAGGATCTGCGCCTGGATGGTCACGTCCAGGGCCGTGGTGGGTTCGTCGGCAATGATGAGATCGGGATCGCAGGCGAGGGCCGACGCAATCCCAACGCGCTGGCACTGCCCGCCGGAGAGCTGATGCGGGTAGCGCGTCGATACGTCGCGCGGCAGCCCAACCGATGTGAGCAGCTCACTGACTCGATTGGCGTAGCTTTGGCCCCGGTCGCCCGCGGGCGGACCGCCGGTCCAGCGATGCGCCTCCAACTGCTGCTCGATCTGCCGCCCGATGGTCAGCACCGGGTTCAGAAACGAGGTGGGGTCCTGAAAGATCATCCCGATGCGTGAGCCCCGGATTGCCCGCATCTGTTCGGGAGAGCGGCCGATGAGATCGGTCTCGCCGAGCAGAACGCGCCCGCCTGCCACGCGTGCCGCGCTGGTGGGAAAGAGCTGCATGATGGAGAAGGCCGTCATCGATTTGCCGCTGCCGCTCTCTCCAACAACGCCAACGATCTTGCCCGCGGGGAAGCTCATCGATACACCGTCCACCGGACGGATGAGCCCACGAACGCTTCGGATCTCGGTGACGAGATTTTCGATGGCAAGGACGGGGTGCGCGGTTTTGGACTGCAGTTCGGCGGGGCTCACTTCAACCCTCCCGCAACCGCGGATCGGTTGCCTCGTTGATGCCGTCGCCCAGCAGGTTAAAGCCGAGCACCGCGAGCGAAATCCCGATGCCGGGAAAGACGCTCATCCACCACGCGCGCTGCACAAACCCCTGGGCGGTGTTGAGCATCCCACCCCAGCTGCGGAGGTTGGGATCGCCCAGGCCAAAGAAGCCGAGGCTCGCCTCCATCAGGATCGCCTGCGCGATGTCCAGCGAGGCAACCACGATGACCGGCGCCAGCACGTTGGGAAGGATTTCGGCGAACATGATACGAAGCGGCTTCATCCCCAGCACCCGGGCGCTGTCCACGTAGGGGAGCGCGCGATGGCGCAGAAACTGGCTGCGTACGATGCGCGCGGTCTGCGGCCAGCTCAAGATGCCAATCACCAGAATGAGGTTGCTCAATCCTGAACCAAAGAACGAGACGACGATGAGTGCAAGGACAAAGCGCGGAATGATCTGGAACAGCTCCGAGACGCGCATCACCAGCTCGTCCACCCAACCGCCAAAGAAGCCGCTTACCGCACCCACCACGATTCCAATGAACGTGGCCGTTGCGGCAGCCGCGAGGCCCACCAGCAGGGATACGCGCGATCCCCAGATGACTCCGCTGAGCACGTCTCGTCCCAGGTGATCGCTGCCAAGAAGAAAGCCGGGGCTCATCGGCGGCAACAGCGCCTGTCGCGAGGTGCGGAAGGGATCCACCGGCGCCAGCACCGGTGCCAGAAGAGCAACCGCCGCGAGCAGCAGCACGAGGGCAAGGCCAACCATACCCAGGCGGTTGCGGCGGAACTGCAGCCAGAAATCGCGTACGGGGCCGTTCAATAGCGTACCCTCGGATCGAACAGCGCGTAGGCGATGTCGGTGAGGAGGTTCACCACAATGACCGACAGCGACACCACCAGCAGGATTCCAAGCATCACCGGATAGTCGCGGGTGAAGATGGAATCGTACATGAGCCGCCCAACGCCCGGCCAGCCGAAGACGGTCTCGACCAGGGCCGATCCGGCAACGATGAAGGCGAAGCTGTATCCAATCACCGTGATGATTGGAAGGGCCGCCGCTCGCAGACCGTGCTCCCACAGTACGCGCCGCTCGCTTATCCCACGGGCCCGGGCCGCGAGGATGTAGTCGGAGTTCATTACCTCGAGCAGACTCGAGCGGGTCAGCCGCGTGGTGATGGCGATGTACCGGAACGAAAGCGCGAACATGGGCAGCACCATGTGGCGCGCGCGGTCGAGCAGCGCGGCAAGCCCCGTGTAGGTCACGCGGACGCTGCGCATCCCGCCGGCCGGGAAGAGCCCGAGCCAGACCGCAAAGACAATGACCAGAATCTGCCCAAGCCAGAACACCGGGATCGAGTAGCCGGCCAGGGCAATACCGGTTGCCGCAGCATCAGCCGCGGAGTGCGGTTTGCGGGCGGCCATGACCCCCAGCGCGACCCCCACCGTGGTGGCGAAGGTAACGGTGACGATCATGAGCACCAGCGTACGTCCCAGGCGCTCGAGCACCAGATCAAGAACCGGGAGGCGATTGGCGAAAGAAAACCCCAAGTCTCCCCGTGCCACGTTGACCACGTACCGAACGAGTCGTTCGTGTACGGGTTGGTCGAGTCCAAACTGTTCGCGGACCCGCTCCACGTACTCAGGGGGCGCCGGGAAGTCGCCAATCAGGGCGGTAACCGGATCACCGGGCGCAAACGAGACCAGCAGAAAGTTGACTACGATGACCCCAAGGACAAGAGGTATGGAGTTCACAAGACGCCCGAGCGCAAAGCGCCCGAGCGTCTTATCGCCGCGATTCGGCATTTGAGACTAACGCCAGCGAACCAGCTCGAGCCCGTCGCGCTGATCGAGGCGCTGACGCTGGCCGGTCAGGCGAACGTTGTACGCTTCGGTTGACAGCTCGTTGAAGAGCACCAGCACGGGGATCTCGGGAGCGATGATCGCGAACGCCTGTCGATAGAGCGCGGCGCGGCGGTCAATGTCGGAGACCGATGCCGCCTCTGCGAGGATACGGTCCACCTCAGGGTTACCCCAACCGGTTGCGTTGGCAAAGTTGGTACCGGCCGCGGTGGTGAGATAGATGCGATGATAGCCAATCGCCGGATCTCCACCAGAGGTAAACGACTGCATGGAGAGATCGTACTGACGGCCGTAGACCCGCTCCACCATGACCGAGCGTTCCACCGGCTGGATGTTCAGCGTGATGCCCACCTGGCGAAGGTTGTCGCGCATGATCTCGGCGGCCGAAGCAAAGGCTCCGCGCGCGGAGTCGAAGACGAAGTCGAGCGTAAGATTCTGCACACCGGCGGCGGCGAGCAGTTGCCGCGCCCGCGCGGGATCGTGCGGGAAGAGGGTACGGTAGTCCGATTCCGCACTGGTTGCCCAGTCGAATCCGGCACCAAACGGGCCACCGTCGATGGTACCCAATCCACCCTGCGCCTGCTCCACAATCTGCTCGCGGTCGATCGCGTGCATGATCGCCTGACGAACGCGCGG
>REDM01000099.1 GCA_007693485.1 Spirochaetaceae bacterium
TTCGTAGCGCCGGCGCACCTGCTCGTAGAGGGTGCGGCCGAGCTCGGTGGTGATGCGGGGGGCGGCGGTGGCGAAGAACTCGTCCAGGTGGCGGTAGCCGCCCTGGTTGGGGTAGTTGGTGGTGGCGTCGTAGCGGTGGTCGCGCTCGTAGCAGAGTGCCTGCAGGCACATGTCCACCAGGTTCATGTCGCGCACAAAGCGCGCCTCATTGGTCTCGGCTGCCTCGTACTCGTCCCAGAGCGCCCGCACGGCGTGCGGCTCGGGGGCCAGGCCGTCCATCGCAGCGCGCTCGCGCTGCTGTTTCTCTGCGGTGCTCACGGCGCGGTCGGCGTCGTGGACGCGGGTGGCAACGTCACCGGTAACCGATTCGGCCAGATCGTGCACCAGGGCCATGGCCACCGCGTGGTCGCGGTTGACTCCCGCCTTGTCGGCGTAGAGCAGACAGAGCAGGGCCGTGGCCCAGCTGTGGTCGGCTACCGACTCCGGGTCCACCACGCCGCGAATCTGCCAGCCGATGCGCGATTCATCCTTGAGGCGATAGAGTGTGAGAAGGGTATCGATGCTGTCGATCGACACGTCGGTCAGTACTCCGGAATGCTGGGTACCGGCTCTACGATGTAGCGAACGCGTCGCTCCATGCGCCGGTCGAGTCGCGCAACCACAAACCCGGAGAGCACCAGCAGCGATGCACCAATGGCGAATGAGAACAAGATCCGCGCGTCTTCGCCCGCCGTTGCCAGGAAGGTGAAGTAGGACCCGAAGAGGCCGATCAGCAGCGCCGCGAAGGGGATGCCGTAGATCACCAGGGTGGCACTCAGAACCGAGACGTCCACCATGCGGAGACGCACCGGCTGCTCGCGCCGCAGCCCCAGGACTTCCGGCACCGTTACCACCTTGCCCGCCGCGTGGCAGGCGTCCTTGATGCCGCAGCGCTCGCAGGCGGCCGGCGTCGCGATGCGCACCTCGGTGCCGTCGTCCCCTACCCGCTCGACGTAGCCGTACTCTTCAATCATGCGGTCCCCCTCACGCCTCAACCGCGCTCTTCTCGCGGGCCGCCGCCTGGCGTGCCATGACCTCGTCCTTCCGGACGCTGTTGCGGTTGGAGGCGTAGCAGTCGGTGGGGCACTTGGCGCCGTACTCAGGCTTGGCTGTGTAGTTCTCGGTGTTCACGCGGGCGAGGTTATTGGACACGGCAACCGCGTCGGGGTTCTCATCGGCAACCGCGGCCTTCACGCAGAGGCTGCAGGCGATGCACGCCTTCTTGCACACCTTGCGCGCGATGGGTCCCGGGTCGAGCGACTTGCAATAGACAAAGGCGTCGTGCTTGAGCGGATGAATCTCGATCAGGTTGCGCGGACAGGCGGTCACGCAGTTTCCGCAGGCGGTGCACTTCTCGGCGTCCACAAAGGGGATGCCGGTGGGGCTCAGGTGGATGGCGTCAAAGGGACAGGCGGTCACGCAGCTGCCCAGACCCACGCAGCCGTACTTGCAGCGCTTGGCCACGTCCTGCGAGTAGACCGCCGCGGCGCAGTCGGGAATGCCCTTGTAGACGCCGGGGAAGGCGGACGCTTCTGAGTCGCCCTGACAGAAGACCACGGCCACGAGCTTGTCTTTCTGCTCATCGGACACCTTGACGCCCATCACGTGGGCCACCTCGCGGGTGGTATCCTCTCCGCCCACCACGCAGAGGTCGATCTTCTCGCCGTTCTGCGCCACCGCCTCGGCGTAGGCCGCGCACGACGCGTACCCACACCCGCCGCAGTTGACGCCGGGAAGAGTCTCTTCCAGCTTGGCGATGCGCGGATCGGTTTCAACGGCAAACCGGGAGTTTGCCGTTACCAGGAATATCGCGAAGATCAGGCCGATTGTGCCCATGACCGCCGCGGCAATAACTATCATCATGTGAGAGACTCCTTCCTCACGCCGAGACCATGCCGGCGAAGGCCATGAACGAAAGGGCGATGATGCCCGCAACAATCAGCGTAATGGCCGCACCCTGGAACGGTTTGGGAATGTCGGCCACCTCGAGCTGTTCGCGAATGCCGGCCATGATCACGATGGCCAGGGTGAAGCCGAGGCCACCGCCGATGCCAAAGACAATCGACTCAAGAAAGCCGTACTCGCGCATGGTCAGCAGCAGCGCGACAAACAGGATGGCGCAGTTGGTAGTGATCAGCGGCAGAAAGATGCCGAGCGTGCGATAGAGCGCCGGAGAGGTCTTCTTGATGAACATCTCCACAAACTGTACCAGCGACGCGATGACCACGATGTAGGAAACGTACTCCAGGAAGGGCAGCCCCAGACCGATCAGGATGTAGCGGTTGATGAGCCAGGTCACCGTGGCGGTGATGGTCATCACAAAGGTCACCGCGATGCCCATCGAGAGCGCGGAGTCGATCTTCTTGGAGACCCCGATGAAGGGACAGACGCCCACAAAGTAGGTGAGCACAAAGTTGTTTACCACCGCGGCGGAAATGATCAGTACAATGAACTGCATCTTACGCCTCCACCGGCTTCTCGGCCGAGATCAGCACGGTTTTGCTGCTCTCTTTGACCGCGTTGAAGATTGCCATCAGCACGCCCAGGGTGAGAAAGGCACCCGCCGGCATGATCATCACCAGAACCGGATTGAAGCTCGGGCCAAAGAGATCAAACCCGAAGATCGAGCCGTTCCCGAAGATCTCGCGCACCGCCCCCAGCACCATGAGGCTGAGGGTGAATCCCGCACCCATCCCCAGGGCGTCCACCACCGACGGCAGCGGGCCGTTGCGGGTGGCAAAGGCCTCGATGCGTCCCATGATGATGCAGTTGACCACGATGAGCGGCACGTAGGGTCCCAGTGACACCGACAGCGGCGGAAAGAACGCGCGCAGCACCAGGTCCGCAATGGTGACAAAGGTTGCGATGATCACCGCGTAGACGGGGATTCGCACTTCCCCGGGCACCAGCGACTTCATGATGCTGGCGATCAGGGCGGCGGAGACCAGCACAAAGCTTGTGGCCATGCCCATGCCGAGCCCGTTGACCACCGAGGTGGTGACCGCGAGGGTCGGACACATGCCGAGCACCTGCACAAACACCGGATTATTTTTGACAAGTCCCTTGGTGAACTCGTAGCTCATTGACTTCATCGCAGCTCCTTACCCTCGCCCCGCCTACCGTTCGGCACGGCGAATCGCCTCAATGGCGTCCGGGGTCTTCTGGTTGATGCCGGCCACCACCGCCTCGGTGGTAATGGTCGCACTCGAGATTGCCTGCACCTGATTCGCGCTCGGGTCCGGCTCGATATTGCGCACCGAGCGCAGCGCCCGCGTGGGGTCAAGCCCGGCAAACTGACTGCGGAAACCTGCCTCGGTGATCCGGCCGCCGAGTCCCGGCGTCTCGATGTTCTCCACTACCTGCAGCCCCACGATCTCATCGAGCTCCGGCGTCAACCCCACCAGCATGCTGATCGGGCCGTTATACCCCGATGCCACCACCCGCACCGCGTACCCGAGAAGGTCTCCCGCGCCGTCGGTTCCGCGATAGATCGTTGGGTCGGCCACGTCGAGCTGATCGAATGACGGCTCATCCGCACCGGCAAAGAGGGCCGCGAGTGAGGCCTGCAGGGCTCGCTCGCGGTTGATCTCGATGCGTTCGGTGAGCGCGGCAAAGGTGCCGGCGAGCACCAGACCCGAGAGGGCCATCACCAGCGTCAGGACAATGAGCATCTTTTTCATCACGCGGCCTCCGTGGGAGCCACGTACCCAAAGGGTTTGAGGTTGGTATAGCGGTTGATGATGGGTGTCAGCGCGTTCATGATGAGGATGGCAAACCCGACGCCCTCGGAGAAGCCGCCAAACAGCCGGATCAGCACGACCAGCAGCCCGACCCCAGCGCCAAAAATCATGTTTCCGATTGGCGTGTAGGGCGTGGTGACGATGTCGGTGATCATGTAGAAGGCCGCAAGCATGAGGCCACCGGAAAAGAGGTGAAACACCGGCCCCGCGTAGGTTTCCGGATCAATGAGGTGAAAGATACCGGTCAGCACAAAGACCGTTCCCAGAAAGGCGAGTACGTTCTGCCACCGGATGAGCTTCAGGGCAAAGAGCGCGATCCCACCCAGAATCAGAAAGGCGGCGCCGGTCTCCCCGATGCTTCCACCGGTCTGACCGAGCAGCAGGTTTGGAATGTTTTCAACCACCCCCTCGAACCGGGCGGCGGCCAGCGGCGTTGCCTGCGTCTGGGCGTCCACGCTCGCCGGCAGGAACGAGAAGAACCGGTTGGGCTGGGTCCACGTGGTAATCTGCACCGGGTAGGCGGCCGAGAGAAAGGCGCGTCCCACCAGGGCCGGGTTGAAGATGTTGTAGCCGATCCCGCCGAAGACCTCTTTGCCCAGAAAGATGGAAATTACCGCTCCGAGCGCGAGGGCGATGGGCGAGATGGCCGGCGGCAGCACCATGACCAGCAGAATCGCGGTCACGAACGCGCTTCCGTCGGTGATGGACATCGGGCTGCGCTTGCGGAGCAGCTTGCACACCACTTCTGTGGCCAGACAGACCGCAATGGAAAGCACGTAGAGTCCCAGCACGCGCATCCCGAAGTAGAAGACCGACATGACGACAGCCGGGAGCAGGGTCAGGACAACGGTAAACATGATTCGCTGGGTGGAAGATGGAGCGGCGATATGGGGAGAAGAGGTCAGTACAAACCCTTCGACTTGGGTACTCATGCGGAGCAGACTCCTTTCTGTGTGTCGGCCGTGGCCATAACCAGTGCCGAAAACACTACAGTTTATGCACGCGGACGTAGTTCTTTGCGTACCGGATCCACGCAACCAGTTTGATCTTGGCTGGACAATTGTAGGCACACGCACCGCACTCGAAGCAGTCGTTCAGGTGGAGCTCTTTTGCTTCCAGGAACTTGTTTGCCCTTGCGTACGCAGCAAGCGTGAGTGGCATCAGGTTCATGGGGCAGGCATCCACGCAGCGGCCACACTTGATGCAGTTGCCCTCGGCCGGCACCTCGGCATCGGTCAGAAACAGCAGTCCCGACGATCCCTTGGTTACCGAGTAATCCATCGTGGGAAGCGCAACGCCCATCATGGGGCCGCCCGCGAGCACCTTGACTACCGAGTCGGATATCCCGCCGCACGCTTCCACCAGGCGGGCGAAGGGAGTGCCAACAAGGGCGCGAAGATTCCGCGGATTCTGCACCCCGTTCCCGCTGACGGTGATGACGCGGTCGATGAGGGGCTTGCCCAGCAGAAACCAGTCGGCGAGGGCGCTCAACGTAAACACGTTGGACACGATCACCCCCACTTCAAGGGGTAGCTTGCCGGCTGGAACGGTTCGGCCCGTGGCAGCGTAGATGAGCATCTTCTCGGCACCCTGCGGGTACTTCACTTTGAGCGGTACCACTTCAATGGGTGCATCGGTGACCTCGGCGGCGGCACGCGTCACGGCCTCGATGGCGTCGGGCTTGTTGCTCTCGATACCGAAGAGGATCTTCTTGAAGGCAAAGCCACGGTGCAGGATGCGGATGGCATCGAGCAGGTGCGTTGTGTGCTCGAGCATGAGCCGGTGATCGCAGGTCAGGTAGGGCTCGCACTCAACCCCGTTAATGACGAGGGTATCGATCTCGGCGGTTGGCGGCGGCGAAAACTTGACGTGAGTTGGGAAGGTGGCCCCGCCCATTCCGACGATACCCGCATCGCGGATGCCCGCGGTGACCGTCTCGCGCGTGAGCATGTCCCAGTCGAGTTCGCGCGGCTGCCAGACGTGTTCGGCGGTCTGTTCGCGGTCAACGGTGATTTCCACGTAGTCGCTCATACGGCCGGCCGGCAGCGGTTGCTGGACGATCTTTTTCACGGTGCCGTACACCGGGGAGTGGACCTTCGCCGAGACAAATCCGTCGGCCTCGCCGATGAGCTCGCCCGGCATCACCTCTGCGCCGCGCTCCTTCACCGGCGTAGCCGGCTTGCCGAGGTGCTGGGACAGGGGAATCAGCAGTGTCCCAGGGATTGGAACAGCTTCTATCGGAAGCGATTCGGTCAGTGCTTTATGGTCATGGGGGTGAACCCCCTTTCGAAAGGTCTTCAGCGTCATGGAATACTCCCGCTCGATGGGTGAACGGATCGCGGCACGCCATACACCGCGCGTGCGGTGGAGGGAATGCATACCCCGACCGAAGTCTCCTTGCTTCGAAGAGATTGCAACCACGGTTCCTGTTTGATTTTATCGATATTCTATGGTGATTTGAGTCGGTTGTCAACCGGGGAGATCAGTAAATCACGTCGATAAGGGCGCGCAGACGGTCGCGGTGGCGGCGGATCAGCTCCATTTCGGCGTCAGCCAGGCCGTGATCGCCGCGCGCTTCGTCCACGGCCTCGTCCAGAGAGGCGATCAGAAGCGCCTGCTGTTGCGCGGTCAAATCGGGGCTCTCCAGAATCACGCGCCGCCGCTGCTCGAGTTCAGCCGCGACCGCCTCTGCCTGATCTTCCCGCTCCAGTGCAACCAGCCCTTCGGTGACGCTGCCGGCAATCGAGAGAAATCGCTCCGGCTGCCAGCTTCGTTCCAGCAGATAGCGGTGTGGATCGAACGCCTCACTCCCGGCCCGCGCGGCCGCGGTGAAGGCCGGCCAATCGCCAATAAAGCGTTCGAGTTCCTCTTCGGTGAACGGAGCCTCGCGCTCACTGTCTGCAGCGGAAACCCGGTGCGGCGCAGCATACGCGCCAAACAGCAGCATCAGAAGAACCACACACCAGAACAGTGGTACCGGACGGCGGGACGGGCATCGCTCCATGAAGTGAGCATAGAAACAGAACGGGAGGGCTGTCAATTGGCGACTCGCGCAACCGGGAAAACGGGAAAAAACGGCGCAGAATCAGCTCATGGGAAAAAAAATCTCATGACGCGTCGGATCGTGGCTGGTGCCGGACCGCCACATCGAACCAAAAGCCCAAAAAACGGCCGAATTCCGCGAAATTCAGGCAGTTTCAGGCCAATTTCGTAGATTCCTTGCGCCAATTTTTTGGATGCTTGGCACGGTTACTGCTTATTAGTAGGCAGAGCGGGTCGCGGATCTGCAGTTCAACGCTGCAACCGCGGGTCGGGTACCGGGGCTTTCCCGTTGGGTACAGCATTGATTCCGGCGGTAGTTCGCTCGAGTCACGTATCGGAAAGTCGAGGCGCCCGGCGGTAGGCTGGGAGACAACACTCCTTCTTCCGTTCTCTCGGGTGCAGACCCCGTTGGGGTCTGCACCTCCTTTTTCATTTGCAGTATCATACAGGGGCCTATGAAGCGCGCGCACCGAGACAAACTGCTGTTCATTGCCCTGGTCTCTCTTCTCGTCCTGCTGGTCTCTTTTGGACTGTTGTCATTCATGACGCGAACCCGCGATCACGATCGACTCTTTATCGAATACCGGGCGGTCCGCATGGCCGCTGCCGCGATGGAACTCTACCAGCAGCAGGGCGACATCAGCCAGACACAATTTCCGCCGACCGTACTTGGGTTTGGACTCTACGACGCGGAGGGCGTTCCCATCATCGCCCGGGGAACGGCGCCCCGAGCGCTGCCGCCGGCGGTGATCGAAAACCCCGCGATGTACCAGGCCACGCTGGACGGGAACACCATGCGCTTGCTGCGCATCGTCGGAACCATGGACGAAGAAAAAGATCACTCGACGTTGGACGCGGGACGGCGCAGGACAACCGCAAACCCGCGGGTTATCACCCGGCAGTTTCTGGTGCTCGACTACGATATCTCCTCATACCGGAGCGAATTCCGCGCGCGAACCTTTTACTGGTCAGGACTGACCGGAAGCTTTTTTCTGCTTCTCGCGCTGGTCTGGGTGCTCTATCACCGCGTGCAGACCTACCAGATCCAGGCGCAGAAGCAGCGCGGGCTTGTGCAACTGGGCGCTGCTGCTCGCACCCTCACCCACGAAATCAAAAACCCCCTCGGAGCGATCCAGATTCAGAACGCGGTGCTGAAGCGCAAGCTTCCCGAGGAGTACCACGATTCGCTCGCCGTTTTCGACGAAGAGGTTGGACGCATTGCGGTGCTGGTTGACCGCGTTCGCGATTTCCTCCAGAGCAGCGCAGGAAAGCCGGAGCCGGTCGATCTCTGTTCCATGCTGGACACCATTCAGCACCTGTTTGCGTTTCCCATTCACGTAGACTGCCCGGGACGTCCGGTGACCGTTCCGTTTGATCGCGCACGCGTGCGGTCGGTGCTGGAAAACGTGATCAAGAATGCCGGCGAGAGTATGGACGGACAGGGACCGGTGGAGGTCGCTGTCCGCGAGCTGCGCTCTACCGTGACGGTCTGCGTTCTCGACCGTGGCAGCGGCGTTGCCCGTGAAGACCGCGAACGTATCTTTGATCCCTTCTTCACCACCAAAAGCGGAGGAAGTGGCGTTGGCCTCTCCATTACCCGGCAGTTTCTCGAGGTGATGGGAGGGTCGATTCAGGTTACCGATCGCACCGGCGGGGGCAGCGAGTTCACCATAACCTTTCAAAAGGAGCATCACCGTGCGGCTGCTGGTAGTTGACGACGAAAAAAACATCCGCGCGTCGATCGTCGATTTCTTCCGCATGGACGGCATCGAAACCGCCGAGGCGCAGAACGGCCTCGCGGCACAAAAGCTGCTCATGGAGCAGAGCTTTGACGGCATCGTGCTGGATCTGCGCATGCCTGGCATGGACGGACTGACACTTCTGCGCTGGCTGCGCGAAGAGGGCCGTCAGACACCGGTGGTGATGATCTCCGCCTACGGCGAGATTGATGACGCGGTCTCGGCCATGAAGCAGGGCGCCGGCGATTATCTGGTTAAACCCTTCGACCCCGCCGAACTGCTGATCCGGGTGCGTCGCGCCGTGGAAGATCATGCGCTTCGAACCCTCGCGTCGCTGCGCAGCGACGTTCCGAGCTTCACCGACACCGGAAACGGCGCGATGCGGGAGATCGGCGAGCTGATCCAGAAGGTTGCACCCAAGGACGCCACCGTACTGATCACCGGAGAAAGCGGCACGGGGAAGGAAGTGCTTGCGCGCCGGATCCATGCCCTCTCGCGCCGCGCCGACCGCGCCTTTGTCCCCATCAACATCGGCGGCGTGCCCGAAACCCTGGTGGAGAGCGAACTCTTTGGGTATGAGCGCGGGGCCTTCACCGGTGCCGAACAGCGAAAACGGGGGATGTTTGAGGTAGCCTCCTCCGGCACGCTCTTTCTGGACGAGATCGGAGACATGCCGATGCAGCTTCAGGTAAAGCTGTTGCGCGTCATCCAGGACCGCAAGATCCAGCGGCTGGGAGGCACGGTGGGCATTCCGGTGGACGTTCGCCTGATTGCCGCAACCAACGCCGACCTCGAGCAGCGCGTTGCCGACGGAACCTTTCGCGAGGACCTGTTCTACCGACTGAACGTAATCCGCATCGAAGTACCGCCGCTGCGCGACCGGCCGGACGATATTCCGCTGCTTGCACGCCACTTCCTTACCGTCATGCGCGAGCGTACCGGCTCCCGCGTCACCGAGATTTCGCCCGAAGCGTTGCGCAAACTGCAGACCTACCGGTTTCCCGGCAACGTGCGTGAAATGGAAAACATGATCGAGCGGGCAGTCATCCTGACGGACAATGAAGTCCTGCACCCCAGCGACTTCCCCCTGCCGTCGGAACAGTCGGGAAACCAGATGCCCACCGGTGGCAGCCTGCGCGTGGTGGAAGAGCAGACAATCCGCGCCGCCCTCCTGCGCAACGAGTGGCACCGGCAGCGCGCCGCAGACGAGCTGGGCATCAGCCGACGCACCCTCCTGAACAAGATCAAACAGTACCGCATCCACCGCGAGTAGCGTTCCCCACCGGGCACACAGCACAATTTTCGCACCACACACAAGAAAGTCCACAGCTATTCGAGTTTTCGGCGGTTGTGTGCTACTATTGGTCTCAGGCGCGCTCCTGAAGTACGGGAAACGCGCAGCAACACATTGGCCGCGAGGGGGTGCGTCTGGCAAGTTCACCGTCCCACACAGTCGCCGAGCGGGCCGCGCTCCTCGGCAAGGCTGGTCTGTTTTCTTCTCTGCTCGATGCTGAACTGGAAGTGGTGGGTGCCGCGAGCGACGTGATCGAGGTCTCCGCGGGCCAGGTGATATTTGAGCCTGAGTCGATCGGGCGATGCCTCTTTGTGATCGCGTCCGGAGAGATTGTCATTCGATCCGACCTGGAAGCCGGTTCGGGCCGTGACCTCGCCCGCTTCATCAGTGGAGAATGTTTCGGCGAGCTGGACCTCCTCCTCGGCACGCCCCGAACCGCATGGGCCGTCGCCGACACCAACGTACGACTGGTTCGGTTTCCCGCCCGCAACCGCGAGTTTCGCGACGTGCTCCAGGAACATCCCGTCATCTCGGCGCGCATCCTCGCAAAGCTGCTGGCCGGCATCGCGGGGCGCATTCGATCGACCAACAAGCTGGTCAGCAACAATACCCCGTGGGTACGCGAGCTGCGTCGGCAGGTCTTTGTAGACAAGCTCACCGGTCTGTACAACAGCGCGTACCTGAAAGATCAGCTGGCGACAATCTCCCGGACACCAGAAAAGCCGTTCACCCTGCTCATGATGAAGCCGGACAACTTCAAGGAGATTAACGATACCTACGGTCACGAAGCGGGAGACACCACCTTGCAGAGGCTTGCAAACCTCTTCGCCCGGGCGATGAGTGGTGACCGAACGGCGATACGGTATCGCGGCAACGAGATGGCCGCCATCCTGCCGCGGGAAGACGCGGCGGCGGCGCACAAAATGGCCGAGGAGCTGGGCGCCCAGGTTCGTTCCATGGACATCTCAGACTGCACCGACGGGGTCCCGGTAACCGTGACGGTCAGTTTCGGCATCGGATGCTTTCCCGACGATCGCGCGGACACCGGGGCACTGGTAACCGATACGCACGCGCTTCTGTTTGTGGCGCGCGCAGCCGGCGGTGATCGGATTCTGCGCGTGGAGGCTGCCACATGAGCCCGGCGCGTACCCATTTTCTGAAATCGGTAGCGATTTTCTCGGACCTCACCGACAGCGAATGTGAGCACGTGGTTCCACTGCTTCAATCGGTTACGCTGGCCAGGGGCGAGCAGCTCTTCAGCGAAGGGGACCCCGGAGAAACGCTGTACGTCGTGGAACACGGCGAATGCACGATATCGGTGCGGCTGCAGGACGGACAGCAGATTGACATCGTAACGTTCAGCGCGGGAGATTTCTTCGGTGAGATGTCGATCTTCGAGGACGCTCCGCGGTCTGCAACCTGCACCGCGCGCAGCGTGGCCTCCCTCTACGCGCTGACCGAGCGCGACTTCACCCGCCTCTTCACCGAGCACCCCGAGCTCAGTATGAAAGTGATGTTCCGGATGCTCACCGCGACGGCGCGACGGCTCCGCGATACCAACGTCTTTCTCAGCGACATGGTGCAGTGGGGCGACGCGGCCCGCAGGCGTGCCGTGACCGATGAGGCCACCGGCCTGTTCAACCGCCGTTTTCTGGACGAGGCGATCGAAGAGCAGTTTCAGAAAGCGCGGTCGGAGCAGACGCCGATTTCGGTGGTCATGCTCGACCTCGATCACTTCAACGGAATCAACGAAGCGTACGGTATGGCGGTGGGCGACGAAGTGATCCAGGCGGTAGTGCCGGTGTTTCGGGCGTGCTTCCGCGAAACCGACATTGTTTCGCGCTACGGTGGGGATGAGTTCACCATTCTGCTTCCCGGTACGGATGTGGAAGACGCCCACCGCATCTGCAGCGACGTCTGCCGCCGGGTGGCCGAGCTGGATATTCTTGCAAACCGCGGCGGTGCGATCACACAGGTGACCACCAGCCAGGGAATCGCCGCCTTTCCGCGCCACGGGCAGACGGTACACGACGTACGCGAGCGCGCTGATCAGGCGCTCTATCGCGCAAAGGAGATGGGACGCAACCGCGCAGAGATTGCGCACGAGCCGGAGTAGCAACAAAACGTGACGTTCGGAGATTCGAACATGGATATGCAAAAACACGAGATCGCAACTATCGCGGAAAAGAATCGGGTGGTCACCCGGATTCTCGACGCGTTCACCCAACGAAGCAGCTTTCTGATTATCGGGCACCAGAGTCCGGACGAAGACTGCATCGCATCCATGGTCGCGGTGGGGCTTCTGCTGAGCAAGATGCAGAAACGCGTGCTGATCTGTACCGCAACCGAGATTCCGGTTCATTTCCGCTACCTGCTCGAGATCTG
>REDM01000179.1 GCA_007693485.1 Spirochaetaceae bacterium
CAACACGCCTTGACCAAGACACGCTGTTCGGGATACCACGCCGTATGAACCCCCGAATCCGGCTTCTCGTCGCTTTTCTGGTGTCCGGCCTGATATGCGCGCCATTCGTTGCCGCGTCTTCGGACGGGGTCGCAATTGTATACTCAGGCCTCACCCGCACCCGTGAATCAACCGTTGAGCGCGTCGCCCGGATTCAGCCGGGGATGCCCGTTGGCCAGGTGGACGTGGACGAAGTACGCGATCGCCTGCTGCGCTCGGGGCTGTTTTCCGCGGTCGACGTCCTCCTGGATACGGAGACGGGGGTCCTTCTGATATCGGTGGAGGAGCGGTGGACCCTGATTCCCGTCCCGTTCTTCTCGGTGGATTCCCAATCGGTGCGCGGCGGCCTCGCTCTGCTGGAGTCAAATCTGGCCGGAACGGGGCATGCGGGGTTGTTTGCCGGGTTCTTTGGTACCGACGGCTACCAGATCGTGGGTGGATTCATCGCCTCCTCGGTAGGTGCCGGCGGTCCCGGCCTTGCCGTGTTTGCCGCAGCGGGACAGAGCACGGTCGAGACGAGCGACACGGCCAACGAGACCGTCCAGCGGTTTGACCTGCAGCGGTTTTCCTTTGCTTCGCGGGTGACCCTGCGCCCGAACGAGCGGCTTTCCCCGGTGCTGGGAGCAACGGTGAAGCGTGAGGTGGCATCTCCCGGCGATTCGCCAATCGGCATCATACCCAACTCAATTGCCGTGATTGAACCCGCCGGAGGGCTGGAGTGGGAAGACGTGCGATTCGTCAGTTTCTTCAACCGGGGCACCACTGCCCGCGCGGTGTACCGCCGCGGGTTCTCGCTGGACGGCGGCGGCGACTACGACGCAGCCTCGTTGGACGCGGCGTGGACCACTGCGCTCGCAGATCGGCACCGCCTGCAGATTGATTACCGCGGGCTCGCGAGCAACGCGCAAGGGCTTGGTGTTGAACGGCCAACGGGACCGGGTTTTCGGGTTCTCCCCTCCGGTCGCGTGACTGCCGGGCGGTACAGCGCTGTGGGAGTCACCGCCGAAGTGCCGGTGATTGCCCGGCGATGGGGCACGGTGACGGTGGCCGGATTCTACGACGGAGGCGTTCTGGCGGGCGGGGCAACCGGCGACACTGGTTACCACGGCCCCGGAGGCAGCGTTGCGCTCTACCTTGCGCGAATCGCGCTGCCTGCCGTTGGGGTCACCGTGGGATATAATGTGGATACCGGCTTTGTTGCCGGCTCAGCCCTCGTTGGTTTCTCCATGTGAGCCGGTATGAAGAAACTGCACCTTCCCTTCCATGGCCCGGGCACTACTGCCCGGTTCAGCCTCCTGTTGGCAATGTTTTGGTCCTCTGTTGTCAGTATCGAGGTCTTTCTGGTTCCGTTTCTCATTCGCTCCGGGCTTTCCCCGACGCAGGCCGGCTACGTGATGTCGGCAATATTCCTGGTCTCCATTGTGAGCCAACCGCTGTGGGGGCTGCTCTGCGACCGAAGCGGCAGACATCGTGCGATCGTCGCCGGCTGTCTGACGGCGGGGGGCATTGTTGTTCTGGTGATTCCCGTTGTGGCGGCGAGTTTTCTTGCGGTAGTTGGGCTGGGGATGCTCTACTCGGCTACGGCAAACAGCATGCCGGGCATCATGGACAGCTGGATCATGCGAGAGCGTTCGCTTCATGGGAAGGTGAACTACGGGGTCGCGCGCGCAATGGGCTCGCTTGGCTACGCCCTGACCAGTGTGGTCATGGGCAGGATCTATGACCGGGTCGGCCTGGGACTGAACTTTCCCGTCTACGCGATCTTCGTGCTTTCAGCGGTATTCGTTGCGCTCACGGTTCGGACCTCGGGTCGCACCGTCGACAGTAACAGTGGGCACGCCGATGCTACTCCGAGAACCGCGTTCCCCAAGCACGATGCACCGGCCCCACTGGATGAGCGAGGAGGCGGCGCGGAACTGATACCCGCGGTACACGACACGGGGGTAGCGACGCTGGCGCGGGCCGTGCTGGCAAATCGGGAATACCTCTGGTTTCTGGTGGCAACCACGGGCGTGATCATCGCGCTGCGTGCAACCATGACCTTTCTTCCGCTGCTCATTTACTCCGTCGGCGGCACCAATGCTCACGTGGGATTGGCAAACTCGGTCAGCGCAGGAAGCGAGATTCCCTTCATGATTGCCGCAGCGTTTCTGGTGAAGCGGTTTCGGCCGCGAACGGTTCTGCTTGCGTCGATGTTTGTCTTTGTGATTCGCGTTGGGCTGTTGGCCTTTGTCGGCTCCCCCGTGCAGCTTGTCCTGGTTCAGCTGCTCCACGGTCCATCGTTTGGCGTGTTTCTCCCCTCGGCGATCTACTTCATAGACCGAATTGCACCGGTACAGTTCAAAACCGCATTTCAAACGCTTGCCCCCGCGGTGTTCTTTGGTATCGGAAGCGTAGTCGGCAGTTCCATCGGCGGGGCGATGGTGGATCAGATTGGTCTGCTCTCCCTCTACCGGACCGCCCCGGCGCTGATTCTGGTTTCCGCGATGCTCTTTGGCTTGACGGTGGTTGCCCCGCATCGACGCCCGGGCGCAACGGGAAGCCCGGGCAAACCGGTTTGACGCTCCCGCAAAAATCAGGCATACTTACCAAAACAGTCAACTCAGGTGTCTCGTTCTACGATACATGGAGGGTATATGGATTCCGACCTTATGAAAGTACTTGGGGCCGCAGGGGGTATCGCGATTGTCGCAATTGCGGTGATCTTTTTCTCGATTCCCGCCGAAGCCGTTGCCGCCGAAGAGTTCTACAGCGGTTCCGGTGAAGGATATTACTGGACCATTGAGGCCGAAGTCGGGCTCGCCGGCGACCGAATCGTCTCAATCAAAGTGGAGCACGAGGACACGCCCGGACTCGCGGATGGAGCGATTGACGCAGTGGTCAAGGAGATCATCGCCAAACAGTCACCGGACGTCGATACCATCAGCGGAGCAACCGGCACGACCCGTGGCCTCATCGAAGCGGTGAAAGAAGCTCTCGACAAGGCAGGCTTTTCGTACTAGCTCGTCGCAATCCGGTTGGATTCACTTCCAATCGGGTTGGCCCCTCGTTCAAGCCGCTGAGGGTTCCTGACTCTCGTCGACCGGCCGCGGCATGCGCCGGGTGAGACCCAGTGCCGCGGCTGAACCTGCCACACTTACCACCAGATAAAACAGAAACGTCGACCGGTAGCCCACGGTAGTGATTCCGTGGGTCGCCAGGCCGCTTTCCAGCACCACACCACCAATCGCAGCTCCCAACATGGAGCCGCCAAAGCGCACCATGCTGTAGAGCCCGGCCGCCGTCGCGGAGCGACTCCGCGGAACACCACCGAGGGCGTAGAGATGCAGTGCCGCCAGACAGAGGCCCGCACCCAGACCGTGCGTTGCCAGCAGAAGAAAGACCAGGCCGACCGGAGCGCCTGCGGGCAACAGCACAAACCCGAGCATCGCCAGCGACTCTACCGAAAGGCCCAGCACAATCTGCATCCGGCTGCGCCAGCGGTCAATCAGAATCCCGCCAAGCCACATGGTCACCAGCAGCGCCCCGGAGTGGAGCATGAGCAGGGTTCCCGTAACCGCGGCGGGAAATCCGTAGAGATCGGTGACATAGAGCGGGACCGCAAAGCTCGCGCCGCCCATGAGCATCATGCGAATGCTGACGCAGATGGATGCAAGGGAAAAGTTGCGGTTGCGAAATATCCGCAGGTCAACGAAGGGATTCTCGCGCCGTCGCACCCACACCACAAAACCCACCAGAAACAACAGGCCCAGACCGAGCAGTCGGAAATCCCGCAACGGATCCACGCCGGTGATCGGGCGACTGGACGTAAAGAAGACCAGCAGGGCAACCGCTCCGTTGAACAGCAGGACTCCGGTCCAGTCAAACGATTTCATCACGGCGCGAACGGACGGACGGCGCGTGCTGCGCGGGAGCAGGGCGGCGGTAAAGATGACGGTCACCACGCCAAGCACGATGGCGGGTGCCAGAATGGACCGCCAACCGAGGCTGTCGATCATGGCGCCGGCAAGGAAGGGGCCCACCATCCCTGCAACCGGCCCGATCGAGTTCCACGTGCCCAGCGCCTTCCCCTGCTGCTCCGGTGGGGCAAACTGGATAATCATCGCCATCGCCAGCGGATTCACCCCGGCAGACCCAACTCCCTGCAGGGCGCGCGCCAGGAGAATCATCGGCAGAGATCGGATGAAGGTGAGCATCACCGTGCCGGACAGAAAGAGTACAATGCCCGCGAGCAGGAGGCGGCGTTTTCCGATGCCGTCGCCGAGCCGCCCGTAGAGCGGCATGAAGAGCATGAAGGGTAGCGTGTATGCAACCAGCAGCCAGGACGTTACGTCGGCGGAGAGCCCATACTCGACGCGGATGGTGGGGACGGCCACGGCAAACATCGCGCCGGTCATGATGATCATGAGCGTGGGCGCCATCAGCACCAGAACCAGACGGCGCAGGGTGAGTGCGCGGGGTGGTGTCGCGTCTCCCGGTGCGCGCGGAGGCGCATCCTCCGGAGCGGCAGGAACCTCCAGAGCGAGGAGAGATTCTTCTTCGTTGGAGGAGCCGTTTTTTTTACCAGATTTGAAGCGCAGCGACATTGTGAGTAGTATGAGAGTACAGAGAAGCGAGGCGATGAGCAAGACGAAGAGCAATTTTGTCTGCACGGCGTGCGGGCACACGGAGCCAAAGTGGCTGGGCCGCTGCCCCGGATGCGGCGAGTGGAACAGCCTGATCGAGCAGGCGGCGCCGGCAAACCGCGGAGGAACCGGCGGGCGAGGCATGCGCGCCGGGAGCGGTGGACCGGCCGGGGCCGGCGGTCCCGGGGGTGGCGGGATCGCCGGCAGTGGGTCGGTGGCGCTCTCGCAGGTGAGCACCGCGGA
Source organism: Spirochaetaceae bacterium (assembly GCA_007693485.1). Classification (GTDB taxonomy): domain Bacteria; phylum Spirochaetota; class Spirochaetia; order DSM-27196; family PWMO01; genus PWMO01. Next base: position 4,908 of record REDM01000179.1, read on the forward strand.
CCACCCGCGCCTGGAGAGCGGGTTCGCCGAGCTTGACCGGGTGCTCGGGGGTGGCGTGACGCCGGGCAGCTCGGTTCTGGTTGGCGGGGAGCCGGGCATCGGCAAGTCTACCCTGATGCTGCACTGCGCCGGAGCCCTGCGTAGCCGCGGGGTGCTCTACGTCTCCGGCGAGGAGAGCCCGCACCAGCTGCGACGCCGTGCCGATCGGCTCGGTGTGGGAGGCGAGGGAATCGAGGTGCTGGCAACGGCCGAACTGTCGGCCGTGATGGACGCGCTCGAACGCGTACGGCCGTCGGTCTGCATTGTGGACTCCGTGCAGACGCTCCACTCTCCTGAAGTGGGCTCCGTTCCGGGAACGGTCAACCAGATCCGCTACTGCTGCTACGAGCTGGTAGACTGGGCACGCAGCCGTGACACCGCGATCTTCTTCGTGGCGCACGTGACCAAGGAGGGGGCGATTGCCGGCCCCAAGGTGCTCGAGCACCTGGTGGATACCGTACTCTACTTTGAACAGTCCGAGACCGATGTGCGAATCCTGCGCGCGACCAAGAACCGGTTTGGCGCCACCGACGAGATCGGCGTCTTCACCATGCGCGAGCGCGGGCTGGTACAGGTAAATGATCCCAACGCCATCTTCCTGGTGCACCGCGACGGCGACCTCCCCGCCGGAGTGGTTGCCGCCCCGGTATTCGAAGGCTCGCGGGTGCTGCTGGTGGAGATTCAGGCGCTCACAGTTCCGGCCAAAGGCGGCATTTCACGGACATTCTCCGACCGCATCGATTCGGGTCGCGTCTCCCGGGTGGCGGCGGTGCTGGAGAAGCACGCCGGCATGCGGTTTTCGGACCAGGACATCTACGTGAACGTGGCCGGGGGGATGCGGATCACCGAGGTGGGGGTGGAACTGCCGCTCGCGATGGCGCTCTTCTCCGCTCGCACCAACCGGCCAATTCCACGAAACACCACGGTGACGGGCGAGCTGAGTCTGGCCGGGGAGGTCCGGCCGGTGCTCCATCTGCGAAAGCGCATCCGCGCCGCCGCCGAGTTTGGGTTTGCACGCTGTGTGGGACCCCAGGCCGCCCGGGACGATGAGGGCGGTACCGAGGAGTGGACACGAGTCGCCCGCATCGGCGAGTGCATCTCGGCGCTCTGGTGAGCCGGGCCTGCGGCTACACCGCCTGCGGGAAGAGGAAGGGCAGCGCGATGAAGGTTCCGATTGCGCTGCCGATGGTGGAGAAAAGAAAAACCAGCAGAATGTGGGTCAGGCGGTTTCGGAAGAAGCCGCGCACCGAGAGAATGTCATCCTGCAGCGATTCGAAGTCCGATACGCGCGGCTTGCGAAGCACCGCCTCGATCAGGCCGCTGACCATGCCCACCCCGATGGTGGGATTCATGGAGGTAAAGGGTGCCGCGAGAAACGAGGCGATGATGGTCACCGGATGCGCGAGAGCCGCAAGAGCGCCTACCGCCGAGAGCGTGCCGTTGACCAGGATCCATCGTGACAGCATGGTGAACCCACCGGCCCATCCGGAACGTACGAATCCCAACACAATCAGGGTAAAAACCGCGGCCGGAATGACCCACGGAAGCACCTTACTGATCGGCTTGGGGGGTGGAATCACGTTGATGTCGCTCAGATCGGTGGACGCCTCACCGGACTCGAGCCGCTGCAACCATGAGACAATGCCGGGCACGTGGCCGGCGCCCACTACCGCGAGAATCCGTTCGCCGCGCGCCTCAAAAATGCGGGTGGCCAGAAACCGGTCGCGTTCGTCGATGAGCACGTGCTTCACCGACGGCAGGTAGTCGGCGAGCTCGTTCATCATGCTCTCGATGGCACTGGTTTGCTTGAGGCTCTCGATCTCCTCTGCGTTAAACGACTCTCGCGTGAACACCGAGCTCAGAAGCGCCGCAAGCAGCTTGTTCTTGCCCCAGAAGCCGGTCTTCATCCACGCCCGTTTGAGGGTAGTCTGAATATCGCGGTCGCAGAGCGAGTACGGGATTCCGGCCGCCTGCGACGCCTCGATGGCGGCACGCATCTCCTCGCCCGGCTTTACCCCAAGGTCGGCTCCGATCCGCTTCTGGAACGACGACAGCACCAGGTTCCCCAGCAGCAAAAATCCACGGCGGCTCTTGAGCACCTGGTAAATGTTCAACTGGGACCAGCCGGCGCCGCTGGTAAGTGACTGGTAGCGCGCCGCGTCAATCTCCACGCAGACGTGGTCGGGGCTCTGCTCGGCGATGTAGGCGCAGACCTCGTCGACGCTCTCGCGCGAGACGTGGGCGGTGCCCATGATCACGATCTCTCGACCGCCGAGCTGGACGGTGGTTGTAGTCTGACTCACGAGTGAAACTCCTATGATCCCTATTCCCGCCCCATGGCGGCAAGGAAGCGCTTGCGTAATCCCTCTTCGCCGGGGAAGAGATCAAGCGGGATACTGCCGCCGCCCATATGGACGTGACCGCCGCCGGCACCGATGCCGTCGAGCGCACGACGGATGATTACATCGCAGGGACGAAACAGGTCTTCGCTGCGCACCGAAAGACGGAACTGGTCACGATCAGGATCGAGTACCACCACAAAGTGGATCTCGCGCAAGCCGAGGAAGAAATCCGCCACCAGGGCCATGACCTCGGGGGTGCACTCCTTCTGAATGGGAACAAAACAGAAGTCGTCGGCGACAACGCAGCTGTTGATCGCCTCGCGAAACACCGACAGGTCGTTGAGCGAGAGCGAATTCTTGAGGAGGCGCGCGCCGCTGTGCCAGTCGGCCAGACCAAAGAGCACCGCGAACGCCTCGAGGTCGATGGGATGGACGCCGCGTGTCATGAAGGCGGTATCCATCATCAGGCCCATGAGCAGAGATGTTGCAACCGGTCGCGCAATCTCGCTGCCGGATGTCTTGTAGTAGTCGTAGAGAATGGTGGAACAGGCGCCGTACTCTTCGCGGATGTCCCAGTAGCGGCAGTTGGGTTCGGCCGGCGGGCTGTGGTGGTCGATCACGCCGAGCACTTCCCCAGGAAGACCCGCCATGTTGCTGTTGCCCAGGAAACCATCCACGATGACGATCTGCGCGTCCGGTTTGATTTCGAGCTCCGCCATGGAAACGATGGGGATGTCGAGCAGCTTTATCGCCTCAGCGAGGCTGTTGCTCTGAATCTCACCCCCGTAACAGAGAGTGGACGGGATATCGTTGAGGGCCAGAAGCGCCGACAGCGCGTAGGCGGAAGCCACCGCGTCGTGATCGGGGAAATCGTGCGCCTGAATGACCAGATCACGCGAGCGGTCGATGGTCTCGATGAGCGCCTGGATCCCCTTCATGAGCTAGCGGAACCTCTGGTCCAGCCGCCACGTGGCGAGCCGACTTTCGATCAGTTGCGGCAACCGCTGATCTTCTACCTGCAGGTAGACGGTTCGCGCGAGCCGATCCAGTTGCCGTAACTCGTAGTGCCCTCCCATGAAGAAGTACATCTGCGCCTTGATCATGCGGTCGTTCTCCTGCTCGATACGGCGAAGGATGCGGGTGTCGACCGTTGGGGTGATGAAAAACCGCGCCATGTCGACGTAGAGCGAGTCGCGCGGCAGTTGACCCAGAATCGAGGTCAGGTAGCGGCGCGCTCCGGCTTCGTCACCACCCTTGCGCAGCGCAAGCGCTGCAAGCAGCGGAAAGCCATGGTACTGATCATCGTGGCGCTCGTAGGCGCGGCGGAAGAAGCGGGCCGATTCGCTCCACTCTTCGCGCATGAAGGTGAGCATGCCGAGTGGTCCGTAGGCCGCGTGATAGTCGGGGCGAAGCGCGAGCGCCTGGCGATAATCGGCGTACGCCTTTTCCATCTCGCCCGTGGTCACAAAGAGGCGCGCGCGGTGCGAATAGTTGAGAAACACATCGGGGTCGAGCTCAATTGCGGTGGTGAAATCGTCAATGGCCGCCGCAAACTGACGACGCTCCGCGCGAATGCGCGCGCGGTCCACGTAGTGCCACGAGAAATCCGGTTGCAGCTCAATGGCGCGATCAAGATCGCGCTCCGCCACCGAAAACATCTGCTGACGGGCGCGTGCGCGACCGAGATCCGACCAGACGAAGGGAAACTCCGGGTCAATCTCGGATGCCCGAACCAATAGCCCTTCCGCCCGTTCCGCCTCGTTCTGGCGCAGCATGACGTTTCCCAGCCCCACAAGGGCGACGAAGTTTTCCGGGTCGTGTTCCAGGCCCGCCTCGAAGGCCGCTTGCGCCTGGGGCAGCCGACGCTGCTGCAGATAGGCCTCCCCCAGCGCCGCGTGAGCCTGCGCATTGGTGGGCTCCTGTTCCAGCACGGACCGCAGCAGATCGGCCTGGGTGTCGATGTCACCCTGGAACCCCACGATGAGCGCCCGATTGAAGAGGGCGCCCGCGTTGCCGGGCTCCAGCTGCAACACGCGGTCGAGCAGCTGATTGGCGGTGTCGATCTGACCAACCGCGAGATAGAGGTTGGAGAGCAGCACCAGGGTCTCCGGCTCTTCTGGGCGATCCTGCCGCGCCGCCTCGTAGGCGGCAATGGCCGCTTCCGGATCGCCCAGACTCATATAGATGCTGATACTCTCGAACACTTCGTCGCGCGGATCGAGCGGCTCCGGAATCAGAACCGCGTCCGGCTCGGGCTCAACCGGAACCGCCGCCGGCCGTGTTGCGCACCCCGCAAAAGCGAGGACTCCCACGACGAGAGCCCCGAGGAGGAGACGCAGGGTACTACGAGAATACGTACGTGACAGGAAATCGGTGTGGTGAATCATGTGACTGTGAGATTCTCCCACGGCGGAATCAAACCCGTCAATAGGGCGGTTGCTGACCGCGTCAGCAGGGCACGCAGGACGTGTGGGCGAGACCGTGGCCTTGAATAGTCGAGCCTCGGCTGGTACTATCACAGATACAATGAAAAAACGTCTGGGTCGGGCTCTTTTTGTCATTCCGGTAATCTACGCGGGAATCATCGGCCTGCTCGTGTTTCTGCAGTTCTCGGATGACCAGAACTTCACGTACCAGTTCAACGGCCTCACCCTGCGCGGACGAAGGGCTCTGGCCCTCGAACACGAGGAAGCGCCGATCACTGAGGTGCGTCTTCTCTTTGCCGGGCTTGAGTTTCCCTTTACCCCCGAGTCGGCCGTGTCGCTCACCGGTGGTGACGGAACCGAGACCATACTCGAGCTGCTGGGATACGAGACCCTGCAAGATGGGTTCCAGGTGCTGCTGCAAAACGATGTGCGCGTGCAGTTCCAGCTCACGGGGGATGCGGGTGACGAACTTCACATCCGCCCTCTCCTCCCCAACCCCCCTGCCGGCACAACCGCCATTACCATACCGTACGCGACGGTTGCCGGTGCGCAGCGCGTGGGCGAGATGGTGGGCAATTCGGTGCCGATCGTGTTCAATTCTCGCACCTTCATGCTGGCCCCACCCCCACGCGCGGTTCTGAGCGAGGCGGGATTACGACTTCCTACGGATGTCCCGTCACAAACGATCCGGTATACCGCCGTGGTAGAGCAGCGCGAGAACGTGGTGGAACGCTGGTTTGCTGACCGAACCCTTGCCATTCCCGATCAAACCTTTGACCGGGAGATCCGTGACTTCATCGATCGCGCCTACCGGGGCTGGCGTACCACCCGGTTCAATGCGGGCACCGGTCGCTGGACAATACGCGGAATGTCGCCGACGTTCAGCGAGGATATCCTCACCGCAACGCTTGCCGAAGCGTGGACCCGCGGTGAGTTTGGAGCCGTCTTCACCGATATGCGTCGGGCGGCAGACCTTCACCCCAATCAGGTTGGCCTGCTTTCGAGCCCCTTCCTGGGGAATCTTCGGCCGATCAAGTTTCAGGTTCAGGAGCAGGACACCCGCACCAATCAGCAGCTGCTGCAACTCGCGACAGACCGGGACCCTGAGGTGTTCCGATTTCGCGGACTGATTCCCTTTGCGCTGCATCGCGGGAGCACCCAGCTCGCCGACGAGGTCCTTGCGTTTCTGTCGGAAATCAACTACCGGGATCTCGATCTCTACCAGACCGTTGGCCTTCTCGCAAACGCGACGTTGCACGACAACCGGACCGAGGCGGCTCGCCGGGCCTTCGCCCGGTTTGACGCGATGATTGCCGAGCGCCTCTTTCCCGCTCTGGTCCGAACCAGCGAAGGGGTTTTTCTGGAGAGTGCACCCGGGCAGATCGATGTGGAACTTTCCCTGCACGCAGGTCTCGCCATTGAGAGCGAGGGTCGCCGGCTCCGTAACACGCGCTACCTCGACATCGGGCGGAATCTGGTGGTATCGGCGCTTTCGCTTGGTGATGATGAAGGCTTTCTGCCGCGCGTAATCATCGCGCAGGCGGAGGGAGTCCGAGCCGCTGAGGGGGTCATGGGCCCCGAGGAGATCTATCCCCTGATTTCGCGCAACCCGGCGTTCCCCCGGATGGTCTCGCTCCATGATGCGTTGGGACCGGGTGCATGGATCTGGACCGTAGCCGGTATCACCAACGTGCGCGCCTCAGCAACCGAGTTCTCGTTTACCGTGCAGTCTCCGCCCAACCAGACCCACTATCTGATCGTGCAAGGCGTGCGACCGTTTGCCTCGATGGAGCTCTTTGGACTGGAGTGGCGGAACGACCCGTCGTTTGAGATTTACGCCCGGGGCCGTCACTACAACGCCCAGACGCGAAGCCTGCTGATCAAGTACACCGACTCCTTGAACGAACGACCTGTCGTGCTGCGGTTCTGATCCGGACGGCGGGTCACATCGATGCGGGGACGACCCCGCGGCAGCGCTGCTGAGTCTCAGCCGAGTTGCCGCTGAAGGATCTCCCGCCACCGCTGCCACGCCTCGTCGTAGGCGGGCGCAAGACTGCGGTCCGGCGTAATCACGTCGGTTCGCTCCAGGCCGCCGAACGCGTCTTTTGGCGCTGCATACACTCCCGCGCCAACCCCTGCCCCGCGAGCAGCGCCCTGGGCGCCGTCGGTGTGGTAGAGGTGCACCTCGGTGTTGGTCACCGTGGCAAAGACCGACTGGAACAGCGGGCTGAGGAACATGTTGGCCCGTCCCGCTTTGACCGTGTCGATGGTCATTCCCATCTCGCGCATGATCTGCACCCCGTAGTTGAGCGCAAAGATGATGCCTTCCTGTCCGGCGCGAAGCAGATGGTTTCTGCCGTGGATGTTGAAGTTCAGCCCGTGGATCGACGCGCCGATATCGTTGTTTTCCAGCGTCCGCTCGGCGCCGTTCCCAAAGGGCAGGATGCAGAGCCCATCGCTGCCCACGGGCACGGTGGCGGCGGCTTCGTTCATCTCGGCGTAGCCCGCCG
>REDM01000129.1 GCA_007693485.1 Spirochaetaceae bacterium
AGGTTGCGCTCTTCTCCAAGTACCACTTCCACCGCGTCTTTTTTGCTCAGGTGGGCGAGACGCCGGGGCAGTTCATCCAGCGGCTGCGCATCGAGAAGGCCGCCCGATTGCTGCTCTCCAACCGCGATCGGCCGGTAACCGAGGTGGCGCTCGACTGCGGGTTCTCGGATTCGGCGGCCTTCGCCCGGGCGTTTCGCGCCGTCTTCGGGGTGAGCGCGAGTGAGTACCGCCGGCACGGAAAACACCCGGCCGGGGTGATGGTGGATCGCAATCTGAGCACAGTGGATGGCAAGCGGGGCAAAGCGGTGGACAACAGACCAGGGTATGGTGACGGCATGTTCGATACCAGCAGGAGGATAAACATGCCAACACTGTCCATGCAGCCGATTCCCGCCGAGGCCGTCACGGTGGTTGACCAGGGCGAGCTCACCCTCGCCTACGTGCGCCACACCGGCCCCTACTTCGGCGACGAACAGCTCTTCCAGCGGCTCTTCGGCGCACTCTACCAGTGGGCCGGCCCGCGCGATCTGGTGAAGCGCGGCGTGACCGAAGAGATCATCATCTACCACGACGACCCGGAAACCGTGGCGCCTGAGAAGCTCCGCGTCAGCTGCTGCATCTCGGTTCCCCCGGGAACCGAAACCTCCGGCGAAGTGGGCTCGATGTCGCTGCCCGCAGGCCGCTACGCGCAGGCGCGCTTCCGCATCGACGCTACCCAGTTTGGCGGCGCGTGGAACTGGGTCTTCGGCGTCTGGCTGCCCCAGAGCGGCTACCAGCCCGCCGACGGCCTCTGCTACGAGCGCTACCAGGACCACGAGCCCACGGAGCAGCTCGACGGAACCACCGGGCGGAATTTTGTGGTGGATATCTGCATTCCGGTGATACCGCTCTGACGGGTCAGCCCCGGCGGGCTATGAGGTCCCCGGGGCGAACACCAAATCGTTATCGGTCCGTGTCTCTTCCCAATACCGGGAGAACGTCCTGCCAACTCAGCAGAACGGCAGCCGCCCGTTGCATCGTCTCATCGCCGGAATAGACAAGATACGCCTTCTCCGGGGGCAGTCCGCTCAAATTTCGGTAGCGCTCCAATCCCCGGAACGAATCGCCGGAGATTGTGCGTCCTGCCTTTATTTCCACAGCGTGGACAGCGTCGGCCCGTTCGATGATCAGATCAACCTCGTTTCCGGTGGAGTCCCGGAAGAACCACGCGTCGGGCTCCAGCCCGCGATGGTGCATGCCCTTGACGTACTCGGATATGATGAAGTTCTCAAACAGCGCACCGCGAAGATGAAAGGTGTCGAGTTCCTGGCGGCGGCGAATACCGGTGAGGAACGCGGCGAGACCGGAGTCGTAGAAGTAGAGTTTCGACTGCTTGATGACCCTCTTATTGAAGCTGCGATGGTGCGGTCCCAGGAGAAAGACGATGTATCCGGCCTGCAACACCGAGAGCCACGCCTTTGCGGTTTTGTGATCGATCCCCAGATCGTTTGCCAGGGACGAGAAATTGAGAAGCTGCCCGACCCGTCCGGCACAGAGCTGAAGGAACCGGTGAAAGCGATCAAGGTCTCCGATGTTCTTCAACGTTCGTACATCCCGTTCGATATACGTCCGGACATACCCGGGGTAGAAATCGGTTGGCGCAATATCCCGATCGTACGCCGCAGGATACATCCCCCGGTTGATGTAGTCGAAGGGGTCGTTTTGCCGATACGCGGTGTCCGCGAGTTCTTCAATGGTAAACGGAAGCAGGTTCAGAAGCCCCACTCTCCCGGAAAGACTCTGGGAAACTCCCTCCATGAGAAGGTAGTTCTGGCTGCCGGAAAGAACAAACCGTCCCATCTGTCCCGTTTCGTCAACGAATCCCTGCAGATAGGAAAAAAGGTCCGGCAGCCGCTGGGCTTCGTCGATAATCACCCCGGTATCACGATTATCGAGAAGAAATGACCGGATATCTTCTGCGACGCGGTCCCGCACATCAGGAAACTCGAGGTTCACGTAGGCGTACCCCGGCAGAAGCTTCTTGAGAAGCGTGGCCTTGCCGGACTGACGGGGACCGGTAACGAAGAGTACCGGGTATTTGTTGAGCAGGCGCTGTACCGATGACGCGAGTGTTCTCTCTACCACATCCTGATTATACTGCGATGGAGGCGGATCAACAATACAAATCGGGAATTTGATTCCCAATTTGTATTGTTGATCCGCCGAACGTTTTGTCCTTGCAAATCGTAAGTCAGATGGAATGATTGCACGGTTCATCGTGGGCGAAGCGCTGCAATCTCCGCTATACTCATCCCATGGACAAGATCAAGCGGATCGCGCTGGTGGCGCACGATAACCGAAAAAAACACATGGTCGAGTGGGTGGAGTACAACTGGAACACCCTGATGCGGCACACGCTCGTGTGCACGGGCACCACGGGCCGCCTGGTCGAAGACACGATCCGCCAGAAGGCCGGTGGAGGCATTCCGACAAACTACGCGATCCAACGGCTGAAATCGGGACCGCTCGGCGGCGACCAGCAGCTTGGCGCGCTGATCGCCGAGGGCAAAATCGACGCCATCATCTTCTTCTGGGATCCGATGTCACCCCACCCGCACGACGTTGACGTCAAAGCGCTTCTGCGCATCGCGGTGCTCTACAACCTTCCCATCGCCTGCAACCGCTCCACCGCCGACTTCCTCATCTCCAGCCCGCTTCTTGACCGAGAGTACGAGCAACAGGTGGTGGATTACTCAACGTACATCGAGCGCGAGCTGGGCTGAAGTTCGCGCCGCTACACGCTACCACTGAGCACGTGCTCCGTTCGTGCCGCCATGATGAAGTCGTTGCGGTGGAGCCCCTTGATCGAATGGGTCCACCAGGAAACCGTCACGCGGCCCCACTCGACGATGATCTGCGGATGGTGGTCGGCTTCTTCGGCGATGGCGCCAACACGATTCGCGCAGGCGAGCGCCTCCGCAAAATTGGCAACACGAAAACTCCGTGTCAGCTTTGGGACGGTGTCCGCATCGACGATTGCCCACTCCGGGACGCGCGTGGACAGCGCTGCGATTTCGGCCGCGGAAAGCGGCTCCGCACCACGGCGGCAGGGAATGCACCGTTCGGTATGAAGTTCAGACATACAACCTCGCTTGAGGGCAGTGTACACCGGGTTGGGGTGGCATTGAAGCGCGGGACATGATTGTTCATAATCACGACGCTTGACGCCGGGCAAGAGATAGTCCACTATTTAGTCATGTTGATGGTTAACATTCATGATGCCAAAACCAACCTCTCAAAGTACCTGAGTCAGCTGGATCAGGAACACGAAATCGTGCTGTGCAGGCGAAACCGTCCGGTGGCGGTGATCCGTCCGGTTCCGTCACCTCGCGAGCGGCGCGTAATCGGTCTCGAGCGTGATCGACTCCATGTTCCAGACGATTTTTTCGACGCTCTCCCCGAAGGTCTCACCGCGCTGTACGAAGGTCACGGCGGGTGAAGATTCTGCTCGATACGTGTGCATTTCTGTGGATCGCATCTGACAGCCCCATGCTGACGCAGACAGCACGCCATCTCTTCCTCGCGGCCGAGGAAGTGTGGCTCAGCGTTGCCTCATGTCAGGAAATTTTGGTCAAGCATCAGCTGGGGAAACTGCCTCTTCCCGAGACACCCTCGCGGTACATTCCTCGGGTTCGTGAAGAACACGGCATCGCATCACTTCCCGTTGATGAGATTGACGCTCTGCACCTGTCCACCCTGCCGCCGATACATCGGGATCCCTTCGACAGACTTCTCGTCAGTCAGTCGATCTGCAAGGGGTTGGTAGTGCTCACGCCGGACCCGCTCATTCACGCCTATCCGGTGCGATGGGAGTGGTGATCACCCTCACTCCCCGGCCACCCGCCGCATCAGCTCGGCGATCGCGCGGGTGGTGTTGACGTTGCGGATGCTCATCCGCTGGTAGAGTGGTGACCCGGCGAGCCGCATCATGCCGCTGCGGGTAACCGCCGAGCGAGCAACCGTCCACAACAGCGCTCCCGGCACGTACTTCACGGTGTCCACGTCCGGCTTGATGGTAAGCTCATTCACTACCTCCGGCGTGTCCACCTCATCCTGGAGAAAGAGCACGTCGCTCTTTGCCTGCTGATCGTTGGTCCAATCCGGCGGAAGATGCCCCATCATCGTCTCGTACTCGTCCAGGCTGCGTACCAGCACCGGAACCGATAGACCGCAATCGGCCTCAATCGCAGCTTCCAGCGTGCGAGCTAACTCCGCCCGCGGCTTCTGATCGCAGCAGAACACCACGTTGCCGGAGTTGATGTAGGTGACCACGTGCTGCATGCCCGCCTTCTCGACGGTTGCTTTGAGGGCGGGCATGGGAAGCTTGTTCTTTCCTCCCACGTTGATTCCGCGCAGGAGTGCGACATACACCATGGCGTCACCCTATCACGATCTCATACGGTATAGTATCCTCCCTGCCGAGGTACATGATGAGCAGGTTTCGCAAGTCAGGGATGGGGGCGGCAGCCTCACGAATCGCCGCGTTCGTCCGGCAGCGCGCGCCCGTGGGAATGGCCCCCGCAGCGCTGTCGCGCCGCAAGGGATCCAACCCGGAGGGGCCAACCGTCTCTGTCGGGTTCGCCGAGGCAGATGGCGAGGCCGTGATCATTCGTGTGCGCACCCTTGGCACGTTCGGCGGAGTATTTACGCCGAGCTTTCTCACCATCATCGGCGTCATCATGTATCTGCGCTTTGGGTGGGTGCTCGCCAACGCGGGGCTCGTGCGAACCCTCCTCATCGTGTTGATTGCCAACGCCATCACCTTCATCACCTCGCTGTCGGTGGCCGGCATTGCATCCAACGAGCAGATGGATACCGGCGGCGCCTACTTCATGGTGTCCCGCGTCATGGGGTATCAGGCCGGCGGCGGCATCGGAATCCCGCTCTTCCTGAGTCAGTCGCTGTCGATCGCGCTCTACGTAATCGGGTTTGCCGAGGCGTTCACCGCGATTGTCCCGGACTGGTCGCCGGTCACGGTTGCCATCAGCACCATGTTTGTGCTGGCCCTTATCGGACTGGTTGGTGCGCGCTTCATGGTGATGATGCAGTACGTCATCCTCGCGGTGATTCTCGCGAGCTTTGTCTCCATCGCCGCTGGCTTCCAGCCTCTGTATCTTCCGCAGAACCTCGAACCGTCTTACCTCGAAGGTCTGGCATTCTGGGGCGTATTCGCGGTCTTCTTTCCTGCGGTCACCGGCATTCTCGCCGGCGTCTCCATGTCGGGCGACCTGAAGACCCCAGAGCGCAGCATTCCCCGGGGAACCTTTCTGGCGGTTGGTGCGGGATTCCTGGTCTACCTCCTGGTGCCGGTGATGCTCGCGTTCACGGTGCCGCGCGACGGGCTCTGGGTGTCGACGGCGCTGCGGGACGCGTCGCGCTGGCCCGCGATGGTAACCGCCGGAGTCATTGGCGCCACGCTGAGCTCGGCAATCGGATCGCTGATGGCAGCCCCTCGAACGCTGCAGGCGCTGGGTATCGACGGCGTGGTTCCTCGGCTGTTCGGTCGTGGCGTAGGGAAGACTCAGGAGCCGCTGATCGCGCTTGCCGTTTCGATTGGGCTTGCGTTTGCCGCAATTCTTCTGGGAAACCTCAATCAGGTGGCCGAGGTGCTGACCATGTTCTTCCTGACCACCTACGGGGTGCTCAATCTGGCCGCCGGCATGGAGCGGTTGGTGGATAACCCGAGTTTTCGTCCATCGGTACGGGTGCCCTGGTGGGTCAGCTTTGCCGGAGCAATCGGTTCCTTTGCCGTCATGTTTCTGATCAGCGCCTGGGCAACGGTGGTTGCCGTGGCCGTAGTGGGAGCCATCTTCGCGTGGCTCGGCGTGCGCCCGGTGCGCGGCGACGCGGCAACCGCGGCCCCTTCCGAGTACGGCGGCCTCTGGGAAGGTTTCTGGACAACGATGTTCTTCCGCGTGGCGCGGCGCCTTTCGCGCGCGCGCACCGGTTCTGGCAAGAACTGGCGACCCCTGGTGCAGGTCTTTGCCGCCGATGTGGACGCCCACGGTGAGATGATGAGTACAGCGGCCATGCTCACGCGCCGGGGAGGGGCACTGGCCACCTACGCGATGATCCAGCGGAGCAGCAATCCCGCCGACCAGATCCATCGGGGCGAATTACAAGCCAGCCTGGATACCTTTGTCCGCGAACTCGTGCAGCCCAACGTTTACTCCCACGTGGTGGAGACCAACGACTTTCACGAGGGGGTGGTGGTTGCCGCGCAGTCGGCGGGCTTTGCAGCGGGCTCGTACAACACGGTCATGGCGGGGCTCCCGAGTCTGTCGCGAATGGACCAGGAGTACGCTCGGATGCTCACCGATCTGAGTTCCATCCAGCGCAACGTGATCCTGATGAAGAAGGGTCCGCAACCGTGGATGTCGATTGATGGTCCCATCATCGTCTGGTGGGGTGGACAGGAGAACAACGTCCGGTTGATGCTCATCCTCGCCTATCTGCTCGCAGGTGCAACCGGAAAACGGACGGCCATCCAGCTGAAGACTATCGTTGCCGACCACCGCGCGGTAAACGAGGCCGAGGAGCGCCTGCGGGAGAGCCTGCGAAGCCTGCGCATGCAGGCCGAAACCAACGTGGTGGTAAACGCCGACGAGACTCCCATCCCCGACGTGCTGGCCCGCGAATCCGCGGGCGCGGCGCTGGTAGTCCTGGGAATGGCAAAGCCGGATGAGGCTACGGCGAAGACCTATCTCGCATCGCTGCGACGTACCACCTCCGGCCTTGGCGCAGCCCTCCTGGTGATGAACAACATCCCCGACATCCGCTACATCTGACGCGCGCCGGCGCCGAAGTCCGGCGTTTGCCGGGCCGCCGGTATTTCAGTACGTTTAGGAGATAATGAATATCCGAATGTACCTGGAAGAAGTCGGCAGCTGGGCAATCACCAGCGGGCTGCAGATTGTTGTTGTCATTATCGCCATGACCATTGCCACTCGCGTCATGCATGTGGCGATCAACAAAACCATCGGTCGGGCGGCCGCGGGCGGCGACCCGGAGCGTGCCAAGCGAACCGAGACGCTCAAGTCTACGATCAATTCCCTGGTCAACATCGTGCTCTTCTCGGTTGCCCTGGTGATCATCCTTGGGCAGCTCGGCATCGCAATTGGGCCGATCCTGGCTGCGGCCGGCGTTCTGGGACTCGCGGTTGGCTTTGGCGCGCAGAGCCTGGTGCGGGACGTCATCAACGGGTTTTTCATCCTGCTGGACGATGAGATCCGCGTGGGTGACGTCGTGCAGATTGCCGGGAAGGGTGGCCTGGTGGAGAAGGTGACGCTGCGGCTGGTGGTGCTGCGTGATCTGGCGGGCAACGTGCACTTTGTACGAAACGGCAGCATCGACGTGGTCACCAACATGACCAAGGATTACTCTCGATACGTCTTTGACATCGGCGTTGCCTACCGCGAAGACGTCGACGAGGTGATCGCGGTGATTCGGGCCGTGGACGAAGAACTGCGCGGAGATCCCGCCTTTGGCGAGTCGATTCTCGAACCGATCGAAATCCTCGGTCTCGACGAGTTTGCCGATTCGGCGATCATCATCAAGGCGCGCACCAAAACCAAACCCATCAAGCAGTGGGAGATTGGCCGCGAGTTCAACCGCCGCCTCAAGCGCGCCTTCGATCAGCGCGGGATCGAGATCCCCTTCCCGCACGTGACACTCTACATGGGACAGGACAAAACGGGGATTGCTCCGGCGCTGCGGGTGCGAAGCGAGCGCGGCGAGGGGTAAGGCGATGGATATTCGTCCCGTCGTGCTCCGATCACCAATCGAGGAACCCCCGGAGCGCACCGTCTGGGAACTCTCTGCGAGCTTTGGTACCCTGAGCGTATGACACTCCAGGACGTTTTTGTTGCGATTGTACTGATTGGACTCGTGCTCCTGCTGGGAAAGCTGATCCGGCGGAAAGTACGATTGTTTCAGAGACTCTACATGCCCAGCTCGATCATTGGTGGGCTGATCGCGCTGCTGTTGGGGCCGCAAGTGCTCGGCGCGTTGGTGCAGCGGCTCCGGGGTGGAGCTGCGTTTGCGGCCGATGGGGTGTGGCCGGAGGCCACGCTGGAAGTCTGGTCCGGGCTTCCGGGGCTTCTGATCAGCGTGGTGTTTGCCGGGCTCTTTCTGGGGAAAACCATTCCGCGTATTTCCGAAATCTGGAAGCAGGCCGGACCGATGGTCGCGCACGGACAGACCCTGGCGTGGGGGCAGTACGTTGTCGGCATCACCCTGGCGCTGGTAGTACTCATCCCGGTGTGGGACGTGAGTCCGCTTGCCGGTGCCCTCATTGAAATCGGCTTTGAGGGTGGGCACGGAACCGCCGCGGGTCTGTCGGAGACCTTCGCTGAGCTCGGGTTTGGCGAAGGCTCAGATCTTGCACTCGGTCTGGCAACCATTGGCGTTGTTGCCGGGGTGCTCTTTGGCACCCTGCTGATCAACTGGGGCATCTGGCGCGGGCATATTCCTCGCCCCGACGCGGTCGACGAACCGTCTCCCGAGGATCTCAGCGAGCACGAAGACCGCGAACCGACCCCCGCGGAGCACCGCATGAGCGACCGGGCGATCGATCCGTTGTCCATCCATATCGGGTTTGTTGGACTGGCAATTGCCGTGGGATGGCTGCTTCTTCGGGCGCTGATCATGATGGAAGAGGCACTTCTGGTACCAATCGGGTGGCCGGAGCTGATGCGCCACATCCCGCTCTTTCCGCTTGCGATGATCGGCGGGGTTCTGGTGCAGATCCTTGGAACCCGCCTCGGCTACGCACGGACAATCGACCGCCGGTTGATGAACCGCATTTCGGGTACCGCCCTCGATCTGCTGATCGTGGCAGCGCTGGGCACGCTCTCGCTTGAGGCGATTGGCGCCAATATGGGCCCCTTCCTGGTGCTGGCCGTTGGCGGGATTCTCTGGAACATGTTTGGCCTCATGGTGCTGGCTCGCGTGATGTTCCCCGAGAACTGGATGCAGAATGGGCTCGCGAATTTTGGCCAGGGCATGGGAATGACCGTCATTGGGTTACTGCTGGTGCGAATGAGCGATCCCCACGGAAAGGCAGGCGCCATGGAGGCCTTTGGATACAAGCAGCTGCTCTTTGAGCCGGTGGTGGGTGGAGGGCTGTTCACCGCGGCGTCGCTGCCGTTGATCCATCAGTTTGGCCCGCTGCCGGTACTGGCGGGAGTTACCGCCCTGATGATCGGCTGGCTGGTCTTTGGAATCATGCGGTTTGGCCCGTCATCTGGACCGGTATCAGAATAGGCTGATGGAGGAAGATATCTAATATTTCTCGTTGAATTTGCATAAATTTGATGCTACAAGTATAGGGGTTTAGTCGGTAAACACGTTTCCTGAGGGTGCATGTGCCTGCGACACGGTCCGAAAAGACGTCCCTCCTGCTGGTAGAAGACGAAGCGCTGATCGCGCTTGCCACCAAGGCAAGCCTCGAGCGCTACGGGTATGTGGTCGCCACTGCCGGCAGCGGCGAGGCGGCGGTTGAAGCCGCGCGTTCCGACAAGCACTTCGACCTCGTTCTGATGGACATCGATCTGGGCCCCGGTATGGACGGTACCGAGGCAGCCGCAATCATCCTCTCTGAACGCGAGCTTCCCGTAGTCTTCCTCTCCTCCCACGCGGAGCCGGAGGTTGTCGCCAGAACCGAAAAAATCACCTCTTACGGCTACGTAGTCAAGAGTTCAAACATCACGGTCCTCGACGCATCAATCAAGATGGCACTGAAACTTTTCGATGCGCGCACTCTTCTCATGGAGAGCGAAGCGCGGTTTCAGGATCTGTTCGAGAACATGAACGACGCATTTGCCCTGCACGAGGTGATCTTTGACGACGCAGGCACGGCCGTCGATTATCGATTTGATGAGGCGAACAGCGAGTTCGCGAAACGGGTGGGGCTGGAGCGAGGACAACTGATCGGTCACACCGCCCGTGAACTCTTCCCCAACACCGAACAGCGCTGGATTGACACCTTCGGACGGGTTGCCACCACCGGAGTGGCCGAGCAGTTCACCGAGTATTCCACCGAGCTGAATCGGCACTACGAAACCCGGCTCTACTCCCCACGCCTCGGATTCTGCGCCGGGCTCTTCAGAGACATCACCGAGCGGAAGCGCATGGAAGAGGCACATCTCGCCGGTGAGAAGCGACGGCGCTCGCTGGTCGATCACACCAACGACGCAATCATCGTCCATACCCTGACACCGGATGGACTCCCAGGGCCCAACGTCGAAGTCAACGCGCAGGCGAGCCGTATGCTCGGGTACACGCGGGAGGAGCTCCTGACGTTGTCGGCCGGAGACGTGGTTCCCGGGTCGGCGGCTGCGTCAATACCGGAACACGTCGCCGAGCTCCTTGCGAACGGCCATGCCACCTTTGAAACCGAGAACCGCCGCCGCGACGGCACCATCATTCCGGTGGAAGTCAGCGCCTACGTCTATTCCGAGGACGACGAACGGTACGTCGTTTCAATCGTTCGCGATATCTCGGCCCGAAAGGCGGCGGAGCGTGAGTTGCGGCAGTTCCGTACCATCACGGACAGCGCGCTCTTTGGATGCGCCATCGCGAGCGTTGATGGAACGCTGCGATACGTCAACTCCGCCTTCGCGGCAGCCCACGGGTATCAGCCGGAGGAGCTGATCGGAAAGAACCTGTCGGTGTTCCACACCGAACAGCAGATGCAGGACGTCGTAGCGGCCAACGAAGCGCTGAAAACTACCGCCACCACAACCATCATAGAGCTCGGTCACGTTCATCGCGACGGGACCGAGTTTCCGATGCTGATGAGCGGCATCACCCTCAACGATGAAGAGGGCAACCTGGAGTTTTTCGTTGTCTCCGCGATCGATATCAGCGACCGCAAGGCCGCGGAGGAGGCGCTCCGCGAGAGCGACGCGCAGTTCCGTGATCTGTTCGAAAACGCCCCGGACGCGGTGTTTATTGCCGACATTGAGACCGGTTGTATCGTCAATGCAAACTCCGCCGCGATCCGGTTGACCGGACACCCAAAGGACGCTCTGGTTGGCCGCTTCCACAATGACCTGCACCCGGAGCGAATTCGGCACGAGACTTCCGCGGCGTTTCTGCGTCATGTGAATGAGAACCCAGCAGAGGCCGGGGAAGCCGTTATTGAGAGCGAAATCGTGCAACGCGACGGTACCATCGTCCCCGTAGAAGTGAAGGCATCGCACGTCATGTATCAAGGACGCCCGTGCCTTATTGGGGTCTTCCGCGATATCAGCGATCGAAAAGAGTCGGAGCAGCTGATTCGCGGGCTGGTACGTGAGAAAGAGAATCTTCTCAGAGAAGTGCAGCACCGCATCAAGAACGTGATGCGCACTATGGCGGCAATGCTCACGCTGCAGACCGAGTCGACGCACGATCCGTCTGGCGTCAGGTCATTGCAGGATGCGGCGAGCCGTTTTCAGAGCATCGAGCTGCTCTACGATCAACTCTACCGGGATGAATCGCACGGCACCGGGTCACTCAATACCTTCCTCACGCGGTTGGTCGAAGGGGTAGTTGAGTTCTTTGGCGGCGGGCCGGCGATGAAGATCGAGACCAGCATCGTTGACATCCAGCTTCCCGAGAAAACCCTTTCAACGGTGGGGCTAGTGATAAACGAGCTCACCACCAACGCCATGAAGTACGCTTTCAACGGCCGCTCCGGTGGGAGGCTCTCGGTTCGCGGAACTGTGCTCAATGGAACGGTTACGATTACCGTTCAGGACGACGGCCCAGGGCTCCCCGAGGGTTTCGACGCACGAACGAGCGGCGGTTTTGGGTTAACCATGGTGCACGCGTTCGTGGAACAGCTCGGCGGTACGGTCGAGTTCGCACACAACGGAGGCGCCGCCGTGACGATCACGTTCCCGCTGCACG
>REDM01000079.1 GCA_007693485.1 Spirochaetaceae bacterium
TCGGGTGTCATGCGACGATACTACCGCAAACCGAACTCGGCGTCACCGGGGATGGGCGTCAGGTGGTTGCGGCGTCAGCCCTTCAGTCCGCTGGTCACAACTCCCTGTACAAAGAATCGCTGCCCCGCGAGGAAGACGGCCAGCACCGGAACGATGGCGGACACCGTTGCGGCCATGATGAGGCTGTAGCGGGTGTCAAACTCGTCGATGAAGAGCGTCATCGCCACGGGGATGGTGAAGAGCTCCTTTGTATTCAGAAAGATGAGCGGCTCTTCGAAGTCGTTCCATCGCCACACAAAGCTCACGATCAGCAGGGAGATGATCGCCGGCTTCGCCAGCGGAAGAACGATCCGGCTCCAGATCGTGAGGTGGCCGGCACCATCCATGAGGGCGCTCTCGGAAAGTTCGTTGGGGATGGTGGAGAAGAACTGGCGCAGGAGAAACACCCCGAAGATGATGAACATGCCCGGCAGAATGAGCGCCCAGTGAGTATTGAGAATGCCGATGTTCCGGAAGATGATGAAGCGGGGCACCAGCAGAACCTGCGGTGGAATCATCATGGTGGAAAGGTAGGCCAGAAAGATTTTGTCCCGTCCTGGATACCGAAGCTTGGCAAAGCTGTACGCCGCCAGAGAGCTGGTGGCCAGGAGGCCGGTAACGGAGAGGGTAGTTACCTTGATGGAGTTTACGTAGAAGATCCAGAACGGATAGATCCCCGCCCACACCTCGCGGTAGTTCTCCCAGCGAATGGTTTCGGGAATCCAGCGAATGGGATACTGGAACACCTCCAGCTCGGTCTTGAGCGATGCGGAAACCATCCAGATGAGGGGAAGCACCATGAAGGCGCCGATCACCGCAGCAACGGCCGTCCAGACGATCTTGGTAAGCTGCTCTTTCTGCACTCGTGTCACAATCTGCCTCGTACCCGTCTGTTGACGGCTCAGTAGTTCACCCAGCGGCGCTGGCCCTGCCACTGCAGGAGGGTGATGATGAAAATCATGGCGAACAGTACCCACGCCATGGCACTCGCATATCCCATTCGGTAGTTCTGATACGCGGTCCGGTAGATGTAGTAGACCAGCACCGTCGTGCTGCGGCCCGGCCCCCCCTGGGTCAGGATCTGAACCGGAGCGAACACCTTGAACGAGTTGATCATCTGGGTGATGACCAGCAGGAAGGTTGCGGGTGAGATCATCGGAACTGTGACGCTGACGAATTTTGCCCACGCGCCGCCACCGTCCACTTCGGCAGCCTCGTAGAGCTCACGCGGGACGCCCTGCAGGGCGGCAAGGTAGATCAGCATGCAGTAGCCGGCGTGATTCCAGACCCCCAGTGAAATGATCGCCGGCATGGCAAACGTGGGATCCATCAGCCAGATCGGGGGATTCTCGACGCCCAGGGTGCGCGCCAGTTCGGAGACGGGGCCAAACCGCGAGAGAATCGCCATCCAGATCGCCGAAATCGCAACCATCGACACCACATAGGGGATGAAGAACATCGTGCGAAGCGCCGACTTGGCGAACACGTGCCGATTCAGCAGCAGGGCCATGAGGAGCCCAATGATCAGTGAAAACGCCACCGTGAAGAACGAATAGATCAGGTTGTTTATCAGCGAGCTGAGAAACCACGGATCACCCACCAGCAAGCGGAAGTTTTCAAGCCCGGCCCAGCGAATCCCTGCGGCACCGGAGAGCAGGTCCCAATGGGAAAACGCCAGGAAGAGGCTGAACACAACCGGAAGGGCGACGAATCCGAGGAAGCCCAGAAAATTCGGCAGGAGAAACAGGTATCCTGCGATCGTGTCTTTTCGAATAGCTCGGCCCACCTGAGATCCTCCCCGGTCGATGTGCGTGTACAGGTCGCGTGAATGATGCGGGGAACGTCGTCCGTTCCCCGCTGAGTCGCATGCGAGAGTGATGCGCTTATCGCGCCCGTCGAATCAGGTCGTTGGTCCGAGTATCGATTGCGGTAACCGTGCGATCGAGGTTCTGGCGACCGGTCAAGAGCAGCTCTACCTCTTCTTTGACCACGGTGCGAACGTCGTTGTAGATCGAAACGGCAAGCGGATTATTGGGCTGATAGCTGAACAGTTCCGGCTGGAGTACGACGCGTTCAAAGGAGGCTACGTCAAACAGCTGCGCGGCGTTGGGTCCGAGCATCGCCTCCGTGACGCGCTCTACGGGATAGGCCGTCCACGCGGGGATCTTTCCGCCCTTGGCGACCATGGGGTCCGAACCTTCGGTTGCCCAGTATCGAATGAAGCGCCACGCTGCCTCGGGAACGCGGGTGTCCTGTGCGATCATTGCCCAGTCACCAAGCGAGCCTTCGTTGTAGAGCCGCTGCTGGTTTGGCTGCATGGTGAACAGCGGAACGAAGGCGGTCTTGAAGTTGTGGGGTGCCGCGGGATCGGTAATGTTTCGGACCCGCCACGTTCCGGTGTAGATCATCGCTACGCGACCGGTGAGAAACTCCGTTGCGTCGGCGAGGTTCTGCGACACCACCTCTACGTAGGGGACTTCGCTTCGATCGTCGTATTGCATGGCGCGGCGCAGTTCGATGAACTCGCGGAAGAGCGGATGCGTGAAGTTTGAGGTTCCATCGGGTCTCAGGAACGAGTTGGGACCGAGGGCCGCCTGAGCACCGAGCAGGAAGAGCTGCGGCCAGTTGGGGTACATGACGCCGTAGACACGGTTCTGGCCGCTGCCGGAACTGAGCTGACGGGCGATGCGGCGGTAGTCCTGATAGGTCCACGAGGCAGGAACGGGAATCCCCGCCGCGTCAAACATGTCCTTGTTCACCATGAAGAACTGGGGGCCCTTGTTGGTGGGGATGGCGTAGACGCCGTTGTTGAACGTGGCAAAACTCAGGTCGCCAAACGCTTCCTGCATGTTGAACCCATCTGCTGCCGCGAGGGCGTCGAGTGAGAGCGCGTTTCCCGCCTGTGCGTGTCGGGCAAGGATATCGGTGCGATAGGTGAAGAACACATCGACCTGGCCGCCGGCAATCAGTGCGGTATCCATCCGCAGTCGGCCCTGGTCGTCGTTGACGTACCGGGTGTACACCACGCGGATATTCGGGTTTGCCGCCTCAAACGCGGCGATCACGTCTGCCGGGCCGTTCTCTTCGGGAACGCCACCCCAGACGCGGAGCGTAATCGGGCCCTCGGGTGCGGCAGCGGGCGCCTCCTGTCGGCCGGCGCTCCAGGCGGGCATCGCTGCGATGAGCAGCGCAATCAGCAACACTATGCTTCGTTTCATGAACATCCTCCTTACCGGATTGGTAGGGTGATTCTACGGGGTGTTCTGGAGAGCCGAACACGCACGCGATTTTGATGTTGGTCTCCGATCTTACCGACTTTCGCGGGAATGATCGTCGTCCGGTGCACGATTTTTCGATCGCATGCTGCCGGGCGACGTTCCCATGATCCGCTTGAAGGTACGGGCAAAGTACTTGTCGTTGGGGAATCCGCACAACGCACCCACCTCGGCGACGGTGGTGCGCGGGTCGTGCAGGAGGGATACCGCAGCCTCGACACGGACGCGATTCACGTACTCAACAAATCCCACCCCGAGCGTCCGGTGGAACAGGGTTGAGAAGTAACTCGGCGACTTGCCCGCAACCGAGGCCGCCTCTTCAAGGCTGATTGCACGCCGATACTCGCGATGAATGAACTCGCGCGCGCGGGCGATCTCTTCGGGGATCTGCGTCTTCTCCGCTGACTGCAGCAGCGTCGTGAACACCTCGAATGCCTCGGTAAGCGCCTGGATGACGGTGGCGCGGTACGCGGCGTCACGCACGGTGCGCTGCAAGGTGGCAAAGGTGCGATCAGGGCTTGGCGACTGCGGTCCGGTCAGTCGTGCCATCGCCGTGTGGGTGGCGTTGAGAATTGTCGTCGCTTCCAGGATCATCGACTCCCTCGGGGCGAGCGCGTCTCTGCACGTCGCCTCGAACTCGGAGAGTGCGGAGTGCAGCGCTTCGGGTTGTCGCTGCTCGATCAGCCGAAGCAGCTTCTGAACCGGTACGGCAATCACGGCGGAGCCCATATCAGACCGATGGGGCGATGGCGACGTCTGGTCGACTCGATCGCGATCCGGTGCTTCGTCCTCCTCCATGATGACCTGGTGCTCCAGACAGAACGCACGATCAAAGAATCGTCGGTCGCCGGGAGGAACCGGAAGGGAGATGCCAATCCGGGCCGTGAGATTCATGGATGTTCGAAGGGTGTCAATCAGTCGGGATCCGAAGCGAAGCCTCCCCGCTCGAGACGCCATCGCCGTTGTCCCGACCGCCGAGGCGTGCAGCTGGAAGCACCAGAGGCCGTCGATCGACGAATCGAGGGCGATCCGGATGCCGGGACCGGATACCTGCTGAACCATGGTGATCAGGAGCGAGCCGAGCGCCGCGGCATCGCGCTGCTCAGCGGTGCGTTGAAACTGTTCGATCCGCACGAGCAGAAGGCGGGTTACGCTGTCGGTGCCCGACGGAGACGGCGCGTCCGGTGAAGGTGGTGCCGGGCGCGATTGATTCTCCCTTGCCTCCAGTGAACGGTACGCCCGGTCGAGAACCGACGCAAGACGCTGAGGGTCCAGTTCGTGCTTCAGCAGGTAGTCGGTTGCTCCCATCTCGACGGCCCGCCGGGCGTAATCGAAGTCCCGGTGGCTGGTAAGGAACACAAAGGCTACCGCATACCCCTGGTTCCGGCACCGGTTCAGCAGCTCAAGCCCCGTCATTCCCGGCATCACGATATCGGAGATCACAATCACCGGTTGCAATGCGGGTATGAGGGTGAGCGCTTCCTCTCCCGAGCGAGCGTCGCCGGCAACCGTAAAGCGCGCATCATCGGCAGGAATCAGCGAGTGGACTCCGGTGCGTACCAGCAGTTCATCATCTACCACCAGGATATTCACGGTACGGCACTCCG
Organism: Spirochaetaceae bacterium; assembly: GCA_007693485.1. Lineage (GTDB taxonomy): Bacteria > Spirochaetota > Spirochaetia > DSM-27196 > PWMO01 > PWMO01. The sequence goes on from REDM01000079.1 coordinate 4,922, forward strand.
GTAAGGAAGGCGAACGGTCACCCGGGATCCCGCGGGGTTGCGTGGTTCGATGGTAATTCCCCAATCGGGGCCAAACTGACTGCGGATGCGCTCGTGAATGTTTCGAAGCCCAATGCCGCCGGTCGGCGACGGCTCGGGCAAACCTCCCCGGGATTTCTCGGGGAAACCGACTCCGTCATCCGCCACCACGATCTCAAGCACTTTCGGTGACGCCTGGGGCAGACAACAAAACGATACCGTCACGTGCAGCTGGACGGTTCGACTCGACGGAACGGCGTGCTGGACCGCGTTCTCCACCAACGGCTGGATGCAGAAGACGGGGCAGAGGGGATCGCCCACAACTCCGTCCGCATCGATTTCGATATTCCATCGGTCACCGGATCGAAGCCGCTCAAGCGTAATGAAGTCTCGAGTTGTCTGAATCTCCCGGCTCAACGGCACGGTTGTCTCGCGCTCATAGAGCGATCGCTCAAGAATTGACGAGAGTGCGGCAATGATGTCGCACACGTTGTCGGCGCCGGACATCCGGGCGGCAAGGTTCACGCTGTTCAGGCTGTTGAGCAAGAAATGGGGGCGGATCTGTGACCGAAGGCGCGCCATTCGTGCCTCTTCCGCAAGGTCGTGCTCGCGGCGCACCTGTTCAAACAGCTGTCCGATCTGGTCCAGCATCCGGTTGAACTGCTCCGCGAGCAGTCCGATTTCATCCTTCGGCAGGTCTGGAGCCCGTGCCGTCAGGTTTCCCGCCGCCACCTCCGCGGCAGACCGCCGGAGAAGAAGGAGGGACCGGGTTCCCGAGAATACGTTCCAGACGATGACCGCGGAGAGAAGGATCCCCAGCAACAGGATCATCGCCAGGCCCCGGCGCTGCAGTGCGGCGAGGTCACCCAGGAAGAGATCTCCCGACAGCGGATACTCGATCGTCCATCCGTTCTCCAGGCCGGCCGAGAGCACGCGCAGAGGAGCCGTGACCACTTCCTGCTGAATCAGAATCTCGGCCCCATCGCGGATGATCATGCGGGGATCGATGACGAGGGTGAAATCACGACTGTCGATGCTGACCGCCGCAACTCCGGCGACGCCGCCCCCACCGTATGAACGGATGGCGCGGGCCGCCGTCAGCATTTTGGAGGCACGAAGCCCGTCGGACATCCCGGTGCGCTGAGTTTCCAGGGTCCAGTGGATCCGCTCGGGGTGGGAGTTGGCGCGTTCGAACCACCGACTGTTCAGAAATTCGTTGCGATTGCGTCGCGCGTCGACAATGGTTGATACGAACCCGGTGGGAGTAAGAAAGAAGATGTCCATGGTGTGCTGGAAACCGGCGGTGCTTACGACCCGCATAGTGTCCTGGAGGTCGCGAACCGCGAAGAACCCTGCCGCGGTGTCCACCGGTTCCGTGGTTTCGATATAGTGCTGTACGGCGCTGCTCGAACTGAGGTAGTTCACCGACGTGTTCACCGTTCCGATGACACGGTTCAGATTGAGCACGGTCTGCGAAAGCACTGCGCTTTGGCTTTCGATCAGCTGGCGCTCGATCAGACCGGCGGCGCTGCGGGTGTAGATCGCGAACCCTGCCAGAACGGGAACGAGTACGAGTACCGCAAGCAGCACGATGAGCCGTGTTCTGAGAGACCGGAAGACCAGTTTCACGCCCGGAATCAACTCCTGTTCGCCGCGAGGCTTCTGGTAATGCCTCATGCGCTGTTGCTATTTTAGCACCAACCTCGTAGATTGGGCCACGGGGAGACCAGCATGCGTACCATTCTTCACGGAACAGACTACTACCCGGAGCAGTGGCTCGACCAGCCCCAGGTGATTGAAGACGATCTGGCACTGATGCGCGATGCCGGTATCAACGCGGTGACTCTCGGCGTCTTCGCCTGGAGCCACCTCGAGCCCGCAGAGGGGCACTATCAGCTTGACTGGCTCGAGGATGTGATCCGTCGGGCGGGAGATCGGGACATCAAGACGGTTCTTGCAACTCCGTCCGGTGCGCGGCCACCATGGATGGCGCGCCGGTACCCTGAGATCCTCCGGACGCTCGCTGACGGTCGCCGGGCGCGCTTTGGAGGGAGGCACAATCACTGCCCCACCAGCAGCGTCTTTCGGGAGAAGGTGCGCGCGATGAACGAGCAGCTTGCGTCCCGGTTCTCGGGCTGCTCGGAGGTTATTCTCTGGCACGTGTCAAACGAGTATCAGGGAACCTGTTTCTGCGAGAGCTGTGCGCGCGCGTTCCGACTCTGGTTGCGCGCCGAGCACCAGGATGATCTTGATCTGCTGAACCGGCGCTGGTGGAGCTCGTTCTGGAGCCATCGCTACAGCGATTGGGAGGAGATAGAGCCTCCCACGCCGCACGGAGAATACCAGCTTCACGCTCAGGTTATCGACTGGAAGCGCTTTGTGTCGCACCAGATCGCCGACTTTGCCCGTTACGAGATCGCTGCGATCCGCCGCCACGACACCGGGACTCCCACCACGGTGAACCTGATGGGCCTGCACGCGAGCCTGAATGCGGCGGAGCTGGTGGCCGTGGTTGACCGCGTATCGGGTGATATCTATCCCACCTGGGGGCTGCCGCCGGGAAGCGACGACGGGATGCTGCACACGATACCGGAAAGCGGTGATCTCTTTCGCAACTACGCGTTCAGTCTGGCCTACTATCGGGGCCTGTCCGGCGGGCAACCGTGGCTGCTGATGGAATCAACCCCGGGGACAACCAACTGGCATCAGGTGGGGCGTCTCAAACGTCCCGGCGCTCATGTGCTTTCGAGTCTGGCCGCGGTTGCCGGTGGCGCCGACAGCGTGCAGTACTTTCAGTGGCGGCAGGGACGCGGCGGCTGGGAGCAGTTTCACGGCTCGGTGATCGACCACCGAGGCAGAAAGGGCCGCACCTTTGACGAGGTAGCGGAACTCAGTGGTATTCTGAACCAGTTGCATGATCTCGCGGGTCTCTCCGGGGTTGCGGACGCGGCGGTGATTCTGGATACCCCGAGTCGGTGGATGATCAACCAGGCGAGTGGCCCGCGAAATGACGGACGCCGCGGAGAAATCGAGACGGCGATGCGCCACGTTGACTCGCTGACACGGCAGGGCCTTACCGTTGACGTGGTTCCCTCGGAGGCAGACGTTAATCGATTCTCCATTGTGGTGCTGCCGATGGTGGCAGAGCTCGGCGAAGAAACGGCGCGACGCCTGCTCCGCTTTGTTGAGGCCGGGGGTACCCTGCTGGTCACCTACTTTTCCGGTGTGTTCGACCGCTGGCAGCGACTGGCCGAAGACGGATATCCCGCATGGCTCAACAAGGCCATGGCGGTTTCGGTGGTGGAACTGGACCAGCTCGCGGTCGGCGAGACGGTCCCGATCCGCTGGGTGGGAAACGGGAGCGCCGTTGGAAACGGGACCGCAGAGAAACCCAACCCGGTGTTCGCGCGAGAGTACTGTGAAATCGTTGAGACGGGGGGCGCAGCGCAGACCGTTGCGGTCTACGGCGGCCAGTTCTACGCCGGATCTCCCGCCATTACCCGGACCACAGTGGGCAAGGGAACAATCTGGTACGAGGCGTGCCGCCTTGATGACACCGGACTCGATCAGCTTGTTGAAACAGTGGTGGACACCAGTGATCCGGGAGCGGGAGGCTGGGTGCTTCCTGAGCCCTGGCGGGGGTTTGTGAGATCGCTGCAATTGCCGCTTCGGTGGATGGCACGTCGTGCTGACAGCGGCTTACTGGTGTTCCTTTTCAATCCCGTTGATGCTCCGTGCACCGTAACCGGGATACCCTCGTCGCCCATGCTCCTGTGCCGTGCGGAAACAGTGGGAACCGACGCCGTGCGTATCAACGGGTGGGGAAGTGCGGTGTATCGAGAAGCCCCGCCGCCCGCCACGAGAATCAGGGGCCAATCGATGCACTGATCGCACGCGCCGCTGCTTCTACGCGGGAGAGCATCGCGCGTGGGGGACGGCAGAGCGGGTTTGCCCGGGGAAGTACCACCGCAATTGCCATCGCGCCGTGACTCCCGATGCGGGCGGCCCACGCCCGGGAATCCTCCTGTGGGCGATCCTGCCAGATAGCCGACGGGCCGTCATCTGCAAGCAACGATCCGATAATCGAACGGTCGCGCGGGTAGCTGTCGTGCGCGCCGGCGCTTGCGGCGAGGTCCTGACCGGGATTGGCGTGCAGCAGATAGACGACGGTATCCCTCCAGAGGGTCCCGAGCGCGACAGTTGCACCTTCGGAGTGAAACGGGCGAAGGTGTGGGAGGGCGGCGGGGATCAATCGTGAAGCGTTCAGGCTCAATGCGGAGAGCACGTGAATGCGGGGTCCAGCCAGATAGCGGCTGTCGCGGTCCTGGAGAAGCATTCCAACCGACGCGAGGGTGCCAAGAATGCGGTTCGCTCGACTGTGCTCCATACCGAGTCGGCGTGCCACCTCTCTGCTTCCCAGAGCGTGCCCCGCTGAAATGACCTCCTGAAGAACCTCAAATCCTGACGCAATACTCTGATTTGCCTGAGCCGGTGCCATGAGGGAGAGCATAGCAAATTGCCAAAGGTTTCGCTTGACAAGTTTGTGGTGCTATTATAGCATCAATTGATGGAACGCTGGAAAACAGAAACGCTCGAGTACGAGCTGGTGGTATGTGGTGGGGGCCTTGCCGGAGTGTGCGCTGCGATTGCGGCGGCACGTCAGGGGGTTCGTGTCGGACTGTTGCATGACCGAACCGTGCTGGGAGGAAACTCATCGTCCGAGGTGCGGGTAACGCCGCACGGTGCGGCACAGCACCATCCCTACGCACGCGAAACGGGCATCATTTCAGAACTGCTCATCGAAGAGCGTGCAATCAACCACGCCGAGATCTTTGAGAATGGGTGGACCAACTCGATCTGGGACCTCGTGCTGCTGACGGCCGTTCTGAGGGAACCCAACATTGAACTCCACTTGAATACCAAGGTGACTTCCTGCGTGACGGATGGGCCGCGCATCACATCGGTAGAAGCGCTGGTTCTTGACAGCGAAACACGCATGCAGGTCTCCGGCTCGCTCTTTCTTGACGCCACCGGTGATGGTATCGTTGCGGATTCCGCCGGGTGCGAGGTGATGACCGGCAGCGAGGGACGTGACGTCTTCGGTGAATCCAACGCTTCGGACGTCAGCTCGGCCGACACCATGGGTAACAGTCTGATGTTCAAGACCGACGAGATCGCGCAGGAACAGCCTTGGGTGCCACCGTTCTGGGCGAAGGAACTGCGTGATCCGGCGTTTTTCTACGATGCCGGTCGGATTCCCAACGACGCACGGGGTGGATTCTGGTGGATCGAACTGGGTACCCCGCGGCACACCATCTACGACAACCGCTCGATTCGCACCGATCTTCAGCGTTACATCCTTGGCGTCTGGGACTGGATGAAGAACCACGATCCGCAGATGCGCGACGCAACCCGCACCCGTATGCTCGACTGGATTGGATCGGTCCTTGGCACGCGGGAAAGCAGGCGAATTGTCGGGCGCACCATTGTGACGGAATCCGATATCCAGTCGCGACGAGTATTTGGTGACGAGATCGCGTACGGCGGATGGTTTCTTGACCTTCATACGCCGGGAGGTTTGATCGCGGAGCATTCGGAAGCGAACTCAGCGCAGCGCTACAACCCCTTCACCGAAAAGGCCGCTCGCGCCTTTGTTGGCCCCTATGGTATCCCACTCTCCTGCCTGATCGCGCGCGACGTGGACAACCTGTTTCTTGCCGGACGTGATATCAGCGCGAGTCACGTTGCGCTGGGAACGATGCGCGTCATGGGGACTACGGCGCTGATGGGCCAGGCGGTGGGAACCGCTGCCGCGGTGGCACTGCAGAGCGGGGTCGGTCCGCATGCACTCCAGCCCGAGCACGTTCGAACCATTCAACAACAACTCCTTCGGGACGGGGCGTGGCTCCCCAACGTTTCCGCCGACGATCCCGCTGACGCTGCTCGCAGAGCCCGTATCAGCGTAAGTTCCGAAGAGCTTTCCCGCGGAGTAGAACCTGATTACGTGGGGTGGGGTGAGGCGGCGGGAATTGTTGACCGTCGCATCAACCCGGATTTTCTGGTGCGCTGCGAAACCCGCATGGTACAGCAGATCGCGCTGAGCGGGACTCTGGACCGGGTATCGCTCTGCGTGAGCAACCACAGCTCGGAGCCACAGACCCTTTCGCTCGCGTTGCAGCGGAGCGGGGGTATCTTCGACTACACCGTCTACGCTCAGGACGAAGCGCTCGCCGTTACACAAGTGCGCGTGGAACCGGGAATCCGTCAATGGATCACCTGGGAACGACCGCTTGAGAGTGTTCCGGGTACTGCCGACGAGCCGGTCTACGTGCGGCTCGAACTGATGCCCAATCCGCACCTTCAGTGGCATCAGGCGCAGAGCTGTTTTCCCGCTCACCCGGCCCATTATGAGGTCGGCATGAAGAAGCTGCGAAAGCTGCAGCACGGGGTGAGTCTTGCGTTTCGGGTGGAACCGCCGCAGCCGGTATTCGGGCCTCGAAACGTCGTCAGCGGGGTCACCAGACCGCACCGGTCACCCAACCAGTGGCGTTCTGATCCGAACGCGCCGCTGCCCGCCTGGTGCCGGCTCGACTGGGAGCAACCGGAGACGGTGGGCCGCATTGAACTGACTTTTCCGGGAAACCTCTTGCGCTCTTACCACGCGTATCATCCGTTCTACCGTGCACCGGAGACCGCCCGCGACTACCGAATCGAGATCATGCGCGAAGGTTCGGTGGTGTTCGAGCAGGTGGAAACAGACAACTATCAGCGCCGCCGGGTGCATCAGCTCGACCGGCCGGTAACCGCCGACGCGGTGCGCGTGACCATCCTCAGCACCAACGGCGATCCGGCGGCCGGACTCTACGAGGTCCGTGTCTACCCGAACCAGACTCGGCCTTACGGTTCAAGCAGCCGAGCCAGGACCGCGCTGTACGCCTCCGGCGATACCGCTTC
>REDM01000160.1 GCA_007693485.1 Spirochaetaceae bacterium
AACCGGCTCGAGCGCGTCTTTCATGGAACCCCCTCGGGAATTGATACCGGCCTGGCAATCCATCAGGGGGTTACCGCCTTCTCCTTCGACGGGGATGAACTTCCGAGTGCTCGCCGCATCGACGGAGGAGACTTCTTCCTGGTGGCCGGATCGGTACCGCGGTCTGCGGGAACGAAGGAGCTGGTTGGAGCAATTGGCGCCCGGATGCGCGAAGGAGACCGGCGGACCGCCGAGTTACTGGCGGAGCTGGGCCGGATTGCGTCCGACGCATGCGCGGCAATACCCGCCGCGGTAGACGTTGCGGGACGGATGAATCTGGCCAGACTCACCGGACGCGCGCACCGCGCCCTGGAAGCGCTGGGCCTGGGAAATGACCGGCTGAACCAATGCCTGAGCCTGGGAATGGATGCGGGGGCACTTGGCGGAAAACTCAGCGGAGCCGGCGGCGGCGGGGCGTTCTACCTGCTCTGCCATGACCGAGAGAGCGCTTCTGCGGTTACCCGCGGACTCGCCGAATCGGGTATTTTGGAACCAGAAACCATTCGGAGTGTTGCAATACAGAACGGGGCTACCGCCTGACGGCGATAGCCCCGATTACCTTTCTGGAATTGACGGTCCGGGAATCGCTTCCCGAACGGTTACCCGGTTCTAGAAATCAAACTGATTGGTCGCGTTGAGCTCGGTAAAGGCGCGTTTCAGGCGTTCGATCACGCCCTTCTCGCCCAGGACCATCCAGGCCCGCGGATCGATGTACTTCTTGTTGGGCTTGTCGTCGCCGTCGGGGTTTCCAATCTGTGAGTGCAGGTAGGCGTCGTGTTTATCCATGTACTGCTTGATTGGATCGGTGAAGGCCCACTGAGTGTCGGTATCGATGTTGAACTTGATCACCCCGTAGGAAACGGCTTCGGTGATCTCCTCGGGAGCTGAGCCCGAACCGCCGTGAAACACCAGATTCAGCGGCTTGGCGGTCGCCGTCTTGCGATCGGCGTGCACTTTGGCCTGGGAATGCTTGAGGATGTCCGGTCGCAGCTTCACGTTACCCGGTTTGTAGACGCCGTGGGTGTTCCCAAACGAAGCGGCCACGGTGATGTTTCCCACCGGTGTCAGTGCGTCATAGGCAGCGAGAACGTCTTCCGGCTGGGTGTAGAGCTTGGCGTTGTCAACTTCGGTGTTATCGACACCGTCTTCTTCGCCACCGGTGACACCGAGCTCGATCTCCAGAACCATGTCGATCTTGGCCAATCGTTGCAGATAGCGTTTGGAAATCTCGATGTTTTCTTCGAGCGATTCCTCGGAGAGGTCCAGCATGTGGGAGCTGTAGAGCGGCGCGCCGGTCTGCTTGTACCACGCCTCTCCCGCTTCGATCAGTCCATCAACCCACGGAAGCAGCTTCTTGGCGCAGTGATCCGTGTGAAGGATGATCGGCACCCCGTGCGCCTCGGCAATCATGCGCGCGTGATGAGCCCCCGCGATACCGCCGGCAATGGCCGCCTTCTCCGCGGTGTTGTCCAGGTACTTTCCCGCGTTAAAGACCGATCCACCGTTTGAAAACTGGATGATAATCGGTGCATTTGCTTCCCGGGCCGATCGGATTGCGGCGTTCACGCTGCTTGATCCGATCACGTTCACGGCGGGCAAGGCACATTTGGTTTCCTTACAGTACTCAAACAGCTCGAGCAACTGATTGCCGGTGACCACACCGGGTTTGAGTTTCAGTTTTCCCATTGTCTTTCTCCTCTCTTGGTATCGTGTTTCTCACGATTGAAGTTCTGTATTTTTTCGCCGTCACTGCGGATCGGGGCGCCGGCGCTCCTGCAGACGTCGAACCGTGACGGCAACCAGCCTCCGCGGCATAAACCGCAGGAAGAAGATCGAAATCCGGAACAGGGTACCGTGTACTGCAACGCGCGTTCCGCGCATCATTGCCCGAAATCCAAACTCGGCTACTACCCGCGAACTGGGCATCTTTACCTTCTGGTAAAACGGCACCTGGGTCAACCCCGCCTCTTCCTGAAACCCACTTGCGGTTGGCCCTGGACAGAGCGCCGTCACCGTGACACCAGACGGCGAAAGCTCCTCCGCGAGTGCCTCGGAGAGCGACAGCACGTACGCCTTGGTCGCGTAATAGACGGCCATCAGGGGGCCTGGCTGAAACGACGCTACCGACGCCACGTTGAGAATCCGTCCGTGCCGCCGCTCGAGCATACCGGGAAGTACGAGGCGGGTCAGATAGGTGAGCGCGGTGACATTCAGCTCGATCATGTCGACAAGCTTCTCCGGTTTGACCCCAACAAACTCGCCGTGGTCGCCAAACCCGGCGTTATTGACGAGCACATCAACGGGAATACCGGTTTCCTGCACCGACCGAAACAGCGTACGCACCGCGGCGCGGTCGGTGAGGTCGCAGGGAAAAACTCGAACCGTGGTCCCTCCGGTGCGCAACTCGTTTGCGAGCGCTTCGAGCTGTTCGGTCCGCCGCGCCGTGATGAACAGCTGGTATCCCGCCTCGGCAAATACCCGCGCCAACTCCAGACCGATACCGCTTGAGGCGCCGGTAATGAGAGCGGTTTTGGATGTTTCGGCGTTCTGCACGGTTTCTGTTCCTGCTCGGATGGGTTGGTCTTACTCTACACTGCACCCCTTCCTTGTGTCGAGGGGCGGTTCCGGAGTACCATTGCGAATGGATTCGTTCTTCACCATTGGTTCGGGAACCGAACTGACGATGAGTGTCGTCACGCTTCGCCTGCTGGTCAGCCTGGTACTGTCCGGAGCAATCGGTATGGAGCGGGAACGCGCACGACAGCCGGCGGGGTTTCGCACCCACATCATCATTTCCACCGGTGCCACTCTGCTGATGTTTGTGTCAATTTATGTTTCGGCGGCCTTTGCCACCGAAGGCGGACGATCAGACCCCGGACGCATCGCCGCTCAGGTTGTATCGGGAATCGGCTTCCTGGGTGCCGGCGCGATCCTCAAACTTGGGGCCGATATCCGCGGCCTCACCACCGCCGCTTCATTGTGGACCGCTGCGGCGATCGGGCTCGCCGTTGGGGCTGGACTCGTGGTTCCGGCTGCGATGGTTGCCGCAATCATCCTGTTCACGCTGATCGTACTGGAAAAGATCGAGGATCGCTGGTTTCCGAAACACTCGATCAAGCAGTTGCAAATCTACACATCGAACAACAAGATTCAGATGCGCGACATCCGCAAGATCCTCGATGACACCGGGATTCACGTTCGGTCGTGGAACGTTCAGCACGCGGTACGCAAGGGGCACACACGGTTTTCCTACATGATCTACCTGCCCCGTGACTTCGAGTACAAGCGCCTCTACGAACGCCTCGATACGCTGAAAGACGTCTACAAGATTGTGGTAGACGAACAGGGGCGATAACCACGGCGCACCGCGTCCGATCGTCCTGAAGCCGGTCGGCCTAAACCAGTAACCCCTGCACCGGAATTCGCGGCAGCTCGACGACCAGATGGGTTCCCTCGCGTTCTTCGCTGGTGAAGCGGATGGAGCCGTTGTGCGCACGGGTGATCAGCCATGCGATATAGGTTCCCAACCCGTTGCCGTTTCGCTTACCGAACGTAGTGTAGCGCTCAAAGAACCGGTCGCGGATCTCACTGGGGATCACCCCGCGGTTGTGAACGTCAATCACGTAGGTGTCACCCGTAACAATTGAAACCGTCACTCGCTCGCCCTCGGACGACGCTTCTACCGCATTGCGCACCAGGTTGACCAGCAGATCTTCGAGGTAGACCTCTTCGCCGTACACCAGAAATTCGTCGTTCCAGTCAATGGGTGCGCCGTTCATAACGAAGTCGAGCTTCACTCCCTGGCTCCGCGCTATCCCGATGATTTCCGACCGCACGTCGCTCAAAATGTCGACCAGGTTGAGCTCCTGCACCTGGAGCTCGTAGGTACCTTCTTCCATGCGGACGAAGTCCATGGAACTGCTGATCATCGTGTTGAGTTTCTTACCCGACTCCTGAATCAGCAAGGCGAGTTCCCGCTGGTGATCGGTGAGGTCATCGCGAAGCAGGAGCTCCGTTGCGGTGAGAATTCCGTTGAGCGGATTGCGCAGATCGTGCTGAATGATCCGCTCCACTTCCACCTTGATCTTCTCGATTCGCTTGCGCTGCTCGATTTCCTCGTTCAACCGGTGAACGGTGTGATGCAGCTGCTCTTCGGCACGCTTCCGGTCGGTGATGTCTACCACAAAGGTTACCTTCTTCGGACGCTCATCGATGTCGATGATGTACGCTGCATCCGCGAGGATGTTCATCGGCGTGCCGTCCTTGCGCTGCACCGTCCACTCACCACGCAGCTCCCACCGACGCCCCATGAACTCGGCATGGAGACTGTTCAGCCGGTGACGATGGCTCTCCGGAACAACGATGGTGAAGTGCTTGCCGATCAGCTCCTGCGACTCGTATCCGTAGAGCCGGCAGTACGGCGGGTTGACGTACTCAAAGATCCCGTCTTCGCTGGTGATGCAGATGCCCACCGGTGTTGTCTCGATGATCTCGCGCAGACGCTTTTCGCTGCGCCCAAGGCTCTCGCGATGCTGATCGTGGATCTGCTGTTTCTGCGCGAAGATCTCGTTGATCGTTCGGACGAGCTGCTGCTGGTCCTGATCGGAGTAGGACTCCGGCTCGACCACCTGATAGCTGTCGTTGACGACCGCGTCGAGCAGCCGCATGATTTCCTGCGTGTTATGTTGTGCCATTGCTCTGTCCGGTTGTGAGAGTATTTGATAGTATATTCGTGGATCGGCGAAGTGTACACCGACCGACAATCACTCTACCCCCCAGGAGCTACCGGTGAATCAGGACCAGGTAAAAGAGCAGCTGCTCCGTCTCGAGGAAGACGTGGAAGATTTCTTCGTCATTTTTTCGGGCAAGACAAGCAAGAAGGTGAACGGCCTCTATTACCCGAACACCCACGAGATTATCCTGCATAACAAGAACTTTCAGAACGACAACCAGCTCATCTACACCGCGATCCACGAGTTTGCGCACCACGTGCACGCAACGCGTTCTCCCCTCCCGGTCGGACCAAAACCCCACACCATCGAGTTTCGCCGGATCCTTCACGAACTGTTGGCAAAGGCGGAGGAGCTGGAAATATACCAGAATATCTTTCGGTCCAACCCGGATTTCATCGCGCTCACCCATCGAATACGTACGCGCTATCTGAGCGCCGGAGGGCAGCTGATGAAGGAGTTTGGTCAAGTGCTGATCGAAGCGCAACAGCTGTGCGACCGGCATCACGCCCGGTTTGAAGACTACGTGCAGCGAACCCTCTGTCTCGAGACGCAGACTGCCAACAGCATGATTCGCATGCACGCGTATGATGTTCGTCCCGAAGTGGGCTACGAGAACATGAAGATCGTTGCGTCGATTGGGGATCCGGACCGTCGCGACGAGGCACAGCAAGCGTTTGCCGAGGGAAAGAGCCGTGACGCAGTGCGCGCGATTCTTCGAACCGGTTCGTCCGAGGAACCCGATCCCGCAACCCAGCTGCAGAAGGAGCGTCGGCGTATCGAGCGGACAATTGCGAGCCTGCAGAGCAAGCTCGAAGACCTCGACCGGCGACTTGAACTGATTTCCCCCGCCCGCTGAAACAGATTGACAGAGCGGGTGGAACGAGTATGCTATGGGTCTATGGCCAGCATGATTGAAAAACTCGAGTTCATCGAGGAACCCGGCGGGAACGCGGAACACAGCCTCACGATGTATTCACTCTCGACGTGTGCATTTTGCAAGCGGGCGATGGATTTTCTCAAGGACCGGGATGTGGCGTTCCGTTACATCCAGCTCGATAAAATCAATCCCATGGTCAAGGCCACGGTGAAGTCGGAACTGAAAAAGCAGTACGACAACCTTCCGGTCTTTCCGGTGCTTGTGATTGACGATGAGCGTGCGCTCTCAGGGTTCAACGAGGAGAAGTGGCGCAACGAGCTGGGGCTCTGATTCAAGGCCTGCGATGAAGTCAAAGTCAACGGAAGACGTCTACGAGTTCGTGCGACGCGTCGCCCGACATCAGGGGTGGGAACTCAACCCCGACGACGCGTTTCTCAAGGACGTCGTTGAGGGGCTCAAAACCAACTATAACCGCCACGGCTACTTTCTCTGCCCCTGCCGCGACGGCGAGGGTGATCGCGCGGCTGATCGCGATATCATCTGTCCGTGTGTGTACAACGTCCCCGACCAGAACGAATACGGCCACTGTTTCTGTGCCCTCTTCCTGAGTCGCGAGTTTGCGAAACGGGGGGGTGTGCCCGAGCCCATTCCGGAGCGCCGGCCCGAGTGAGCATCCGCTATCGCTGAGCGAGCGGATGCGATTGAATCGCGGTCACGATGGTATCGACCGCGGCAATCAGTTTCCGACTCTGTTCCGAGAGCGCTTCGCGGTCTCCGGCACGGGCGGCCGACTCGGTGGCACGCGCCAGCTCGAGTGCAGAACTGATCTTCATCGTACCGGTTGTGTTGGCAAGCGAGTGAGCGACCGCCCGCGCGGCTTCGAAGTCATCTGACTCCACGGCGGCGGCGAGCGCTGCCTGACGTTCGGGCGCTTCGGTCAGAAAGATTGTAAAGATCTCGGCGAGAATTTCTGGAGACTGGGCATACGCCCGCACGATATCGGCGATTGGCGACGGGGCCTGTCCCCTGCTGGCAGAGGAACCGCTCTTCATGCGTTCCTCATCCGTGGTATTTTCATGTCTGTGTGTACCTGCTGTTGTGAATGTTAGACACCGCCGCTTCCACCATCGAGAGCATAGCACGTCGCGCCTCAACCGTCAACATTAGAGTTAATAGCAATTTTTTGCACAGCGCGACCGAATGGGTGCTCCGTTGGTCAGCTCGCGTCTCCACTCTGCTGAAGCGCACGCAGCAGATCGCGCACTTCCTCCGAGTCCGGGTAGACGTTCAGGGCAGCGGTGCAGTCTTCAACCGCTCGTCGGACGTCTCCGAGTTCAAATCGCAGCTGCGCGCGGGCGAAGAGCGTATCAAATTGAAATGCGTCTACCTCGAGACCCCGGTCGAAGTCGGCGAGCGCTTCCCGGTGGTTTCCCATGAGGCGATGCACCACCCCTCGGTAGTAGTACGCCTTCCAGTTGTCGTCGTCGAGTTCGAGCGTCTGCGAGAAGTCGGCAACCGCCCGCTCGTAGTCCGACTCGGCGAAGAAGGCCATCCCTCGGTGAATGTGGAGTATTGCGCGTACGTAGGGCTTGGGATTCTGCGTCAGAATCGCGGTGTAGATGTCGATTGCCAGGCGAAATTGCTTCTTGTTATGCGCGTAGAGCGCCTTGAGCAGCATGTTGTCGATGGAGTCGTGCGCCGAGGCGACCAGAGCGGGATCGAGAATGTCCGGTGGCGCGTCACGGCCGGCGGGAGTGTCGATGTCATCGCTTGGGGTGGAGTGCGTCCCGGTGTGACGGCCTCCGGTTGCATCGTGAATCTTCTTCCAGAAATCCTGCCGTCGCTTGGAAAGCTCGGCGCGCAGCTGGCGCTGGTAGTCCCGGATCTCCTGGAAGACAATGTCGGCCAGGGTCAGGTTGGCGTTCAGGGCGGCGAGCTTGCGCTGAAGCGGTTCGTCGAAGGGGGTGAACTCGGCCTTGTAGATGAGCTCGTGCTCGACCTCGGCCCACGCGTCCTGCAGATTCGTGCGCAGTTGAATCTCGGCAATGACCTCTTCGTCGAGGTGAAAGCTCTCTTCGATATCCTCAGGAAGCGCAACCAGCAGATGGGTGGACTCGTACCCAAACTCACGGCTGGAGAAGTGCGCACCTTTTCGTTCGATTTCGAGAACGCGAAACCGTGCCTGAATGTGGCGTTCGATCTCTTTGAGATCGGACATGAAGGGACAGACGATTCGAATGCCGATGAGATCGGTGATCAGCAGCCGATCGGATTCTTCTCCGTTGCTCCTGATGCGGCGCAGGAGTTTCTCGTAGAGACTGTCAAACGACTTGACCCGGTACTTGATATTGGGCCTGAGTCCAGCCGCCGTCAATGAATCGCGCAGCCGCCGCTGCATCTCATACAACGCCTTCTCATAGACGTCATGAACGGTCTGGTACTTGCGCTTGAGCTCGGTGCGGCTGCACAGCGGTAGATCGACCCATGTCATTGCGTTGAAGCTCCTGCCACGGTGGATTGTTCGCCGGAGAGTAGTATATCATGCCACCAAGGAAACCGAAACAGGAGCCCCCTTCGTGGCGAAACCGCAAGTCCGTGTTGTTGAGCTGTTCTTTCTTCTTCTGGTAGCAGCGTTTGCGTGGGCATTCTCGCGCATCATGGCGCCGTTCTTTCTCAACGCCTTTCTGGCCCTTGTGTTCGCAGGGCTGGGGTACGGAGTCTTCCGGAGGGTGGAGAGGACGGTGCGAAACCGCCCGGCAGCGGCGGCAATCACCGTGCTTGGCGCATTTATCGTAATTACCATACCGATAACCCTGATCGGCCTCATGATCTACTCGGAAGCCGTCGGCGGGTATGCCCGCATCGTCGAATCGTGGCCCGATGTGGGCGAGCAGCTGCTGGACGTGGACGTGGGAGAGTGGCTGCGCGGCCTCCCGGTCGTTGGAGCACTCATCACCGAAGCGCCGGAGATCGAGTTCTCGGACCTGGTGCGAAGCGTGTTCGAGGTCAGTTCCGACTTCATCGTCGAAATCTCGCGACGCTCCTTTGTCAGCATTACCTCCGCGCTCATCAACGTGGTGGTCATTCTGTTTCTGATGTTCTTCTTCTTTCTCGACGGGCCAAGACTGATCAAAAAAATCTACGAGTGGGTGCCGCTTCCCGACGCCTACCTCAAGCAGCTGGGAGACGAAACCCTGCGCACCACGTCCGCCACGCTGATCAGCACGGTGATCATCGGCATGATCGAAGGAATCTACGGAGCTTTGATTTTCGTGGTGTTCGGCCTGCCGTCACCGGTGCTCTGGGGTGTGGTGATCCTGATTCTTTCCATGATTCCACTGATCGGAGCCAACATGGTGTTGACGCCTGCGGGCGTCATCGTGATGCTCTCCGGTGACCTGGTTGCCGGTCTGGCGATTGTCGCACTCGGGTACGGCGGCGTTGTCATCACGCAGAACATCATCCGACCCAAGCTGCTGGGAGACCGATCGGGACTCCATCCGGCGCTTGTGCTGCTCGGAACCATTGGAGGAATCGCGTGGCTGGGACTGATCGGGTTTCTGGTGGGACCGCTTCTGGTGTCGCTCTTCCTGGCGGTATGGTCGCAGTTTGCCGGCTACTACCGCGATCAGTATCTGGACAAGCGAGACAACGGCGATGACGACGACGAGTCGACCCGCGGCGGGTCCCGGCGCTCACGCAGGATGCGTGCCGCTGCCGCTACAACCTGTTCCGATTTGGAGCCGAGTCAGATGATGCGTCGCCGGAAGCGGTCTGCGACGGCCGGCTGAGCCGCGCCTCCAGGGCGGTAACCCGATTCTTGAGCGCGTGGACCTCTGCGATGAGCTCCGGGTGATGCGGCGCGTTTCGGCGAACCCAGATGCGAAGCAGGACCGCCGCAACGATGCCCACCGCCGCGATGATGAGAATCGGAAGAAACCGCTCCAACAGTTCGTCGAGTCCGCGAAGCATGATGTAGAAGTCGTACCCTGACATTCCCGCCACGATCGCTACCTCCCTGCCACGGTCCGCATCAGCGTGTTTCCATCTCCGCGGCCTGCTCTTCGACGGTCGTACGTCGCGCGTCTGCGTAGGCGACCAGCTGGTCGGACAGACGCCGGTCGGTGAGGGCAAGAATCCGGACCGCGAGAAGTCCTGCATTCTGTGCGTTGTTGATTGCCACCGTGGCAACAGGAACACCACGCGGCATCTGCACGATGGAGAGCAGCGAATCCAGCCCATCGAGCGACGACCCGCGAACCGGAACGCCGATCACGGGAAGCACTGTGAGAGCAGCGACCATGCCCGGCAGATGCGCGGCACCACCCGCCCCGGCGATGATTACCTGAATCCCGCGGTCGGCCGCGCGCTGCGCGTACTGAACCATCCGCAGCGGTGTGCGGTGTGCGGAGACGATGGTACATTCGCTGGGCACCTGAAACTCCGCCAGCGTGTCCACTGCGGCCTGCATTACCGGAAGATCGGACTCACTGCCCATGATGACCGACACACGAACGGTTTCAACCACGATGTCCTCCTTCGGGTGACGGTGCGCCGTGGATCTGGATGCACCCGGCGGCGCGGTCGGCGCGATCGAGAGCTTCGGCCACGGTTGCGCCGATCGCGGTAAGGTGGCCCATCTTTCGCCCCGGCGCAGAGCGGCGCTTGCCGTAGAGATGGACGGTGACACCGGGAAGCGAGAGGGCGCGATCGAGTCCGTCCACTGCGACGGGGCCGGGTTTGCCCTCCCCCAACAGGTTCACCATCACCGCGGGGCAGAAAATCTCCGGCGAACCCAGCGGCAACCCAAGCACGGCCCGCAGGTGCTGGGCAAACTGGCTGGTGGCGCAGGCGTCGATGGTGTAGTGGCCGCTGTTGTGCGGCCGAGGTGCCACTTCGTTCAGCAGTACGCGCCCCGGCGAGCCCTTCTCAACAAAGAGCTCCACACCAAAAATGCCGACGCCGTCGAGCGCCGTGACGGCGGCCTCCGCGATCCGCCTCGCCTCGCGGGCGATCTCGGGGGCAACGGGAGAGAGCTCAGACGGCGCGGCGATCACGTGCGTGCAGATGTTGCGCACGGGGTCGAAGCGCATCTGAACCGGATCGTAGCAGACGGTGGATCCATCGAGCGCGCGCGCGACCAGCACGGCGAGTTCGTATTCGATCTCCACCAGCTCTTCCAGAATGGACGGGCCCGGCAACCGCGGCGTATCAGCAGCGCGAAGCGTCGTAACGCCTCGGCCGTCGTATCCGCCGCGACGGAGCTTCTGGACAGCCGGCAGCCCAAACGCTATGAGGAGCGCCTCCTGGAGATGAGCGTCGCCTTCGGGCGAGAACTCGCACCAGCGGGGACCCGGCAATCCCGCCTCGGAAAACCGGCGTCGCTGAGCCGCCTTGTCCTGCACAATGCGGAGCACGTTGGGATCGGGACGCACAACCGCTCCACGTTCTACTCGTCCCGCAACCGCATCGACGTTGATGTGCTCGATCTCCCACGTGGTAACCGCGCACTCGTCAACCAATCGGGCAATTGCCGATGGGTCATCGAGTCCACCACACCAGAACCGGTCCGCGAGTGAGGCGCAGGGGGCTTCGGGGTCGGGGTCGAGCACCGCCACGCGAAGGTCGAGGACCCGAGCTTCAGCAATGAGCATGCGACCGAGCTGGCCACCGCCAAGAATCCCCAGATGATGGCGCCCCGCGGGCACATCAGGCCATGACACGGGTCAGAGACTTTCCTGAAAAAGTCGGTTCAGTTCTCCACGCAACTGTTCAAGAACCCCCTCGTACTGTTGCTGCAGGCGCCCCATGTGCTGCTGCAGCGCGCCGGCAAACTCCGGGTCCTGCGCCGGGTCAAGCTTGACGGCGTGCCCAAATTGCCGTGCAAGCTCTTCTTCGCGCTTGCGCATTCGATCGGCAAACGCGGTTCGAAGCTGCTCGATGAGGTGCCGCCGGTTTTCCAGGTACTGTTTCAGCAACTGGTGAGCCTGCTCGAAGAGGTACTTCATTGAGCTGCTGTCCTTGATGACCGCGGAGAGGCCCGTTTCGACCGTGGCAAGCCTCGACAGATCGGTTTCGGTGGTTGGGAGGGTGATCTGGGTAACAATCACCTGAAAAAACCCCTCCTTGACCCAGCGCA
>REDM01000165.1 GCA_007693485.1 Spirochaetaceae bacterium
ACCGACCATCCCGATGGCGTGGTGGACGCGCGGACGGAATCGGTGGCGGCTCCGGTGGCTCGGGCAGCCGGCGTTCTGACGCCCCGGTTGATTGCCTTCGACGACTCGCGCACCCTGGTAGACCGGCCGTTCTCGCTGTGGGAACGCGTGCATTGAGGACGTCATCGAGACGCGATTCATCCACGGCGACATCCATCCAATGAACGTCATGTGCTCGTCCGCCGGCGAGCTACTGGCCATCATCGATTGGGGTGACGCGGGCTGGGGTGATCCGTTCCTGGATTTCGCGGGGATTCCGTTCGACCATATTCCCGCCGCGCTGGAGGGATACGAAGCCGAGGCGCCTGGACTGTTGGGCAGAAATCCCGACCTCCGTGTCGCGTGGAATAGACTGCTCGACGCCATTGACGGACTCTTCGAAACCTCCGCGCCGTGATCGGGTTGATGCGCCGGGCCGGACTACGTGATCCGCGCAATAATCATTCCCCACCAGACATACCTGTTGATTTTTCGGTAGCGCATGATGGCGTTCCGTAGTACATCAATGGCATGATCAGTTCAGTGATACCACCCACCGTTGATTCCGCCGAGTTGTATCGGGCTCTCTGTGATCGCGACCCGAGTTACCTCGGAACGTTTGTTGCCGGGGTGAAGACCACCGGGATCTTTTGTCTGCCGACCTGCCGTGCGCGCAAACCCAAAGCGGAGAACGTGGAGTTCTTCGAAGACGCGGGTGCTGCCCTTCTATCGGGGTATCGCCCCTGCAAGATCTGCCGGCCGACCGAGCAGCTGATACCGGCGCCCGATGAAGTAACACGAGCAATGCAGCTGCTGCAGCGTAGCGACGCCCCGCGCATTCGCGACCAGGACCTTCGAGCAGCCGGTTTGCACCCGGAGACGGTTCGTCGCCATTTCAAACGGGTCTACCACATGACGTTTCACGCCTACCAGCGGATGCTCCGGCTGAACGCGGCCTATCGGGCCCTGCAGCGCGGCGAAGGCGTGCTGGAGGCCGGACTCGAAGGGAAGTACGACTCCTCAAGCGGCTTCTATCGCGCGTACGAGCGGGTGATGCGCCAGACCCCGGCGGCCGGGTCGCGTGCCCGGGTCATCACCCTCAGCCATATCGACACGCCGCTTGGTCCCATGATCGCCGGCGCAACCGACGAGAGCCTCTGCCTGCTCGAGTTCACCGATCGGCGGATGCTCGAAACGCAGCTCGACACCCTCGTGAAGCGGCTCGATGCGCGCTTCCTCTACGGGACCCATCGCGTCATCGAGCAGGTTCGCGACGAGCTCGCCGCCTACTTTGCCGGCAATCTGCGTGAGTTTACCGTGCCCCTCCTCACGCCCGGCACGCCGTTCCAGAATCTGGTCTGGCAGCAGCTGCAGGGGATTCCCTACGCCTCCACCCGCAGCTACGCAGAGCAGGCGCGAGCGATCGGCAGACCGAGTGCGGTGAGAGCGGTGGCGGCGGCAAACGGCCACAATCGAGTCGCCATTGTGATACCGTGCCACCGGGTGGTCGGCTCCGACGGATCGATGACCGGCTACGGCGGCGGAATCGCCCGCAAGAAATGGCTGCTCGCCCATGAGCGAGGACGCGGGTGAATAGTCTCACGAGACTCGACACAGTGGTCCGAGAGCGGTAATCCGCCATCAGGAGGAAGTGGAATGAGTGCTACGGCAGCTGAAGCTCCTGAACCCGGCCTGTTAGGCCGGATCTCTAACATTTTCCGTGTCCAGTGTTCTGGGGAAGATCTCTTCGAACTGCACCGGAGACAACCCGCCGAGGTGCTCATGGCGGCGCCTTCGGTTGTAGAAGGCCTCGATGTAGTTGAACACATCGGCGCGTGCTTCGGCGACTGTTCGATACGTCCGTCGCCTGACACGCTCCTTCTTCAGGCTTGCGAAGAACGATTCCATCGCCGCGTTGTCGCAGGCGTTACCGCGACGACTCATGCTGCGGACGAGGTTGTGCTCGGCGCAGAACCGGATCCAGTCATCGATAGCGTACTGGGAACCCTGGTCCGAATGGATGAGCACCGCATGCTTCGGTCGCCTGTGCCAGATGGCTGCGAGCAGCGCCTGCAGCACGAGGTCGCGGTGCATTGTTCGCTGCATCGACCGTCCGATGATTCTCCTCGAGGCGAGGTCCATCACTGCCGCCAGATAGAGCCATCCTTCCCACGTACGGATGCAGGTGATGTCGGTGACCCAAGCGGTGTCGAGCTCTTTGCGACTGAACTGCCGATCGAGGATATTCGATTCGCCCCTCTGCGGTGTCGCGTACGAATCGTTGCGACGTTTACGCGGCGAGACAGCAGATATTCCACTCTGCCGCATGAGCTTCGCCACGCGGTTCTTACCCTATCTCTCACCGACCTCTCGCAGGTCGAGGAAGATTCTCGGGCTGCCGTAGACACCGTCACGCTCGTTCCAGAAGTGGCGAATCTGCTCGACCAGCCGTTCGCTCTCCAGGGCACGTCGAAACAGAGGATTCTTCAGCCACGCGTAGAAGCCGCTGCGGTGGATTCCTAGCACGCGACACATCGTCGTTCCTCGAAACTCACTCAGTCCGATGATCGTTCACGAAGGCGTACCTCGCTCCGACTCCTTCGCGAAGTACGCCGCGGCTATTCGCAGGATATCTCTTTCTTCCTGCGCTCGCTTCAGCTCAAGCTTCAGCCGCGAATTCTCGGCCGCCAGATCCGCCGAACCGCTCGACTCCTCGCCCTGCCGTCGAGCACGCTTCACCCACTGGTAGAGGCTGTGCTCCGACACGCCAATGCGTTTAGCCACCTCGCGGACGCCGTAACCGCGATCGATGACCTGTGCGACCGCTTCGGCCTTGAACTCGCCCGAATACCGGGTTCCCGGTCCTCCCATGCAAACACCTTCCTTTGTCTCCTTTCGAGACTATCAGGTGTCCCCGGTTTTGGGGGAGTTCCACCTGAAGGCACACGGGCTGCTGCAGGCCTACTCGCGCACCAACCGTATCCTGAACTCGGTCAAGACCTACGGCAATGTTGTCTCGTTTCGCAACCTCGAGCAGGCCACCAACGACGCCCTCGCCCTCTTCGGCAACCGCGACGCCCGGGGCATCGTGCTGCTGAAGCCCTACGCCGAGTACCACGCCGAGTATCGCAGCGCGTCGGAGACGGAGAGAGAGCGTATCAACGACGACGTGGTGTTTGAGATCGAACTGATCAAGCAGGTGGAGGTCAACGTCGATTACATCCTGATGCTGGTCGAAGCCTACCTGAAGACCAAGGGCAGCGGCCGCGACCGGGAGGTCCGCGCAAATATTGAACGCGCGATTGACTCGTGCCCGAGCCTTCGCAACAAGAAGGACCTGATCGAGCAGTTCGTGGACTCGGTATCAACCCGGGGCAGGGTGGACACCCAGTGGCAGGACTTCGTCCTCGCTCGCAAGGCAGGAGAGCTCGAGCGCATCATAGAGGAAGAGAACCTCAACGCCGCGGAAACCCGCGCTTTCATCGAAAACGCCTTCCGCGACGGCGCCATCCCCACCGCCGGCACCGCCGTCACCCGCATCCTGCCGCCCGCCTCACGCTTCTCCCGCGACAACGACCACGGCCGCAAGAAACAGAGCGGCCGCTGCCGCGACCGCCTCGCCGCCTTCTTCGACCGCTACGCGAGGCTGGCTTCGTCGTGAGGGGCAACGCGATTGTCTGGGGGATTGCACTTCTCGAACTACTAGCGACCCGCCTCGAGCTTCTGAGCCAGCCAGACTTTGATAACCGACTGCCGTGTCACGCCCAGTCTTCGCGCTTCACGGTCGAGCGATTCCACCATCCAAACCGGAAAGTCCACGTTCACCCGCTTGATCTCCTGGTTCGGACGGCGCCCCGACTCCAGATCGAGGTACTCAGAGATATCGTCGCCATCATCGAATGCCTTGTCAAAATCCTCAGCCTTCATACAACTCTATCTCCGTAGTCCGCGAGCGTCGTACCGAAATCAGCCGAACCCTCTTGTCTCGATATGTTATCACGGCGGCCCAATGCTTCGCCCCAATGCAGCCCACCACCAGGAACCGTGACTCCTGCTCAGTCTTCGCCGGGATCTCGAGCAGATCCGGATCGTCCCACAGCAACTGAGCCTCGTCGAAGTCGATCCCGTGCTTGTTTCGGTTGATCTCACTTTTGAAGGAATCGAACTCGAACTCCATCGAGTATAATTATTATACTCCACTGTTGCAGCTGTCAACAACAACTTCCGGCCGGCCACGCAGCATTCGCCACCCCCTTCCCCCTCACCGCGCCAGCCGCCGGCTGATCGCCTTCTCCGCCTCAACCAGCAGAAACGCGACCACGCCCGCGACGACAATCCCGGCCCAGTACACGGCCGGGATGGGGGCGGTGCCAAACAGGGTGTTCATGAACGGCAGATAGGTAGACCCAAGCTGCAGCAGCACCAGAACCCCGGTCAGGCCGAAGGCGAGTCGATTCTCGAATATGCGGGAACTGATGCTGGTCTCATACAGCTTGCGGCAGGTGAACAGATAGAAGGTGTGTGCAATCACCAGCATGTTTACCGCCGTGGTGCGGGCAACAGCCAGATCGCTTCCTTCCATACCCGCCTCGTAGAGCAGTGCGAAGGCGGCAAAGGTCAGTCCACCGCTCAAGAGTGAGACAAACACCACTCGGCGGAAGAAGCCGGCACCCAGGATGGGCTCGTCGGGGGCTCGCGGCGGGCGCTGCATCACCTTGCGCTCCATCGGCTCGACGGTAAGGGCGAGTGCCAGCGTGACCGCCGAGACCATGTTCACCCACAGCACCTGGACCGGGCTGATTGGCAAGGTGAGTCCAAGCAGCAGCGCGACGATGATAACCGAGGCCTCCGCGCCGTTTGCCGGCAGCAGGTAGAGGATGGTCTTTCGGATATTGTCGTAGATGGTTCGACCCTCTTCCACCGCATGCACAATGCTCGCGAAGTTGTCGTCGGCGAGCACCATCTCGGCCGCTTCCTTGGTGACCTCGGTCCCCTTGATGCCCATCGCGATACCGATGTCGGAACGTTTGAGGGCGGGAGCATCGTTCACCCCGTCACCGGTCATGGCAACGAGGTTTCCGCGCTGCTGCAGCGCCTTTACCAGTCGCAGCTTGTGCTCCGGGCTGGTCCGCGCGAAAACGCTGTGCGTCTTCACGCAATCGAGAAGCGCCTCGTCGTCCATGGATTCGATATCACTGCCGGTTACCGGCTCTTCGCTCGACTCGATCCCGAGCTTCTCGGCAATTGCGCCCGCGGTAATCGCATGGTCTCCGGTGATCATCATGACCCGGATACCGGCTTCGTGGCACTCCGCAATGGCCTGAACGACTTCGTCCCGCGGCGGGTCGATGATCCCGACCAACCCGAGCAGGGTGAACCCCTCCTGGAGATCATCGTGGCCGATGGAATCGGTTGATTCGGACTCTTCCCGAACTGCAAGCGCCAGAACCCGTTCACCGCGTCCGGCTATGACATCAACGCGCTCCTGCCAGCTCTCTCGGTCGAGATCCTCGCTGTCCGAACCCTTCATCTGTGAGGAACAGCGGTCGAGCACCCGTTCCGGCGCCCCCTTCAGATAGATCCGGCGCCCTTCGTCGGTCTCGTTCAGGGTTGCCATGTACTTGTGCTCCGACTCGAAGGGGAGCGAGTCGATGCGATCCGGGTTCCACTGTGCAAGTCCGCCCTTGTGGGCGAGCGTGATGAGGGCTCCCTCGGTGGGAGTTCCTTCGACGCTCCACCTGCCCTCCTCTTCTTCTTCGATGCGGCTCTCGTTGCACGCCTTGCCGCAGCGCAGTAGTTCCATTACGGAAGCCGGCAAATCTGTGTCACCGTCGGCGGGGCGCACCGAGACCGCAGTCATCTCGTTTCGAGTCAGGGTGCCTGTCTTGTCGGAGCAGATGACGCTTACCGAACCGAGCGTCTCAACCGACGGGAGCTTTCGAATAATCGCGTTGCGCCGTGCCATCCGCTGAACGCCCAGGGCGAGTGTAATCGTCAGGATGGCGGGAAGCCCTTCGGGAATCGAAGCTACGACAATGCTGATGGCCGCGAGAAACATCTCCTCGAGCTCAAAACCCTGCACCAGGTAACCAAAGGCAAAAAATCCGCCGGCGAGGGCCAGAATGACTACGGAGAGAATGGCCCCAAACCGATCGATCTTCTGGATGAGCGGAGTGGTCTTTTCGGCCGCCTCCGAGATCATGGTGTTGATCTTTCCGAGCTCGGTCTCGGCGCCGGTGGCGACCACAATCCCCTGCGCTTCCCCGTAGGTGACAGTGGTGCCGGAAAATCCGAGGCACTTCCGGTCACCAAGCGCAGCATCCTCGTCAACGCTGTCGGTGTGCTTCTCAACGCCCTCCGACTCACCGGTCAGTGCCGCTTCCTCCACACGCAAACTTTTCACCCGCACGAAGCGCAGATCGGCGGGAATCCGGTCGCCGGACTTCACGCTCACCAGGTCTCCCGGCACCAGCTGCTCGGCGTCCACGGTTTGCCGCTCCCCATCCCGGGTTACGGCGGCCTCAAGCGAGAGCATACCCTTGATGCTCTCGAGCGCCTTTTCGGCTTTGCCCTCCTGTATGAAACTGACGGTGACGTTGATCAGCACCACTGCCGCAATAACAATCGCCTCGATCCACTCTCCAAGAAATCCGGCAATCACGGCCGCCGCGATCAGGAGATAGATCAACACGTTGTGGAACTGCGAGAGAAACCGCACCAGCGGCCCGCGCTTCTTTTTTTCGGGAAGCCGGTTCGGTCCGTGCTCTTCAAGCCGCCGTTCGGCCGCCTGCGTGGAAAGACCGGACCTCTGATCAGTCTCAAGGTCGCTGGTGATGGTCTCGATGTCGCTGGTGTGCCAGTTCGTGCTCATTGCAAAACTCCGTAGCGTGGACAGTGGTACCACGACGATACGAAGATACGGCGGACAGGTCCAGTGAGGCGGCGGGAGACGTGTGACAGGCAGGCAAACTCTGTTCTCATCCGCTCAACTCTTGCGTGTCGCTACGCCGCCGGTTATACTATCGGTATGAAGACCGCCGTATCGATTCCAGATTCTGTATTCGCGAAGACCGACCGGTACGCTCAACACGTGAAGAAGTCGAGAAGCCAGATCGTTTCCGAAGCCTTACGCGAGTATCTAGCCCGCCACGCTCCCGATGAAGTAACCGACGCGATGGACCATGCGATTGATACGATCGGCGATCAGCGCGATCCGTTCGTAACCAGATCTGGTGATCAAATCCTGAGTCGCCAGGAATGGTGATATCTCAAGGCGAAGTATGGTGGGCAGATCTTGCGGAGCCGGTCGGTTCCAGCGCCGGTTTCAGGCGACCTGTGGTTGTCGTCCAAGGCGATAGTATCAACCGGAGTCGTATTTCGACCGTGGTCTGCGTGCCACTTACGTCCAATCTCGGGTGGTCTCGTGCTCCCGGAAACGTGGAGCTCTGGTCCCACACCACCGGACTTCAAAAAGACTCGGTGGCCAATGCGTCGCAAATAATCACCGTCGACCGGGTACAACTCACAGAACGCACCGGGAAGCTCCCCCACCCTAAGGTACAGCTGATTCTCGCGGGCATCGATACAATTCTCGGCAGGTGATCGCCCGGCTCGTCACGTTCGGGGTGAATCGATACGCCGCTGCATTCGCTCAAGCATGGTGTGATACGCTTTGGGCAGAGGCTCTACCTCCAGAAACTGATGCGCGAGGTGGTCGGTTCCCGCCGGCACCCCATGGACGCCCGGTGGCCCAACGTCCGCCGTATAGCGTCGCAACAGCGGCTCCGGTGCGCCGAAACGATCCACCAGGTGTTGAACCGCAGCGTCGGAGACGTACATGCCGTGGTAGTATGCGAGACTCGAAACAAGCCTCCCAACGATTCTGCCCACGTCCTCCTGAACCTCTCGCACCAGTGCGACCCCCCACCCGATTCGCGTCTCGCGCGAAAGCCCGGCTTCCACGGAGCCGACGTTCGCCGCCGCCGATGCTTCGATTGCCAACTGGAGATCGCTGTTTCCGAGTGAGAGTACCTGGTCGATTGCGATAGCCACCCCGGCAGCGATCTGCTTGTACCCGTCGCTGCTCAGTTGACTGACGCTGCCGTCCTCGCCCCTATCCGGGTGCTGAATAAACCGAACACCGTGCTCGGTCTCAGCCAACACCTCCGACACGCGAAGGGCGAGCCGCATCCGATCCCTCGCAGAGAGAAGTTCCTCTCGAGGAACCAGCCGAACCCCCTCCCCTGCTTCACCCGGGGAAAGAACCTTCATTCTCTGGGGCTCCCGCACCGCGCGGAGACGCGCTTCATACTCACGCAGAGCACGGTTGTACGACACCCGTCGGCGTTTGACCTGCTCGTTCGCCCGATAGAGTGAATCCCACAACGTCAGCATCGTGCGATAGAACGAAACCTCGTCAACCGCGAACCGGCGCCCTGCACCGATCGCCGCGGCGTCACCCGTACCATCGCCGGATATCGGTTCTTTGCCGCCTCGTCGGTTCCTGCTCCGGGTTGCCGCCGGCAGACGCCGCTCAAGCACACCGTGCACCTCCGCCACGGCCCGGCTGACGTTGCGCAATACTTCCTCGACAGCCAGAATCACCGGAATCGCGGCGGGTATACGATGGATCGACTCAGAGTCGTTCAGATACTCCGCCAGAATCCGCAATCGGCTGTTGCGTACGTGGATCGCCACCCGCAACTCCCTGCGGGCCCGTTCAAGCCGCCTGTCCAACTCGCGCACCGCAGTCCCACCCACCCACTGCAGGGAAAAGAGCGTGAAACTGCGCCCCGCCAACAGCTCAAACGCAAGCGTCAGCATCTCTTCGGCATCGTTGAGACTCATGAGATCGGAGCTGTCCTGCTCACCGGCCGACAAGACCCGTTCGATGAACCCCTCGGTACGTGGCCGTCCCTGCTGCTTTCGTGGTGCGTATCCGGCGAATCGACGGCGGACCTCCTGCGCCACAGTGGGAGAGCGCTGCTCGATGCCGGGCAGCGCTTCCATCAGAGTGGTGGTGTGTTTTCGGGATTCATCCCGCACCCGGGAACTCAATCCGGCGCGGCGAAACACCTCGATGGAGCGGACGGCGTCGGCGAGCGTCTCGTCACCGGTGAGATCGAGAAACGCCTGTCGAACCGCCTGCTCCGACGCATCAGCGTTATCGAGCAGGTACTTTGCCGCGAGGAGATCGCGGTCGTCACCCTCGTAGTACTCGAGGGTTCGGTTGCGAACCGCAGCGATCAGTTCCGGTATCCGACCCATGACTTCGGTGAGCGCTCGCTCCATCCGCTCGTGTTCGTGGCCCCGTAGCGCATTGTACCCAATGCGCATCATTACCGCGAACAGACCGGCGATCAAGGTATATGCACCGAAGTAGAAAAACAGTTCCGGCGGCGCCGGAACTCCAAAGCCGATGTAGTACCCGCCATTGAGCGCCAGATAGGTAACCGGCCCGGCAGTCCAGGCAAGCTGAACCACCGTTCGCCCCCACGATTCCTTGCGCAGAGCCCGCGACAACCGGGAGATAAACTGACGGGAGAAGTCCTGGTAGTCGTTTCGCCGAAGCCATCGAGGATCTACGTCCGGTCGTTGTTTCATGATAGATCCATTGGAAGACTTCGCCACACTACCGCCACTTCCTATCCTACCAGAACCCGACCCATTACAGCATCAGCGCACCGATCACGCCGACAATGATCAGCGGAATGTTGAAATGCAGAAACGTCGGCACGCAGGTATCCCAGATGTGGTCGTGCTGACCATCGACGTTCAGACCGGCGGTTGGGCCGAGGGTGCTGTCCGAGGCGGGGGACCCGGCGTCTCCGAGTGCGGCTGCGGTTCCAATGAGCAGAACGGTGGCGGGCACACTGAAGCCGAGGCTGGCGGCCAGCGGAACGTAGATCGCCGCAATGATGGGAATGGTCCCAAACGAGGTGCCGATACCCATGGTGATGAACAGCCCAACCAGAATCATGACGACGGCCGCGATCAACCTGCTTCCGCCCATCAAACCACCGGCCGACGCGACCAGCGACTGTACGGCGCCCGTCTCGCGGATCACCGCACCGTATCCCGCCGCAACGAGCATTACGAAGGCGATGAACCCCATCATCCCGATCCCGCTGTGTAACATTTCATCGAGATCCACCCAGGTGATTGCGCGCCCGACCACCATGATCGCCAGCCCTAGCAGCGCTCCAATCTGCAGCGAACCCACCGGACTCACCTGAACAGCGAGTGCCGAGACGGCTCCCACGAGCGCAATCCAGTGCCGGCGCGTCATCTTTGGTTCCTCTTCACTGTGCGAGGCCCTAGCAAGCGCCTTGGGCGCGATCTCCTGGTAGTCACGCGGCTTTCGGTAGGTAATTAACACTGCGACCAGCAAGCCGGCAATCATCGCCGCGCCCAGAATCCAGAGGACCCGCCATATTCCACCTTGTTCGACCATCAGTCCGTTCTCGGCCATCTGGTCGGTGATGATCCCATGAAAGATCCATCCATACCCAACCGGCAGCGCAACGTAGGGCGCCTTCAGACCGAAGGTGAGCGCAGTGGCCGCGGCGCGCCGGTCGATCTTCAGCCTGTTCAGAACTGCGAGCAGCGGCGGAACGAGAATCGGAATGAACGCGATGTGAACAGGGATCAGGTTCTGTGACAGGGACGCGACTGCGGCCAGCACCAGCAGCAGCATTGCTCCTTTCCCCTGTACCCATCGCACGATGGAGCGGGCGAGCACGGTTGCGACGCCGGTTTTGTGTAACGCCGCGGCAAGCGCACCCAGCAGGATGTAGCTCAGCGCGGTGCTGGAATTGCCGCCCATTCCGCCGACCAGGGCGTTCATCGTGGTTCCCAGCGGCATCCCCGCCAGCGCGCCGCCGACGAGTGCGGCGACCAGAAGGGAAAAGAGAACGTTCAACTTGAGAAGACAGAGCACGATCATCACGATGACGGAGAGAAACACGGGGTTGCTAATCATGAATTCATTCCTTTCTCTGCAGATTGGTTTGTCAGGGGTAGCCCGGCGAGCCATCCTAACATGGGATTGCCAAATCGCAAACTGTTTCCATCAGTGCTCACGTGAACACCGAAGACGCCGACCGTTGTGATCATCGCGACACTCGAGTCTTACAGTGAAACAACGGGAAACCGACGCCACAGCGGAAGCACCGCAGCACCCAGGGCCGCGGCGTGGGGACCCAGACGCGAGAGCGTAATTCGCGGCGGGGGTGACTCCATGGGGCTTGTGCCGAGTGCGCCACGGACTGCTTCCACCAGCGACTCACTCAGTGCAGCGACCGGCCCACCGATCACCACCGCAGGCGCGTCCAGACAGCGGATCACGTTTCGAAGGCCCATCGCGAACTGAGCGGCGTAGACGCGCACAACACGGGTCGCCCTCGCCTCCCCCGCGGTCACAGCGGCGGCGAGACCGTCAAGATCGGGGCGTCGCGCATTCCAGAGCCGCAACAGCGCCGTCTGCGAGGCGTACTGCTCCCAGCAACCAATCGACCCGCAGTTGCAGCGCCGCCTCGCCCCTGGGATCGGCACGTGGCCAAACTCCCCCGCCCGGTACCGAGCGCCGCGATAGAGCCGCCCGTCAAGCAACACCCCCACGCCCACGCCCTCGGAGACCGAAACAAAAGCCAGACTCTCCCGTCGATCGGACGCTCCAACCCAGCTCTCGGCGAGGGCTGCAGCGTTGGCCTCGTTTTCAAAACAGACTTCGTCCGCAGCGCGAACAGCCGAGACGGCCTCGGAAAAAGCGCCGAGCGGTATCTCGTCGAGCAGCAGGTTGGGTGCCTCGGTCAGCAGGGCACGTTCTTCGTCGACAATGCCGGGAAGGCTCACTCCAGCACCCACGGGTCTGGATCCCCCGAATGCAGGGAGCAACCGTGTGCACGCGTCGCTCACGGCGGCCAGGAGTGCTGCCTGGTCGGCCCGACGGAACGGCACATCACACGCGTCGAGCACGTTCAAGTCAAGGTCGGCGCGCACCGCCTCGACACGCTCGGGGTGGACCGCAATACCAATGGTGCACGCGCCGCGGGGCACAAAACGAACACGGCGTGGCTTGCGCCCGCCGGAGGACTTTGCGTACCCCGCCGACTCAGCCATTCCGGCGTCGTGCAGGGCGCGGATCAGCGCGGTGGCGGTGGGAACGCTGACGTTAAGCGCATGTGCCGCGTCCGCCGCAGTGAGTTCACGGCGGCGACGCAGCAGGTGGAAGGCGGCGACGGTCGGCTCAGAGATAGCGGTTCACGATCGCTTCGAGCATCTCGCGGCGCCCGGAGCGGTTGGTGATCTGGTCGTGCTCGAGGGCGTACGCCTCAAGCTCCTTGAAGCCGACTTCACCACGCACAATTTTCGCACCAATTCCGTCGCGATAACTCGCGTACCGATCCTGCACAAAGTCTTCGAGCTCCCGCGACTCCAGCAGACGGTGTGCCACTTCCAGCGCCCGAGCGTAGGTGTCCATGGCGGCAACGTGGCCGATGAAGATGTCATCCGGCTCGAAACTACCGCGGCGCAACTTGGCGTCAAAGTTGAGACCACCAGGGGCGAGCCCACCGGCTTTCAGCACCTCGTAGAGGGGGAAGATCGCTTCGTAGAGGTTGGTCGCCATCTGATCGGTGTCCCAGCCAAGCAGAAAGGCTCCTTCGTTGGCGTCGAGACTGCCAAGCACACCGTTGATGCGCGCGGTGTAGATTTCGTGCTGATAGGTGTGGCCCGCGAGGATGGCGTGGTTCTGCTCGATATTGATCTTGAAGTGCGGGAGCAGGTCGTACTTTCGCAGGAAGTTGAGGCACGCCTCGACGTCGGAGTCGTACTGGTGAGCCGTCGGCTCCATGGGCTTGGGTTCGATCAGGAACTGCCCGGTGAACCCGATCTCCTTGGCGTAGTCTACCGCCATGTGCAGAAAGCGGCCAAGGTTGTCGAGCTCAAGACCCATGTCGGTGTTGATGAGGCTGTCGTAGCCTTCCCGACCGCCCCAGAAGACGTAGTTCTGTCCACCAAGAGAATGCGTCACCTCGATTGCCTTCTTCACCTGTGCCGCAGCGTATGCATAGACGTCGGCGTTGCACGAGGTAGCCGCACCGTGCACGTAGCGGGGATGTGCGAAGAGGCACGCCGTCCCCCAGAGCAGCTTCTTTCCGGTAGAAGCGATCAGCTCGCGCGCCTGCTCCACGATGGTGTCCAGGTTACGGTTGGTCTCGCGCAGCGTCGCACCTTCGGGTGCGATGTCGCGGTCGTGGAAACAGAAGAAGGGCACGTCGAGCTTCTCAAGGATCTCGAAGCAGGCTCGCATACGCGCCGCCGCCTGCGCCATGGGATCGGTGATCGACAGCCAGGGGCGAAGGTTGGTGGCTACGCCGAAGGGATCGCCTCCGGTACCCGTGAGCGTGTGCCAGTAGGCGACCGAGAAGCGCAGGTGCTCCTCCATGGTTTTGTCGCCAACCTTCTTCTTGGGCTGGTAGTACTTGAATGCCAGGGGATTGCGGGAATCGGGTCCCTCGTAAGGAATTTTCGGAATTTCGGGAAAGAATTCGTTCAACATAATCGGCCTCCGTGTGTGGGAACATCATACACCGGGCTGGCCGTATCCGCAAGGAACTTTTTAAAATTGGTTTAGAAAGCGTGTGTTCCAAAGCCTGTGCATTTTTGCACAGGCTCCGGCAAATACTCTTTACTCTTCGTCGTAGTTGATCTGGGGAAAACCGAAACCGTGAATCTGCAAGAACTCGGTTCGGTAGCCCTCGAGGTCGGCGAGCTGCTCCACGTTTTCCTGCGTCACCGTAGGCCAGATCCGGTCAACCTCTGCTTGCACGTCATCGCGCATCTCCCAGTCGTCCAGGCGGATGCGCTGCTGGTTGTCCACCTCGGGAGCGGAACCGGTGTAGAGCCGGTCTGCGTAGAGGCGGTAGATCTGCTCGATGCAGCCCTCGTGAAGGCCCTTCTCCTTCATCACCCGGTAGAGAATACCGAGGTAGAGCGGCACCACGGGAATCACCGCGCTGGCTCGCGTGACAAGGGCCTTGTTGACCGAGACCCACGCGTGACCGCCAATCTTCTGCAGCTGCTTGTCCAGATCTCTGGCGGTCTGCTCGAGATGATCCTTGGCACGCCCGATGGTTCCCTCACGGTAGACGGGTCTCGTCAGTTCAGGGCCGATGTACGAGTAGGCCACCGTGATGGCCCCTTCGGCGAGAACGCCAGCGGCGGAGAGTTTGTCGATCCAGAGCTTCCAGTCTTCGCCTCCCATCACCTTGACGGTGGCCGCGGCCTCCTCTTCGGTGGCAGGCTCGATGACCGCTTCGGAGATGGTGCTGGTGATCGGGTCGACGGTGGCGGCGCGGTACGTCTTGCCAAGCGGCTTGAGTACCGAGCGATACTGCTCCCCGGTATCGGGGTCAGGGCGCACGCCCGAGGCCAGGCTGTAGACCACCAGGTCCACGCTGCCAAACATTTCCTTGATCGCATCGACGGTCTGCGCCTTGATTTCGTGCGAAAACGCGTCACCAATGATGGTCTTTGTAGGAAGCCCCGCCTCGCGCGCGGCGGCGTCAAACGCCTCTGTGGCGTACCAGCCCGAAGAGCCGCTGCGCTTCTCGCTGGGCTCGCGCTCGAAGGCCACGCAGAGGGTGCCTGCTCCGCAGCCAAAGGCGGACACAATGCGGCTGGCGAGGCCGTAGCCGGCGGACCCGCCAATCACCAGAACCCGCTTGGGACCAGGGACAGGACCTCTGCTTCGGACGTAATCAATCTGTTCCTGCACGTGCAGCTCACATCCCTTGGGATGGGCGTTCATGCAGATGCTGTTGCGAATCATCGGTGTGATGGGCATCTCGGTTTCCTCCATGAAGCCCGCATGTGCGGACTCGTTGCGAGCTAAACCCTACCGCAGCAGACGGAAAATGGCAAGGCGAGACCCCGTCGTCGGCTTTCCGACCGACGGGGTGTAACAACTTCCGGTCAAGAGCCCCGGAATTGCAGAGACTCCTGGTGGCGACTACTGATAGACGCTCTGCATGAAGACGTTCTGCATGAAGAAGAGCGCCACGTACGAAAGGAGCGCCGCAGAGGTGGGCGTTGCCGCCCAGCCGAGCACGATGTTGCGCAGCAGTTTCAGATTGAGATTGCGCCCGCCCTTGGCAAGGCTGATGCCGATGATGGACCCCACCGCGGCCTGCGACTGAGAAACCGGAACCAGCGGGAACGACGGCAGACCCATCGATTCCATCCAGAGCTTCAGTCCTTCAGAGGCAAACAGAAACAGCACCGTCGCCGTTGAGACGGTCACGACGATGGCCGTCACGGGAGAGAGCTTGTAGAGGTTTGACCCGATTGTCATCATCACCTTCTTGGAGTAGGTGGCAACACCAACCGCCGTTGCCAACCCCCCGATCAGGAAGAGTTGCTGCGTACCGGTAATCAGCACCCCAAACAGGTTCAGATCGACAAAGGGAGACGCGGGGACAAATACCCCGACCACGTTGGCCATGTTGTTGGCGCCGAGGCTGTAGGCACCGAATATGCCGGCGAGAATCAGCGCGAAACGCGTGTACTTGTCGAGCTGGATGAGATGGATCTTCATTCGCTCGAGGATGAACTTCACCACAAAAAACAGGATGAAGGCGATTCCGGCGCCAAGGATGGGGCCGTAGATCCAGGTGCCAACGATGCGCGTAAGCGCGGTTCGATCGGTGGGATTTCCGGAAAAAAGGTTCCATCCGATGATCGCACCCACCACCGCCTGAGTGGTTGAAACCGGCAGCCCGGCGCGCGTCATCCACAGTACCGTGGTCGCAGCCGATGCGGAGA
The DNA here is from genome assembly GCA_007693485.1 of Spirochaetaceae bacterium. Lineage (GTDB taxonomy): Bacteria > Spirochaetota > Spirochaetia > DSM-27196 > PWMO01 > PWMO01. The sequence continues at coordinate 15,844 of REDM01000165.1, forward strand.
CCACAAAGGAACCGGCCAGGGCATCTACCGCCCCCAGTGCGCCAAGCCCCTTCGCCGCACCGGCGCCGCTGATCACGGCACCAACCGTGACAAAAATGGCACAGATGACGGCGGCGGTGCGAAACGGAATCATCCGGGTACCAACCGCCGTTCCAAAGATGTTGGCCGCGTCGTTTGCGCCGAGCGACCAACCCATGTACAGACCGCTGGAAAGAAAGAGCACTCCTGCTACTTCCATGCCCGCCCCCGTTACAGGTTCCGCTTGATCGCGTACACCGCGAGCCGCTCGGCCACTTCTTCGGCCTCGTCGGCGATCAGCGAAATTCGCTCGGCAAAGTAGCGCATATGTACCCGCTTGCTGAACAGCTGTATCTCGTCGGTGGCAAACGCCTTGCGCTTCACACGCTCTTCGATCTCGTCGGCCTCGTGCTCCCAGAAGTGCACCTTGTCAAGGTGTTCGGTCACCCGGTACACCTCGCGGAAGAACGCCCGCACCGCCAGGGTCAGCTCCAGAACCGCCTTGACCACTGATTCAGTCAGCTCCCGGAAGTCATCACGAAGAAACGGGAGGATCTCCGGCTTCTCAATGCTGAAGTGGGTGGTGACGTGTTTGGACACGTCGAGCACGTTATCCAGCGTTTCCAGCAGCCCCAGAACGTCGCCGCGGGAATCGGGAATGAGCATCTCGGCGTAGAGCCGGTGCTTGATCTGGCGGCGAACGGTGTCCGCCTCGTGCTCGACGGTGTCAATCTCAGCGCTCTTCTTCTCAAAGTCCTCGATCCGCCCTTCCAGATAGCGCTTGATTGCTTCCTCGAGGAGGAGTGCTCCCTGATCGATCAGGCTGAAATACCGATCCATCTCAAGCTGGAGCTGTTTCGTTCTGGAGGTAAAGAGTCCCCCGGATCCTTCCGATCGCTGCTTCACGCTGTTCTCCTTTCTGACTTCCGGGACAGATATTGGCCACAAAACGCTACTGCCCACCAGTGTGTGTATTTCCCGGCAGTGTACACGCACCGGCCGAGCGCTGTCCAATAAAACCTCTTGATTGTACCCATCAGGTTATTTTTGCCGGTGCGCGTGGAACGCCACGAACCGGCGCATCCGAACCAGAACCCGCCAGTCGTTATCGCTGAAGATTGCTGCTGGTATAGAGCCGGTGAATTGTCTTGTCTGTGTTGGATGCCGACCCCACGTAGAGCCTCGTGATGTAGTCCCCCACTTCCTCCGCGGAGAGCCAGTCGTCCACCACTTCGGTTCGGCGGTCCCGCGTCTTCACCGGGTTGTACACCATGAGCGAATGAATGCGGATGTCGGTGCCGCGCGCTTCCTGCTTCAGTACCCGTGCGGTCATCAGCTGGGCTGCGGCGGCGATGGAAACCGCTCCGGTTTCCGGGGCAATCAACTCCGCGGCACCACCGTTGATCATCACGTAGACACCCTGATGGCGTTCGTGCATCAGCGAGACAAGAGTACGTACGCAGATGAAGTGCGTCCTGAGATTATCGTTGATGACCTGATCCCAGTGTTCTGCCGGCATATTGTGAAGGCTGTAGCCGTAGTACCAGCCCCCAAGACAGGCGACGCCCAGGTCCACCCGACCAAACCGATCCACCAGCTCCCGGCGGAATTCATTCATGGATTCAAGATCACCGATGTTGGCGGGCATGCAAACCAATCGGCCGGAGTCGGCCGCAACGTCCCGGACGTACTCCTCCAGCCGCTCGCGCTTGGCGTCGTTGCGATACGGTACCACCACCGTGGCTCCATCGCGAATGAGCGCCCGCACGACCCCTTCCCCGACGCTTCCCGTGCCGCCGGCAACCACGGCAATGCAATCTTTCAGTCGTTCCACGATCCTGCACCCCCCTCTTGAGCGTATCGGGCTTCCCCTTGCGGTGTCAAATAAAACCTTTGTATACTGTGAGAACAAGAAATTTTATCATGGACGTTGTGAAGTTTCGCGCATTCCATACGGTGGCCACGCTGAAAAACATCAGCAAGGCTGCCGAGCAACTCTACTATACGCAGCCCGCTGTGAGCGCCCAGATACGCGAACTGGAAAACACCTACGGAGCGCGGCTCTTCCGTCGCGTAGGCCAGCACCTCGAGCTCACTGACGCGGGCGAGCAGCTCTTTCCCCTGGCCGAACAGCTGCTCGCGATGTTCGACCAGTCGCTGAACGTGGTGCACAACGCGGTCGAAATGCACAACCGGATGATTCGAGTGGGGGCAAGTAGTCTCCCGGGCATACACCTGGTTCCCGAGCTGATCGCAGAGTTCCGCGACAGCGGCATCAAATGCGGATTCACGCTGGAGATCGCAAGTTCGGGGCGAATTGAACAAATGCTCGCATCCAATGAAATCGACATTGCGATCCTGGGCAGGGCCACCAAACCCAAGCGCCGCTCGCGGTTTGCCGAGGTGTTCCTCTACCGGGATCCCATGGTAGCAGTGGTCTCAAACAACCACCCGTTCGCGGGCCGTCCATCCATCGACATCGCAGAGCTGTCTGAACAGCCGCTGATCCTGCCGTCGCGAGACCTGTTGACGCGTAAAGCGGTGGAAGAACGGCTTCGGGCGTTGAACCTGGTGTTCAACCTGGCGTTTGAAATGGCAAACCCCGAGGCGATCAAGCGCATGGTCATGCGCGGCCTCGGGGTGAGTATTCTCTGCGAGTTAATGGTAAAAACCGAGACGGCGAGCGGTTGGCTCACCCGGGTACCGGTGACCGGACTCAATCTGCACCGGAAGATCTGGCTCTCTCATCCCGAGAAAGAACCGATCACTCCGGTGCTTCAGAGCTTTATCGACTTCGTGGTCTCACGCTTTCGAAGCGAAGAATCCGTCGAGTAGCGGCTGTAGCTTCTTGCGCGAATAGCCGAGGTTTGCCTGGGCGAAGAGCGCCGTCGCCCCGTCCACGGAGTCGCTCGCGATTGCGGAGAGGCCGAGGTCGCTTGCGTTGAGAAAATCAAGCAGCCTGGTTCGCAACGCTTCGTTGGGGCAGTAGACGACCAGTTCGCGGGTAAAGTCGGGATTGGTGTAGGCGTTCATGGCGATCAACACATCCAGCCCCTGGCTCTTCGCGTAGCCGGCCAGTGACGCAGAGAGTCCCGAGTCCTTCTTCAACCAGTCCGCAACCGACAGCAGAACCGACGAGATACCCACCCGGGTCTCACCCATCTGCCACTGCTTGTAATCCTTGCGCAGCAGATCGGCACTGCTGAGCGCCGATACGTTGAACTTCTCAAACTGCAGCGCATCGAACAGCTCCGTCCGATTTGCACCGGAGAGGGACAACAGCTGATCCACGATCTTCTCGTCCTGCTCGGTAGCGCGCTTGGCTTCGGGATCCAGATTGACCGTGTCAAGCAGAATGGTTCCCAACAGCAGCTTCGCCGAACCTTCCTCCAGCAGCGCCGGATCGCGGTCCAGAATAGCCTGGGCAACCAGGGTGGCCGCGGAGCCTACGGGCTCGATCACCCGCGGCGTTGCGTCGGTGAAGAGCCCCTCGTCTTTGTGATGATCGATCACCTCTATCACGGTGGACGCGTAGCTCGCCTGTGCGGCGGCCGGCTTGTTGTGATCGACCAGCGCGATCTTCAGTCGTCCGCGGCTGTGCAGGGCCGCCAGGTCGATCTCATCGATGAAGATGAGCCAGTCAGGATCGATACCCGCCTCCGTGAACAGGTAGACCGCTTCCGTGCGGAGCTTGTAGTCCGCCCGCGGAATATTGATCACGGGTACATAGGTGATGCCGTTCGCGTCCGTGCTGAGATCGCGACAGTACGCGTACATCACTGCGGACGCCATTGAGTCGAGATCGGCGGCTTCATTTCCAACCACGCAACAGACGGTTCCGCCGCCGGCGATGCGGGTCCTGGTGGTAGCGAGATAGCTCCGGAGTTTTTCGATTCCCGGTGTCAGGGCCATAGGATGCCTCCTTAAGGATATGCACCATGGTCCGGCATAGCAGGAACTCCTGTCAAGCAAATCGATATCCGGTGATCATAAAAGATCTCTATCCTCACGAACACGTATTTTGATTGGATCGAAATCGATAGCCCATGATACAATACGGGCATTCATTGAACGGGTGTACCAAAGCGCTTGCACTGCACTCTGCCTACTGTGGCGCGCGGTACCATACAGAAAGGAGACAGACAACATGCCGGACGTATACGCCAAAAACGAGGCAACCAGCAAGGAAGATGCCGCAAAAATCGTGCCCCGCGCCGAATTTCGCGTCTTCGAACAGGGAGTAATCGAGCACGTGCAACAGCGGATCTGGAACGGCAAGACCGTTCTGTTTGCCGCGCGTCGCATGCCCCTCGAGACCTACTTCCTCTCGGTGCACACCAACGAAGCAAACGTGAAGGTACGCGAAGGGCTGCTGGACATCAAGACCAAGGTGGGAGAGACCCCGGAAGGATACGAGATCTTCCAGCCCCGTGGGAAGTTTCAGTTTCCCGTCAAGCGCGATGACCTTGCCGAGATTGTGTCCCATCTCAAGGCGGACATGAAACTGGACGCCGACTCCTACACCATCGATGAGTTCATCACCATGGCGCGCAGACACCCCGAGCTGGCCCCGGTCACCGTAGAAAAGATGCGCTACGGATTCACCATCGACGGAATCATCTGCGAATACGCTCAGGTCTGGTTTAACGGTGCCCTGATTGAAACCGCGTGCGCCGAGAGCGAGAACTACGCGGGTATGAAGCAGGTTGTCGAAGAACTCGGCCTTGCCGACAAGCCCAACACCAACTACCTGCGGGCGGCGAAAAAAGTCGTCGGGATGGAGTAGGCCCGCCGGAATCCTTGCCGGGTCCGCCCGTATTCCCCAACGGGAGTGCGGGCGGTTTCCGGTTCCCCCCAGATCGAGTTGACGAGCGCTTCCCGGAATAGTACCGTACGCACATCATGAAGGTTCCCATCTATCGCTGGGCCGAGCTCGACTCCCAACGGCGCCGTGCCCTGCTTGCCCGCTCAGAGACCGATATCGAGGCGATTCTCCCGGCCGTGCGCGACATCATGGACGACGTGCGCCAACGCGGCGACGCGGCGCTTCGCGACTGTGCACGCCGCTTCGACCAGGCGGAGTTTGACCACCTTCCCCTCATCGTCACCGAAGAAGAGTTTGACCGTGCCGAACAGCGACTCGATCCCGCGGTCAAACGCGCGCTTGAGTACGCGATCGAAAACGTGCGCCGTTACCACGAGCCGCAGCATTCAGTTGCCATGCCGATGCACGAAATCCGCGGCGGGCTCTGGGCGGGTGAGCGCACCACGCCCATTCCGTCGGCGGGACTCTACGTGCCGCGCGGGCGCGGAAGCTTCCCCTCCATGTTCTACATGCTCGCGGTACCGGCGGTGATTGCCGGGGTGCCCGAGCTGGTGGTCACCACTCCGCCCGACCGAGACGGTACAATCGACGACGCGTGTTTGTACGCAGCGCGACTCTGCGGCGTCACCCGAATTGCGCGCTGCGGCGGCAGTCAGGCGGTGGCGGCACTGACCTGGGGCACCGAGAGTGTACCCGCGGTGTGCAAGATCATTGGGCCGGGCAGCGTCTACGTCGCCGCGGCCAAGCGCATTGTCTCCGGCATGGTGGATGTAGGACTTCCGGCCGGCCCGTCGGAGAGCATCGTGCTGGCCGACCGGTACGCCGATCCGTGGAAGGTGGCCCTGGACCTGCTGGTTGAGGCCGAACACGGCTCGGACTCCAGTGCCCTGCTCATAACCCCAAGCCTCCCCGTTGCCGAGGCGGTGGCCGAGATTGTCCCGGCCCTGGTGGCTGACGCTCCCGAGCCGCGGCGCACCTTCCTTACCGACGTCTTTGCCAACTACGGAGGGATCATCCTCGCCGAAGACCTCGCCGACGCCGCACGCATCGTCGATCAGTTTGCCCCCGAGCATCTCCAGATCAACACCGCGGAGCCCTACGAGGTCCTCGGCATGATCCACAACGCCTCCGAGATCCTGCTCGGCGAGCACTCGGTCTTCAGCCTGGCCAACTACGCTGCGGGGGCAAACGCCATCCTGCCTACCGGGGGAAAGGCAAAGACCTGGTCACCGGTCTCGGTGCACGACTTCCAGAAGCGCGCCTCGGTGGTGCACATCACACCGCAGGGATACCAGGACATGCGCGACCACGTCATCGCACTGGCCGACTACGAGGGCTTCTATACCCACGCCGCCGCCCTGCGCCGCCGCGAAGAGGGTTCCCGGTGACCGCGGATCCAGGGAGCGCCGACCGCGCACTTTCCGTACCAGCAAGATGATCGCGAGCGTCGAGGCGGGCTTCGCCTGGTTCGAGTCGTTCACCAACCTGGAGAAGCAGCCGGGAGGGGTTCACCGCGAGTACCGCCTCGACCGCATGCGCGAACTGCTCTCCGCCTTCGGTAATCCCCATCACGCGACCCCGGCCATCCACGTGGCCGGCTCCAAAGGCAAGGGCTCGACCTGTGCCTTCATCCAGAGCGTGCTCACCGCCGCAGGCTTTCGCGTGGGCGGCTACTACTCCCCCCACGTACGCTCCTACCGCGAGCGTTACCGGATCGATCCCGCACCGGACGATCGCCTCGTTCTGGAACTGATGCGCGACATCGAGGAGCACGTGCGAGCGCGAATGCACGGCCGGGCACGCTCCGGAGCAGACGGTGATGCAGACGGTTCCGCCGGCGGTGAAAAAGGCGATGGGTTCAGCGGCGAGCCGACCACCTTCGAGCTTCTCACCCTTCTCGCCTTCCTGCTCTTCCGGCGTGTTGGCCTCGACTGGGTGGTGCTCGAGACCGGACTCGGCGGACGACTCGACGCCACCAACGTGGTGCTTCCCGTGGCCTCGGTCATCACCCCCATTGAACTTGAACACACCGAGTACCTTGGCACCACCATCGCGGCCATTGCCGGGGAGAAGGCGGGCATCATCAAGCCGGGGAAACCGGTCTTCATCTCTGCGCAGCGGCCCGAAGCGCACGCGGTGTTTGTGGAGCACGCTGTGCGAGCCGGGGCCCCGCTCTGGGATTTCACGGATAGCGTACTCGACCTGAGCTGGCACGAGGGGGGCTGTGCCTTCTGCATCGATGGCGTTCGGTTTGCCGCACCGCTCCGCCTCATTGGAAGGCACCAGGCCGCTAACGCCGCCCTCGCGGCGGCAGTGGTGCGACGGCTGCTTCCCGACCTTCCACCACCGGTCATCGAGCGCGGGCTGTCCGATGCGTGGATTCCGGGCCGCCTCGAACAGCGTGAGAACGGGCCGCGCTTCTTCCTTGACGGCGCTCACACCACCGACTCGGTGCGTGCGGTAGCCGACGCGTTCGCCGAGGTTTCCACATCGCCGCGCATTCTGCTTTTCGGCGTCTCGCAGGGGAAGGATCCGCTGCCCATGGCCCGCGTCCTCGCCCCCCTGTTCGAGACCGTGGTGGTCACCCGTGCGGGTACGTTCAAACCCGCCGATCCGACCACTACCGCGGCTGCCTTCGCCAACTTGAACGTTCCCTGCACCCGCCTTGATGACCCCGCCGAGGCGGTCGACCATTGCCGCTTTCTAGCCGGAATGAGCGGCAGCGTACTGGTTACCGGATCGTTCTACCTCGTGGGAACCGTCGCGAGCGTGCTCGACGACGGTGGACAGCCGCGGAGCGCGGGCGTATGATGGAACCATGCAGGACACCATGCGTGAATACTATCAGGGACGGCTTATCGCAACCGTGGGCGACATCACGGAGATGTCGGTCGATGCCATTGTAAACGCGGCAAATGCGTCGCTGCTCGGTGGTGGCGGAGTCGACGGAGCCATCCATCACCGAGGCGGACCGGCAATCATGCGCGAGTGCCGCGAGATTCGCCGCCACTCGTTTCCCAAAGGGCTTCCAATTGGTCGTGCGTGCATCACCCGCGGCGGGAAGCTCGACGCCCGGTACGTCATCCACACCGTGGGACCCGTCTGGAAGGATGGAAAACAGCACGAAGACGCCCTGCTCGAAGCGTGCTACCGCAACAGCCTCGATCTGGCCGCCGGCCACGCGGCCAACAGTGTGGCAATCCCCGCCATCTCCACGGGCGCCTACGGCTTCCCCCGCGAACGCGCCGCGCGCGTTGCATTTGGTGCCATCGGCGAGTTTCTCTATCGCAATACCGTGCCGCGCACCGTCTTCTGCGTCTTTTACTCGATCGAAGACTACGAGATTTTTGTCGCTGAGGCGGACGCCATTCTGCAGGCGGTTTCCGAGCAGGAGTAGCCCGATGTCGCTCAACTGGCGGGAGATCGACCGCGTTCTCGACGAGTTACCGCTGGTCGACTGTCACGTCAGAAAGATTGTCCAACCCGATTTCCGAAATCTTGTCCTCGAATGCTTCCGCCCCGGAGAAAGTTTCCATCTTCTGATCTCTCTCGAGCCACGCGCGTGCCGGATTCACCGCACCAGCTGGGCGCCCAAAGCCGGCGGTCGCCGGCAACGGTTTGAGCAGCTCCTGCGCTCTCGTCTGCAGGGCGGACGCATCACAAGCGTGGAACACGTCAACTGTGACCGCATCGTATGTATCACCGTTCGTCGGGGCGGCGAGATTCTCCAGCTCTGGATACGGCTTTGGGGGCCTGCCGCCAACGCCCTGCTCACCGACGAGACGGGAACCATCATTGACGCCTGCTTCCGTCGCCCCGGCAAGAACGAAGTCAGCGGCGGAACCTACACCCCACAACCGCGCATCTCATCCCCGGCGGCACCGGCAGCACACTCCGTAGCCGACGACTTTGTGGTGCGTGAGCTGCCCGGCGAGGGGGACTTCAACGCGCGTCTCGACCGGCACTATCGCTTTGAAGCCTCGGCACGGCGACTCGAGCTCGCCCGAGAGCGCTCACGTCGGGAACTCACCGCTGAGATGGATCGACTCTCCCAACGGCGGGAGACCGTACTGCATCGGCTTCGGGAAACCGAAGACGATGCGCGCTTTCAGCGCCTCGGTAACCTGATCATGGCAAACCTCCACGCCGTTGCACCGGGTTCGCGGTGGTTGACGGTCGAGGATTACGAATCGCCCGGAAACGAGGTGACCATCGAGCTCGACGAGCGGCTGAGCGCGTCGGCAAACGCCGAGCGATACTTTCGCCGCCGCAAGCGTGCTTCTGCGGCACGAGTACATCTCGAACAGGACCTGCAGCAGATCGAGCACGGACTCGCCGAGACCCAGGCCCGGCTGACCTCGGTTGACACCGAACAGGACCCACGAGTTCTGGAGGCAGCCATCGGACGCGCGACCGCGGGCCGGGGCGATGCGACCGGTGGGCGCGAGACTACGCCACCACCGGGGCTGAGCTTCTCCAGCGGTCCGTTTCGTATCCTTCTGGGGCGCACGGCAAAAGAAAACGATGAACTGTTGCGCAGACACACCCGCGGTAACGACATCTGGCTTCACGCCCGTGACTATCCGGGAGCCTACGTGTTTGTGAAGCAGATCCCGGGCAAGAGCGTCCCGCTCGAGGTTCTGCTCGACGCCGCGACCCTCGCCCTCGCCTACAGCAAGGGGAAGGCAGACGGCGACGTCTACTACACCCCGGTGAAGTACCTTCGCCGCGCCAAACACGGCAAGACCGGAACGGTGATCCCAACCCAGGAAAAGAACCTTACGGTTCGCATCGATCCCAGCCGGCTCGCACGGCTGCGCGGAGGCACCTCATCGGAATGACCAACGAGGGACGGCAGTGGCTGTTGCAACGAGCCCGCTCGGCCATCGCGGCGCGGGTTTCCCGAACACGACGTGAGCGCGAGGTGCTGGCCCCACACGAGGTGCGCCGGGCGAAATGCGGCATCTTTGTGTCGCTGCATACCCACGAGCGCAACGAACTGCGCGGCTGTGTCGGCTATCTTCACTGCCGGCGGTCACTCGAGCGCGACGTGGTGGCCGTTGCCCAGCAGGCGGCCTTTACCGACCATCGCTTTTCCCCGGTTGCCTCGGCGGAAGAGCTCGCCGAGCTGGACATTGAGATTTCCCTGCTGTCGCCCTTTGAGATCATCGCGTCCGAGCATCAAATCGTGCTCGGGACCCACGGCGCGTACATCGAAATCGCCGGACGGACCGGGTTGCTGCTGCCCCAGGTTGCCGAAGGACGGAACTGGAGCGTCGAAGATTTTCTGATGCACGTCTGTGCCAAGGCGGGTCGTCGCGACATCTGCTGGCGCCATCCCGAAGCGGTCCTCTACCGGTTTACCGCCGAAGTATTTGACGATCGGTCGCTTCGGTGACATATTGAAGTACGAAGAGCCATGGCAATGACAATCACCCCACTGACCGACGGTCTGGTGAGTATTCACCGGTCCGGAGAAGCCTTTCTCGGAATCGTCACGTACATTCCGGCCAAGCCTGTGAGCACCGCCGCACTTGCCAGGGAGAACCCTGGTCACGGCTGGATGGTTCACGGCGCGACGGTCACTCCGTGGCGCATCGCGGGGGTGACCCAGCACGAAGGACGAATCGTGCTCTACGGCGAGGCCGTCGCCGCACGTCCGCTGTCGGAGTTTCTCCGGCTCGACTGGGAGCACCTCCTGCCCTATCTTGCGCGCGTGGCAGACGGCTTTCGGGTGGCCGAGCGTGAGGGGCTGGAGATCGGGCCGGTTCACACCCGATCCATTCTCCTTACCGACGACGGCGGCCTCCTCTTCCTTCCTGCCGCGCTCTCCGCCGCCATTGCCACCCAGCAGTCTGCCGGCAACCGCATGGAGTTCTTCTCAGTCTATACCCATCCGGGTCGCACGGACCGGGAGAATCGCTCGTTTGCACTTGCGGTCATGGCGTACCGGGGGCTGACCGGCGAGTTTCCCTTCTCCACCACCGATGAAGACGAACTTCGCAACCTCATGCGCGCACGCGCGCCGATGGAGGCGTGGCTGCGAAACCCGGAGATTCTTCCCGAGGTCTCCCAACAGATCGACGCGGTACTCCGCCCCGAACACACCGATACGATCGATGCCGCGGTATGGACCGAACGGTTTCGGCAGTGGCGTCACGAGTCGGTGTTTCGCCCCATTACCGACGAAGAGCGAAGCGAGATTCTCGCTCGGGCCGCGGTCGCCGACAAGCGATCCAGCGGGGTGTTCCGTCGCCGTGAGTTCTGGCGCAAGCACTGGAAGCGGGTTGTCACCATAGCGCTTGTTGTGGCGCTGGTGGGAAGTGTCCCGGGAACCATCATCCGCAACCGGTTGCAGCCACGGCAGACCGCGGGGCTTCCCCCCACCGAGGTGGTACGCGCCTTCTACGGTGCCATAAACGAGTTCAATCACGCGCTGATGGAAGACGCCGTGGTCGACGGCGCGGCGCGCGAAGAGATCCGCATGGTGACCAACCTCTTCGTCATGTCGCGCATGCGCATGGCCGTAGAGATGACCTCGGGCTTCATCGACGCCGACGAGTGGCGGCGGGAGGGCAGCCCACCGATACCCGAAGGCGCCATGCCGTGGGGAACGGCCCTGCTGGAACTGGAGCCAATCAGGGTAGAAGAGAACGAGGTCGTCTATCAGGCGCGCTTCGAAATGTGGATGCCGGGAGAGCCGGGTGAACCCGGCAGGCCGGTCGAGCAGGCACCGTCATCAACCGACACCGCCGTTGTGGAACGGGTCGCGGCGCAGGGGTTTCGCAGGACTGAGCGATTGTGGCTGCGTCCCGACGGGGAGGACTGGGTGATCTTTCGAATTCACCGAGAGGAAGAATCGGTGATCGATCCGGCCGAGTTTGACCGGGAGGAGTGAGTCCTCACCATGCGCGAGGTTTCCGGTCGCCTTGCCCTGTCGCCTGCCGCGCCTGAACTCACCGAGCGGCTTCGAGAGATACCGGCCGAAGGGCCCAACGCCGCACGGCGATTCACCCAGAACGAAGAGTTTTTCTTCGAGCTCGATCGGCCCTTCGACGTTCTTCCAATTCCGATTCATCATCCCGTCGAAAAACTCGAACCCTCGCCCCACTATCTTGACGCGGTGGGAAACCTTATCGATCAGACCGCTTCCTCGCTCGCCGGTGCGCTGCACGGGCTCGACTGCGCCTTCGACCCCATGCACGCATCGTGGGTCTTCTTTTTTGGTCTGCTCGCCGAAGCAGAACGTCCCACGCTCCTGCTCGTAACCGTCGATATGGCCTACCGACCGCTGGAGCACGAGGTGATTACCCGAGGCAGCAACGATATCGCACCGCGCTACCGAACCAACCGCATCTACCTCACGGTAGACTTTGTGCCGTTGCGTGACGCGGAGACGACCGACGGTACGCTGCGGGTTGGCATGGAACGATCGATCTCGCAGACCTGGATTGGCGAGACGGGTCGGGGTTACGTTACGCAGGGGATCTGGATCGACCGCGAGCTGAACCGCTTCTTCACCCGCCTCTTTCTGCCGCAGGGTGCCCGCATCTACCCCTGGTTTCCGCTGCACGCGCGCTACCGCTGCCTCTGTCACAGCCCGCTCGACATTTCCGCATCGGCACGACAGAATGCGCTGGACACGCTGCACGATGCGCGAACGATCATCCTTCCCCGGATGGACGAGATACTCGAAGAGCTGAAGGCTCAGCCGTTCTCAGACGAGCTACCGATCTTCCAGGAAATGCGCCGGCAGGTTACCCCGCACGAGGAGTGGTCCCGGATCCGCATGCGCCCCTACCTGAACGCGCAGAACATGAAGGAGTACGTGGTTGAAGCGAAGTGAAACAGCAGACGGCCCATCAGCCGGTGCATTGAGCGGTGTGCGCGTCACCGTCATGGGGCTTGGTCTGCACGGTGGCGGTCTGGCCGCGACCCGCTACCTCTGTGCTCACGGCGCGCAGGTGACCGTGACCGATCTGCGAACCGAGGAACAGCTCGCGTCGACGCTTGCGCAGCTCGGTTCGCTGCCGGTTCGGCTGGTGCTCGGTCGGCACGAGGACGACGATTTTCGCACAGCCGATATCGTACTGAAGAACCCGGCGGTTCCGCGCACCTCGCGCTACCTGCAGCTCGCCTCCTTCATCGAAACCGATATCTCGCTCTTCCTGCGCCGCAACCCCGCGCGGGTCATTGCTATTACGGGAACCAAGGGAAAATCAACTACCGCCAGCTGCATGCACGATGCGCTCTCCCGACTTGGGGTCTCCAGCCGCCTCGGCGGAAATATTACCGTCTCTCCGCTGACCTTTGTGGATGAGCTGACCGAGGCTGACACGGTAGTGCTCGAACTCTCGTCGTTTCAGCTCGGCGACCTGCTGCTGCTTCCCGACAGCGATCCGGAGGAGCGCCGCGCGCCGCTGCTGCAACCCGAGGTCGCCGTGATCACCAATCTCATGCACGACCACATGGACTACTACGCCCGCTTCGAGGACTACTTTGCCGACAAGGCGGTGATCTTCAGCGGTCAGCCCACCGACGGCCTCACCCTGCTGCACGCCGACGACGAGTGGGGCCCCCGCTACGCCGCCCTCACCCCCGCCCGGCCGATGATGGTGAGCGCTCACCCGCCGGCAGATGTGGCACCCGGGGCGTGGATCGACGGGGGCGAAGGGTGGATACTCACGGCTGAGGGGCCGCAGCGCATCCTCCCGCGCGAGGTGGCCCTGCTCGGCGAGCACAACCGCAAAAACCTTCTCTACGTGGCCGCGGCCCTGCGCTGTCTGGGACACCACCCCGACCGCGTGGCCGACGCGGTCTCCCGATTTGCCGGCATCCCGCACCGCATGGAGCTGGTGGCAACCATCGCGGGCGTGCGGTGGTACAACGACTCGGCGGCCACAATCGCAGAGGCTGCCCTCGCCGCCGCGGGCAGTTTTGACCGTCCGGTGCGACTGATTGGCGGCGGCAGCGATAAGGGGCTCGACGTGACTCCGTTCCGCGCGATTGCCTCGATGGTTGCCGGCCTCTATCTGCTGGCGGGAACGGGAACGGATCGAATTGCAGCAGACCTCCGCGAAGCCGGGCTCTCATATCACGGCCCCTTCCCCACCCTCGAGGCTGCCGTTACGGCGGTAGCGACCGACGCTTCGGACGGGGAGGTGGCGGTGCTCTCGCCGGGCTGCGCGTCGTTTGGCATGTTCCGAAACGAGTTCCACCGCGGCGACTCCTTTCGGGAGCTGGTTCGCTCCCGTGCCACGTAGCCACTGAGCCGGGTCGCCGCGTGCACGCGGGGCTACCTCGCGCCGGGAACGCCCGCGCGCGGGGATGCTGGTCGCGCACGCCGTTTTTTCCTATCATGACCCGCAGGAGGCCGACATGAGCCGCATACCCGATGAGTTCCTTCAGAGGATCCCCAAGACCGATCTTCACGTCCATCTGGACGGAAGCCTTCGCCTGTCGACACTGATCGAGCTGGCGCGCGAGCGCGACGTTCCCCTGCCCTCCTTCACCGAGGACGGCCTTCGCGAGCTGGTCTTTAAGCCTCACTACCGCGACCTCACCGAGTATCTCTCCGGTTTCCAGTGGACTTGTGCCGTTCTGCAGGATCACGAAAGCCTCGAACGCGTTGCGTACGAGCTCGCAATGGATAACGCGACCGAAGGAGTACGCTACCTCGAGGTCCGCTTTGCCCCGCAGCTCAACATGCACGAGACCCAGTCGTTTGAAGAGGTGATGCGAGCGGTGGACGACGGGCTGCGCCGGGCGCGCACCCAACTGAACAGCGCCCTTAAGGACGGGGAGCCCCTGTTTGAGTACGGCATCATCGTCTGCGCGATGCGCTTCTTCACCGGTGGGTTCTCACGCTACTACCGCGAGTTTGTCGACGCGCACCGGTATTCCACCCCCGTGGAAATCACGCAGTACGCCTCGCTGGAGGCGGCCAAGGCGACGGTCAAGCTTCGAAACGAGAGCGACATCCAGATAGTCGGCTTTGATCTGGCGGGCGCCGAACTTGGCAATCCCGCCGCGGTGCACGAGCGAGCCTTTGCCTGGGTCCACAAGCACTTCATCAACAAGACCGTTCACGCCGGAGAAGCGTACGGACCCGAGTCGATCTTCCAGGCCATCACCCGACTGCACGCCGACCGAATCGGCCACGGCCTGCATCTGTTCAACGAATCGCTGATTCGCTCTGAAGAGGTAACCGACCGGACCCGCTACGTAAAAAACCTCGCCAAGTTCATTGCCGACAATCGCACGACCATCGAGGTCTGCCTCACGAGTAACCTGCAAACCTCGCCCGACATCCGTCAGCCCCAAATGCACTCGCTCGGCCGCATGCTCGAAGAGAACCTCTCGGTCACCATCTGCACCGACAACCGCCTGGTATCGCACACAACCGTCACCGACGAGCTCCGCCTGGCAATCGACACCTTCGATATTTCGCCCAAGCAGTTGAAGAACATCATCGTCTACGGGTTCAAGCGCTCGTTCTTCTACCACCCCTACCCGGAGAAGCGACGCTACGTGCGAACGGTGATCGACGCCTACGAGCGGCTCGAACGCGAGTTCGGTCTGGTCTGAGCGATTGGTCCGGCGGAGTCGAAGCGTGATGCGGGTCAAAAGGAGCGTCGCACCCGCTTGAAGTAGAAGGTGCGCGCGCGCTCGGCTGCGCAGAAGAGCGCCGCACGAAGCGGCTGCACGCGCGCGTCCCAGCAGCCGGCGCGGTGCACGATCCTGCCGCCAAAACCGGTCTTGAACCGGTAGAGCCCCGCCATCGGGTGCGCCGGATCGTCCGTTGGGGGAATGCCAAACAGGTCGTAGGTACGGCAGCCGTCCTCGCGCACCCGCCGCATCGCCTCCCACTGGACGGCGTAACTCGCCATCAGATTGCGCTTCACGTTGGACGATGCGCCGTAGAGATAGGTCGCGGAGGCGCCCACCTGCGACACCACAATCCCGGCCAGCAGATCTCCTTCGTGTTCGGCGATCAGAAGCCGCAGCCGGACATCCGGCTCCTCGTCCGCCAGATCAAAGAGTCGCTGATAGTATTCTCCACTGTGCAGGACGATGCGGTCACGCTCGGCGGTTTCCCGGTAGAGCGCGTACCAGCGGGGCAGAAACGAACCGGAAACCTCGCGGACGGTGACCCCGCGCTTTTCGGCGAGCCGGATGTTGTAGCGCGTCTTGGGCTTCATGCTGGAAAGCAGATCGGTGGGTTGGGGATCAAGGTCAACCACAACGGTCGATGCGGGCTGAATGTCGACCGGCGCCCGACGCAGACCCTGCGAGGTAAGGCCCGGGGCGTCCGCCTCGTGGGCAAAGTCAACGCGGAGCAGGGTAAGCCCGGTGGGGAGCCGGTCAGGAAGCGCGGAGGTAAGACGCGTTGGCAGGGTTGCCACGGTGTCCAGCGGCTGATCGGCCAGCGGGTGCGGAAGATACCCCAGTGCAAACCCCGCGCGCATCCGACGGGTCAGCAGCAGCAGCGGCCGGTCGTCGCCGCCGACGCCAGTCACCCGAAACCGATGCGCCTCCCAGCCAAACTCGGACTTCAGCCGCGCCCAGAGCTCGGTCTGCAACAAGGTGGAGCCAGCGGGCAGTTCACCGGCGGAAACCGGGACAAGCTCGACGGCCATGGGTGTTCAGCCCACCGGGCCGTTGGGTACCACCGGTGCGGTAACCGCCTGCCCCGCGCACTCGATCGCGGTGTCACCCACGGTCAGGACGCGATCCTTCACCCGCAGAGGGATCGCAAAGAACGAGTCGATATCGATCTGCGACAGGGTTTCCTCGGACGGGGTGTCGCCGTGCAGAGCGAGCCGGTCTCCCGGCTTCGCATGATCGACAAAGAGCACATCGACCTTCTTGCTGCCGTCTTCGTTGGTGCCCTCGGCTGCGAGCAGCATGCCGCGGCTTTCCACACCGCGAAGCTTTGCCGGCTTGAGGTTGGAGACCAGCACAATGGTATGGCCCACGAGCTCTTCTTCGGTGTAGTGCCCCACCAGCCCTGAGACAATGGTGCGTGGTTCGCCGCTGCCGTCATCGACCTGCTCAATGAAGAGCTTGTCGGCCTTGGGGTGGCGTTCCACCGCGGTGATTTTCGCCGCCCGCAGCTCCACGCGTTCGCGGAAGCGCTCTTCCATGGTCGGCTCGGCCGCCTTCTTTGCGGCGCGCTCGGCCTGCGTTCCCGAGAAACGCGCGCGAAGCTCTTCGATCGTCTCTGCCTCGACGATGGAGAACAGAATCGTGGGAGCAGAGACGGTGGTGATTCCGCCGAGGTTGCCCAGATCGTCCCAGGTGGTAGCGTTCAGACCCAGAAACTCCCCGATCCGCACGGCGGTATCCGGAAGGTAGGGAGCAATCAGAATCGAGAGATCACGAATCAGATAGATGAGGTTCTTCAAAAGAACGGCCGTGGCTTCCGGATTCTCCTTTCGCGTCTTCCACGGTTCTGCTTCCTGGAACACCTTGTTTCCATAGGAAGAGAGGGCAAACACAGTACGGAAGGCATCGCGCAGCCGGGCGCCCTCGAGGTAATCGGTGATCTCCGACTCCATGGTTCGCACCGTGTTCCAGAACTCCTTCCATTCGGGACTGGTGACCGTTCCCGCGCTGTCCTCCTCAGGAAGGCTGTTTCCAAAAAACTTGGTCTGGAAAGCGAGCGTGCGGTTGACCAGGTTCCCCAGGTTTCCAATCAACTCGCCGTTGATCTTCTCGCGGAAGTCGTCCCAGGTGAAGGTGAAGTCCGACGTCTCGGGGCGGTTGTAGTAGAGATAAAACCGCCAGACGTCGGCCGGGATTCCGGTCTCCTGCGCGTCCGTGCCAAACACCCCAACCCCGCGGCTCTTGGAGAACTGGCCGCCCTCGTAGTTCAGGTATTCTGAAGAGGACATATGGTGCAGAAGAGTCCACTTCTCTCCGGTACCGATGAGCGAACTCGGAAAGATTACCGTGTGAAAGGGGATGTTGTCTTTTCCAATGAACTGAAACAGGTCTACCTGCTCGGGGTTGCGCCACCACGCTTCCCAATTGTCGGTGAGCGAGGCGGTAATCGAGATATAGCCGATTGGAGCATCAAACCAGACGTAGAACACCTTCTCCCGAAAACCGTCCAGCGGTACGGGGATACCCCACTTCAGATCACGCGTGATGGCGCGTTCCTTGAGGCCGTCGCGGATCCATGCCTGCGTCATCTGCACGGCGTTGCGGGCCCAGCGCCCTTCCTCCGCGGCCACCTTGAGCCACACTTCCAGCCTGGGCCTGATCTTGGGAAGGTCGATGTAGAGATGACGGGTTGTTTTCATCACCGGTCTCGTGTTGTCGATAAGACTGCGCGGATCGATGAGGTCGGAGGGGTCGAGGAGTTTACCGCAGTTCTCGCACTGGTCGCCCCGGGCGTCGGCGTACCCACAGTGCGGGCAGGTTCCGCGCACGTAGCGATCCGCGAGAAACATCTGCGACGCCTCGGAGTAGAGCTGCTCGATCTCGCGCTCGACCACGTAGCCGTTCTCGTGCAGCTTCTGAAAAATATGCTGCGTGATCTCGGTATGGTTCGGGGCCGAGGTTCGCCCGAAGTGGTCAAACGAGATGTTGAACCAGCGGTAGATCTCGCTGTGGATCTCGTAGTACCGGGTGCAGAGCTCCTTGGGAGAGATACCTTCTTCGCGTGCCCGGGTTTCGGTAGCGGTCCCGTACTCATCGGTTCCGCAGATGTAGAGCGTCTCGTAGCCGCGCAGACGGCAGAACCGTGCAAACACATCGGCGGAGAGAACCTGAATGAGGTTTCCCAGGTGCGGAATGTTGTTGACGTATGGCAGTGCCGAGGTGATCAGTCGCTTTTTCATAACTCGTCACTATAGGTTTGCCCTGAACGGCGTGTCAAGGACAGCACTCTTGACTCCGTGTGCACCGCTCACCTATAGTGACCCTCATATTCATACACAAAAGGAGTGATGAAACCGTGAAACGAATTGTTTTTACTCTCGTCGCGACTCTCATCGTGCTCGGTCTGGTGGCATGCGGGCCCCAAGCCGCAGACACCGCCGCGGTCCGCGATACCCTGACCATCGCCATTGGCGCTGAGCCGGAATCGCTCGATCCCGTCAAGATGACCTCTGCACCTGCCGCCACCGTTGGTGAGCACGTGGTTGAGCGTCTCATTTACATGGAAGAGGACGGTACCCTCACGCCGATGCTCGCCACCAGCTGGTCGGCCAACGCAGACAGCACCGTCTGGACCTTCGAGATCCGTCAGGGCGTCACCTTCCACGATGGAGCGCCGTTGAACGCGGAAGCGGTTCGTGCCAATCTCGCCCGGTTTGTGGATCCCGAAGTGGGTGCCGCCTACCGCTTCCTGCTCGGCAGCGTGCAGGACATTCAGGCAACCGGCGAGTATACCCTGCAGATCACGCTAGCCCAGCCC
Organism: Spirochaetaceae bacterium; assembly: GCA_007693485.1. Lineage (GTDB taxonomy): Bacteria > Spirochaetota > Spirochaetia > DSM-27196 > PWMO01 > PWMO01. The sequence goes on from REDM01000165.1 coordinate 35,112, forward strand.
TTTGCCCCGATCCTGTCGCACCTCTCGCACAGCTTCATCGGCATTGTGAGCCCCAACCAGATCAGCGACCTCGCGGCTGACGGAACCTTCGAGATTCCCGTCGGTACCGGCCCCTACGTAATGGAACGATGGAGCCGCGGCGACAGCATCCGCATGAGCGTGAACGCAGACTACTGGGGACCAATACCGCAGATTCCCAACCTGGTCTTCAACTTCATCCCCGAAGAGTCGGCACGGATCGTGGCGCTCGAGACCGGGGAGGCGGACGCGATCATGGCCGTTCCCCCGCAGGACGTCGCCCGTCTGCAGCAGAACCCGGACATCGACGTAGTCTTCCAGACCACCGTCCGGACCATCTACATCAGCTTCAACAATATCCGCGAGCCATTCACCGATCAGCGGGTTCGCCACGCGCTGAACTACGCGATCGACAAGCAGGCTATTGTTGACTCGATCTTCGAAGGCAACGCCTTTGTCGCCGATGCACCCATTGTTGACGCAGTCTTTGGCCACACCACGGTTGGACCCTACGAGTTCAATCCCGACCGTGCCCGCGAACTGCTCGCCGAAGCGGGATTCCCCAACGGCTTCGATATGGTCTTGCACCACCCCACCGGCCGCTATCCGCTCGATGCGACCGTTGCGCAGGCGGTCCAGTCCATGCTCGCCGACGTCGGCGTGAACGCCACCCTTGAGACCCGCGAGTGGTCTGCCTACCTGCAGTTCACCTCGCAACCGCCGGATCGCGCCGAGTACGATTCGTTCATGCTCGGGTGGGGAACCGTGACCCTGGATGCCGATTACGGTCTTTTCGCACTCTTGCACACCCGGCAGTGGAACCCCAACGGCAACAACCGTGGGTTCTACTCCAACCCAAGGGTTGACGAGCTGCTTGATGCGGCCCGCATCGAGACCAACCCGGATCGCCGCCGCACCATGTATCATGAGGCGGTTGATCTGATCTGGGACGATGCTCCGTGGATCTTCCTCTACAACGCCGGACAGATCAACGCTGTGCGTTCGAACGTACAGGGACTGATCCATCACCCGCTCGAGAACCTGAGCGCCTGGGCAGCATCGTTCCGCTGATTCAGTACGCAATCCGGTTCGCCCCCTTCCCCTCGGGGAAGGGGGCCATTCCGGCCTGAGGGCCGGGGTGACGTAGCGCGCTCGGTCGACGAGCCCGATGCGACACCACCTTAAGCGGGAGATTCGTTCCTTGTACCAATACATCGCACGTCGGCTGATGCTCGCCATTCCGGTGGTCATCGGTGTTTCCATCATTGTGTTTTCTCTGGTCCGGTTGATTCCCGGTGACCCTGCGCGGGCCATGGCGGGTGTCAACGCAACACCGGATTTCATTGAGGCGATTCGCGTCCGCCACGCACTCGATCAGCCCATTCCCGTCCAGTACGCCCGCTTTGTGGTGCGGTTTCTGCAGGGCGACCTCGGAAACTCCATCTTCAGTGGACGGCCGGTCACCACCGAGATCGGCGAACGCTTTCCTCGGACGCTCATCCTCGCGACAATCGCGCTGGTGATTGCGACGACGCTTGGGGTAACGGCCGGCATCATTTCGGCCACGCGCCGCAACTCACTCTTCGACAATGCAAGCATGCTGGTCGCGCTGGTGGGGGTGGCGGCGCCGGTCTTCTGGATGGCGCTGATGCTGCAGCTGCTCTTTGCGGTGCAGCTGCGTATGCTGCCGGCCACCGGTATCGGCACAATCCGCCATCTGGTGCTGCCGAGCATCACCCTGGGAACCGCGAGTGCCGCCCTGATGGCGCGCATCACCCGATCGAGCATGCTCGACGTGCTTCGCCAGGATTTCATCACCACCGCCCGCGCCAAGGGGCTGGACGAGCGGCTGGTCATCTACAAGCACGCGCTGAAAAACGCGCTCATTCCGGTGGTCACGGTGCTGGGCCTGCAGTTTGGCATTCTGCTCGGCGGCGCGGTGCTCACCGAGACCGTCTTCGCCTGGCCCGGTGTCGGCAGACTGCTGGTAGACGCAATTCTGCGTCGTGACTATCCCGTCGTCCAGGGCACGGTCATGCTGCTTGCGCTGCTCTTCGTGCTGATCAACCTGGTGGTGGACATCATCTACGCCTTTCTCGATCCACGCATCCACTATCTGTCCGGAAGGGGGGAGTAGCCGATGGCAACTGAAGTAAACCCGACAACCGCCCCGTCCCCGCGCGAGAAGACCAGCGAGTTTCGCGAGGTACTCCGCCATCTGGTTCGAAACCGCGCAGCGGTGGTGGGCCTCTGCATCATCGGTGGCTTCGTCCTGGTATCGCTCTTTGCACCGCTGTTCGCAACGCACGATCCTCTGCGGATTAATCTGGGAAACCGCCTCAAACCGCCAAGCGCTGAGCACTTCCTGGGAACCGATGAGCTCGGCCGCGATCTGTTCAGCCGCATGCTCTACGGCGGGCGCATCTCACTGAATATCGGCGTCATTTCCGTCTTTATCGGCGTGGTGATTGGCGTTCCGATTGGTGCGGTGAGCGGCTACTTTGGCGGAAAGCTCGACATGTTCACGCAACGCTTTATCGACATCATGATCGCCTTTCCCGGTATCCTTCTGGCAATTGTCGTGGTGACCGTGCTCGGCGTGGGCGTTGAGAACGTAATGATCGCCACCGGGATCGCGAGCGTGCCCATCTATGCGCGGCTGGTTCGCGGCTCGGTCCTGGCGATCAAGGAGCAGAGCTACGTGACGGCCGCTCACGCGGCAGGGCTTGGCGACATGCGCATCATCTTCCGCCAGATCCTTCCCAACTGCCTCGCGCCCATCATCGTGCAGAGCACGTTTCAGATTGCAACGTCGATCCTCTGGGCCGCCGGCCTCGGATTCCTGGGACTGGGAGCGCAGGCCCCCACCCCCGAGTGGGGTGCCATCCTCAGTAACGGCCGCGCCTATATCCGTACGGCCCACCACGTAACCACCTACCCGGGCCTGGCCATTCTGCTGATGGTGCTGGGGTTCAATCTGGTGGGAGACGGCCTGCGTGACGCACTCGACCCAAAGACCCGGTAGTCAAAAAGGACGGTGAATGGAGAACTTACTGCAAATCAGGAACCTGCGGACCAGTTTTCGTACCGAAGACGGAACGGTTCGCGCGGTTGACGATGTTTCATTTGACATTCGTGCCGGCGAGGTGGTTGGCCTCGTGGGAGAGAGCGGGTGCGGGAAGACCGCCGTCTCGCTGAGTATCCTGCAGCTGCTGCCCACACCGCCGGCCGTGATCGAAGGCGGTGAAATCCAGTTTGGCGACCGCGACCTTCTGAAACTCAATTCGGCACAGATTCGAAAGATTCGCGGCAACGATATCGCCATGATCTTTCAGGAACCGATGACAAGCCTGAACCCGGTCTATACCATCGGCAATCAGCTGATGGAGACCATCATGCTTCACCAGAAGCTCGACACCTCCGCTGCGAAGACGCGGGCAATCGAGATGCTGAAGCTGGTGGGTATTCCCCGGCCCGACGAGGTGATCGACGAGTACCCTCACCGCTTCTCCGGCGGGATGCGCCAGCGCGCGATGATCGCCATGGCGCTGAGCTGCAATCCGCGGCTTCTGATCGCCGACGAACCCACCACCGCCCTCGACGTGACCATTCAGGCACAGATTCTGGAACTGATGCGAGAGCTGCGCGAGCGGATCGGTATGTCGATCCTCTTCATCACCCACGACCTCAACGTCATCGCGGAGATGGCCGACCGCGTTGTGGTGATGTATTCGGGCAAGGTGGTGGAACAGGCAGACGTATTGACCCTCTTCCACGAGCCACAGCACCCCTACACCCAGGGGCTCATCGGTTCACGCCCGAGCGCAGACCAGGACACCGGAACTCGTGATGGGAAAAAAAGCCGCCTCCCCTTCATCCGCGGCAGCGTACCAAATCCGCTCTCCATGCCCGACGGCTGTCCCTTTCACCCGCGCTGCGACCACGCGATGCCGGTCTGCTCGCAACGCATGCCCGGGTATACGACAATGAAGCCGGGCCACGAGGTGCGCTGCTGGCTTCACGAGACCGATTCTCCGGAGGTTCGCGCATGAGCAGCAGCGCACGGACGGACGCACCCGTTCTGGAAGTAACGGACCTCCGCAAGTACTTTCCCATCCGAACCGGGGTGCTCAGCCGCACCACGGGCCACGTGAAGGCGGTGGACGGCGTCTCGTTTGCCATCCGGTCCGGCGAGACCTTTGCCCTCGTGGGCGAAAGCGGCTGCGGCAAGAGCACCACCGGACGAACCATCCTGCGCCTCACCGGCGCAACCGGTGGTTCGATTCGCTACAACGGCGAAGACGTCCTCGGTGCGTCCGGCGAACGAATGCGGCATCTGCGAAAGGCGATGCAGATTGTCTTTCAGGACCCCTACAGCGCGCTCAATCCGCGCATGACCGTTGGAGCCGCGATCACCGAGATCCTCAAGGTACACGGCATCGCCACCGGCGTCGAAGCGCGGCAGCGGGTAGAAGAGGTTCTGGTGCGGTGTGGACTCGAGGCCTACCACAGCTGGCGCTACCCCCACGAATTCTCCGGAGGGCAGCGACAGCGGGTGGTGATCGCGCGGGCGCTCGCGCTCGATCCGCAGTTCATCGTTGCCGACGAGCCGATCTCCGCGCTCGACGTCAGCATCCAGAGCCAGATCATCAATCTGCTCGAAGAGCTGCAGGACAGCCTGCAACTCACCTACCTCTTCATCAGCCACGACCTCAGCGTCGTGCGCCACATGGCCGACCGCGTCGGCGTAATGTACCTGGGCAAGCTGGTAGAGGTCGCCGAGAAGGCGGAGTTCTATCGCGAACCGCTTCACCCCTACAGCCAGGCCCTGCTGTCGGCCATTCCGGTGAGCGATCCCGCCATCAGGAAGAAGCGCATCATCCTCAAAGGTGACGTACCGAGTCCGGCCAATCCGCCCTCGGGCTGTCCTTTCCATACCCGATGCCCGGTGGCGATGGATGTCTGCCGCACGGTCGTACCGGCGCTGAAGCCAACGGCGAGCGGCCGACAGGTAGCCTGCCACAAGGTGCACCCGGTCTCGTGAGCGGTCGGCCCCGTCCCGATCGTTGTGCGCGTGCCTCCGGTGCGCACAACAGCGACAATCCGCGGTTTGGTGACACCTTCGCCTGGCTCCTCGCGGCCGCCTCGGTGGTCGGGCCTATTCTGCTGATCCTGATCGCAGCGGTTTCGCTCGCCTACGGACTGATCCACCTCGTCTTTCTGCGGTGATGCGCGCGGCTTGACGGCCGCCGGTCCTGCCGGTAGTGTGAAGGTATCATTCTTTCCTTCTCACTGAACAAGGAGTATCCATGGCGGAGCGTACTGTAAGCCCTCCGAATCTTCCCTTCAAGATCAACCCAGGTCTGATTGCCACGGTGTTGGTGATTGTGGTTCTGGTGGGCGTTGTCACAAGCAGTTTTTTTATGGTGGACCAGACCGAAGAAGCGGTTGTAGTCACCCTTGGCCGGTACTCCCGCACCGTACCTCCCGGGCTGCATTTCAAGCTGCCCTTCGGCATCCAGCGCAACTATAACGTCCCGACGCAGGTGGTGCAGACGCAGTCGTTTGGTTTTCGCACCGAAGCGATGGGGATCACCACGCGGTACGCGGAGCAGACCTTTCCGGAAGAGTCGATCATGCTCACCGGAGACCTCAACATCGTGGACGTGGAGTGGATCATCCAGTACCGCATCACCGATCCCCGGGCATGGCTCTTCAACGTCGAAGCTGACCCGGGTGGTCTCGGCATCACCGCCCGACCGGGAAACGACCAGCGCTCCGCGGATAATCGCGTCAAGACCATCCGCGATGTCTCACAGTCAGTGATCAGTCTGCTGGTGGGTGACCGCGCGATCATCGACGTCCTGGGTAACGAGCGCGGCAATATCGAGTTTCTGGGCCAGGAAATGATGAACAATATCCTCGGCGCCTTTGACATGGGGGTGAACATCACCCAGGTGCGACTGCAGAACATCGTTCCGCCGGTTGGCCGCGTGCAGGACGCCTTCGAGGACGTCAACCGCGCGGTACAGGACCGAAACCGCCTGATCAACGAGGGCCGGCAGCAGTACAACGCGGAGATCCCCCGCGCCCGCGGTCAGGCGCAGCAGATCCTGCAGCAGGCAGAAGGCTACGCGGCGCAGCGTGTCAACCGCGCTCGCGGTGAGACGGCGCGATTCCTCTCGGTGCTCGCCGAATACCGGCTGGACCAGAATACCACGCGCACCCGTCTCTATTATGAAATGATGGAAGACATCTTCTCCGGTGACGACGATATCGAGCTGATCGATCGCGGACTGCAAAACTTTATTCCGCTGATGAACCTTCAGCGCGAAGGGGGGACCCGATGAAGCCCAAAAAACTGGTCAGTGCCCTGGTGGTCCTTGCCGTTGTCGTAATTGTGTTCTTTATGCTGGGGCCACTCTACATCGTCAACGAAGGCGAGCAGGCCGTGGTGATTCGCTTTGGCGAGATTGTGGGTGTGACCACCGAGGCCGGGCTGCACTTCAAGACTCCCGTGCTGGACAACGTGGTCCGGTACCCGCAGCGGATACTCGCGTGGGACGGAGAAGCGCAGCGCATCCCGACCGCCGAGCAGCAGTTCATCTGGGTTGATACCACCGCTCGCTGGCGCATCATCGATCCCGCACGGTTCTACGCCTCGGTGACCACCGTTCAGAGTGCCTACGGACGCCTCGACGAACTCATCGACAGCACCGTACGAAACGTCATTACCGCCAACCGGCTCTCCGAAGCGGTGCGGAACTCCAACGTCATCAACGAGATCGTGCGCGATCCCGCCGGTGCCCTCACGGACGCCGAACTCGAGGACGCAGACGGCACCGAAGAACTGCAGCGACTGCTGGAAGTCGACGTGCGACAACCCTCCATCAGCCGAGGCCGACAGACGCTGGCCGACCAGATGCTGCGCGAGAGTCGACCGAGCATGGGACAGTTTGGCATCGAACTGATTGACGTAGTCGTCCGCCAGATTCGTTACTCGGAAGACCTCACCGAAAGCGTCTACGACCGAATGGTCAGCGAGCGAAACCGTGAAGCGCAAGCACTGCGCTCCGACGGTGAAGGACAGCGGCTGCGGATTCTGGGGCAACTGGAGAACGAGCGGGCTCGCATCATCTCCGGTGCCGAGGAACAGGCGGACCGCGTCCGCGGTACGGCCGACGCCGAAGCGGCACGAATCTACTCCACCGCCTACCTGCAGGACCCGAACTTCTTCGCGTTCTATCGCAGCGTGCAGTCCTACCGCGAGACCATGCCACGGTTCCGCAAAACCCTGACCACCGACATGGACTACTTCCGCTTCCTCTACAGCGAAACCGGAAACTGATTCATACCCTACCCTGCCGCCCGTCGGGCGGCAAGGGCTTTCAATTCTCGAACCGTGCCGAGGGCCGTTACGCCCTCGGACGCTTGAGGGCCGTCATTGTACCGTGCCGCAAGGTCGCTTGCCCGGCTACACACCTCTTCAAATTGGGTACGGTACTTCCGGTGCGCAAGTTTTCGAAGCGATTGAAACAGCTCTCGCCACGCACGACTGCGGAGAGCACCGGTCAACGATTCCCCTTCGAGCAACTCGAGCAATACCTCCGCCTCCCGCCCGTGATTTCCGCAGAGTAATCCCTGGATGGTAGCCTGATGTCGCTGCAGCTCCTCCAAGGAGCACGCCTGGACCGCCTCACCATCGATCGCCTCAACCCGGTAGAGCGGATCGACCCGGAGGAACGGCGGAAGCGCAGCGATGTGGGCCGGATCGACTCTGCGTCCGCAAAGCGTCTCCAAGCTCCGAACCAGCAGAGCGTGACGCGGTGAGACGGCGCCGTGACCGAGACCACGGGAACGCTGAATCAGCAGGGCAAACTCGTGGCTCTGGTCGCTGCGGTTGAGACTCTGCCTGCCACCACGATAACTCGCGTAGCCGGTACTCTCAAGGGTGACCGCACCCTGTTCCGAACAGAGATCGAGCAGCGCTTCCATGGGAATCGCACCGCGCTCGTTGTAGCTCAGCACAATCCGGTCGGCATCTATGGCATCGAGAAGCTGTGCCAGCGCTTCCGGCGCTTTGCGACTCGAGCAGAAATCCGATCGCGTTCGGGTCCAGTCGGGGCGGATACCCGCCTTGGCGCGCAGGCTCCCGTCGGACCGGCGCCCGTCGTCCACCGGCGGGCGATCCCAGAGCGCAATCGTATTGAGCATGAAGTAGTTGCTGCCGTATTGATGCTGGTTGTAGGGCGGATCGAGGTAGACCAGATCTGCAGGGCGGTGGGTACAGCAGATGAGGGCGTCCTCTTCACCGGCGCTGCACGGCCGGGTCCCGTCGATGAGCACCGGTACCTCCAGCTGCATCGGCGCGAGAATGCGCCCGAGCGCGTCTCTGCTGTGACCGCCGAACCCCTTGTGGTAGGCCTTGAACACGCCCGAGGTATTGACGTGGGTCGCCGCCTCGTAGAGCAACAGCGCGATGAGCAGCGCGCGCTGGTCTTCTCGATCGCGATCACCGGGGATCGGCGGGTAGCGTCGTTCGATCTCTCCGCGCACCCGGTCGATGAAGAGCGCGTTCTCCTGGGTGTAGAAGAGTCGCTCCGTTCGGTAGTCGGCGGTTTCGGTACTGCGCGGTGCGTACCAGCGGCTTACGTATCGCTCCACCGGTTCTCCGTCGAGTTGGTTCAGCGCATCGACCACGCCGGCAATCCCGCCGTCACCGGCAAACAGTCGCCGGGCGCGATCCGCATCAATGGTAATGTAGGCGCGGCTGATCAGTGCAGCGTAGTGTTCCCAGTCGTTTGCATGCACCGCACAGCCCAAAAACCGCAGGAGTCGTGCAACGGAGCCGCTGCCGGCAAAGGGATCGACCGCGGACCGGATGGGACGGTCGACATCAAGGCGGCCAAACAGTTCGAACAGGAATCGCAGCAGTCGCCGCTTGTTGCCGATGTAGGCGATCAGTTGCGAGCGCAGGTAGGGGTGGTCGAGAGTACCGGTATCCGGTGTATCTTGAAGAAGACCCATGGTGTTGCTACTATCACGCCATGCCCGAATTCGCCCTGCGAGAGCTTACCGAAGCGATCGACCCGATCGCGGTCATGGGCACTCAAGACCCGGCGGTCACCGCCATCTCCTACGATTCCCGGTCGGTGTCTTCCGGCTCGCTCTTCTTTGCGATCCCCGGGGCACATACCGACGGCCACCGATACATCGATGACGCCGTCAGCCGTGGCGCGAGTGCGATTATACACGCTTCCCCACTCGATCACTACCCGCCGGAAACCCCCTGCGTCCAGGTGGCGGACAGCCGTGTGGCGCTCGCGCAGGTCGCGCACCGATTCTTCGGACGGCCCAGCGACCATCTGGTTCTGATCGGGGTAACCGGGACCGACGGCAAGAGCTCGACCGTCTACTACCTCTACCAGCTGCTTCGAAGCTGCGGGATCGCAGCCGGGTTCTTCTCAACAGTCGCGATGGACGTCGGCGACGGACTGGAAAAAAACCGGCTGCGGCAGTCCACGCCCGAGAGCCCCGAAATTCACGCAGCCCTCGCACGGATGGTTGCGGCGGGATTCACCCACGCGGTAATCGAGACGACGTCCCACGGTCTTTCCCCCCGTACCGCCCGTCTGCACGGGCTTCGCTTTGAGGCGGCGGCCTTCACCAACCTCTCCCACGAACACCTGGAGTTTCACGGAACCTTCGAGCAGTACCGCGACGACAAGATGAACCTCTTTCGCGCCCTCTGCGACAACGACTCCAGCTTTGGGGTGGTCAACGCGGCCGACCCGAACAGCCGCTGGTTTTCCGAGGTTACCTCCCGACCGGTACTCTCCTTTGCGCGAACCGACGGCGATGCACCGGTTGCCGGCACCGCGGGCACCGCCGGCACGACCGCCGCCGCGCTGATTGCGACCGACTGCCGCTATCACGCCGACGCAACCGAATGCCGGCTGGTGCCCGACGGGGGGCAGCCGCTTGCGGTGCGCATTCCGGTTCCCGCACCGTTCAACGTCGAAAACGTATTGGCCGCAGTTCTTGTGGTATCCCGCTTGGTGAAGCGCCCACCGAGCGACCTGATCGCCGCGATCGAGGCCCTTCAGCCGGTTGTCGGTCGCATGGCACCGGTTCGCGGATCCCAGCCGTTTACCGTGCTCGTGGACTACGCGCACAGCCCGGGGTCGTTCGAGAAGGTGTTTCCCATGTTCCGGGCCAATACACCGGGCAGGCTCATTGCCGTATTTGGTTCGGCCGGCGAACGCGATGTCCTGAAGCGCCCGATTCAGGGTGGTATCGCCGCGCGCTACGCGGATGTTCTGGTCCTGACCGACGAAGACCCACGGGGGGAAGACTCGATGACAATTCTTGAGCAGATTGCCGCAGGAGCGATGGCGGAAAACCCATCGCTGGTGCACGACCAGACGATGCTGTTGATCCCCGACCGCACCGAGGCGATCGCCGCGGCCGTGTCACTGGCACGCGAGGGCGATACCGTTGTAATGCTGGGCAAGGGCCACGAGGGAAACATCATCTATCGGGAGCACGCGATCGAGTGGGACGAACAAGCGGTGGCGGAACAGCAACTGGTCAGATGCGGGTACCGTATCTCATGATCGGTGTAGCGGTTCTCTTCGGCGGACGCTCGGGTGAGCATGAAGTCTCGATTCAGTCCGCGTCCTCGGTTGTTCGAAACCTCGATAAGACCCGGTATCGGATCGTACTCATCGGCATCGGCAAGGATGGGCGCTGGTTTCTGCAACCACCGGGCATGATCGAAACCGTGTGCGACAGCGACACCGCGCTATCGATTGAGGAGGACCCAACCCGGATGATCGATCTGCGTCCTGGTGGGGGACTATTCCTCGGCGGAGAGCGGATAGCGATCGACGTGGTATTTCCGGTGCTTCACGGCAGCTTTGGTGAAGACGGAACCGTTCAGGGCGCGCTGGACATCGCCGGGCTGCCCTACGTGGGATCCGGTGTACTCGGAAGCGCTGCCGGTATGGACAAGGACGCCGCGAAGCGTCTGTGGAGCGCATCCGGGATTCCGGTAGTGCCGTCGATGACGGTCCATCGACGAGCGGCAATCGACGAGGCCGCCGTGTCGCGGCTCTTCGCAGAAGCGCGTGACCGGTGGGGTACCCCGATCTTCGTCAAACCCGCGCGGGCCGGTTCGTCGGTTGGAGTTGCCCGCGTCGAACACCCCGAAGAGTTTCGCGCTGCACTCCTTGACGCCTTTCGCTTTGACACCAAGCTCCTCCTGGAGCCTGCCATCGACGGGCAGGAAATCGAAGTATCGGTGGTTGGGAATGCACACGCCCACGCATACCCGCCGGGCGAAGTTATTCCCACGCACCAGTTCTACGACTACGACGCGAAGTACCGCGATCCCAACGGAGCGGCGTTGCAGATTCCGGCACGTCTGTCGGAGAGCGAAGCCGACGCCATCAGCCGATATGCGGCAGCGGCTCATGAGTCGGTGGGTGCGGAGGGCATGTCTCGGGTGGATTTCTTCATCTCCCGCACAGACCGGAAGATCTACGTCAACGAGATCAACACCATCCCCGGTTTTACGCGAATCAGCATGTTTCCCCGCATGTGCGCCGCTGCAGGGCTATCCTACCCTGAACTGTTGAGCACCCTTATTGACCTGGCACTCGACCGCGCGCAGGAGCAGGGCGGATTGGTTTTCGATTACCAGTGTTCGTAGGCGACGATCCGGCTCAGGGGGAAACGGCGCGCCCGATCGAGGGTTTCATCGGGATGCCCGATTGCCAGCAGCATCACGACGCGCATGGAGTGCGGAACCGAGAGCAGGGCCTTCACCTCTGCCTCATCAAAGGTGGTGACTGCGCAACTGCCGAGACCTTCGTGGGTCGCTTGGAGCATCATGAAGGCGCCGGCAATACCGAGATCAACCGGATAGGAGTATTGCCCGTTGGGCATCTTGTAATCGATGTTGGTTGTGCAGATGGTAATGAGGAGCGGGGCCTGACCGATGTACTCCTGACCGAAGCACGCCGACTCCATCTTCTTGCGAAGTTCCGGTTCGCGAATAACGATAAACCGCCACGCCTGCCGGTTTTTCGCCGACGGGGCCAACCGCCCGGCTTCGAGAATGCGGTCGATCTGCTGCTTTTGCACAGGAGTATCCGTGAATTTGCGTATACTGATCCGCTTCTGGATTTCCGGCAGTAATTCCAATCGAACCTCCCGGGAACGGCAATTGCCTTGACGAAGGAAGACCCTTCTCCTATGCTGGCACACGAATGCGGCGCGTGACTGCCCTTCTTCTGGCGATACTATCAATTAATGCGGTATTCGCACAGTCCCTCACCCGGCAGCCTCCCGATGTTCTGCTCGATACGTGGCGAACCATCTCCGATTTTGGACCACGACACGAAAACAGCGACGGCGAGCGCCAACTATTTGACCTCATCGAACACCGATTCGCCCAGCATGGTATTTCGCTCCAGCGCGAGGCGTTGAGCACCTTCGCCGACGCGCACTCGTTCTCCTACGTTGCACACGCGGTCCTTCCCGCTGCGCAGGGTCAGACGAATGACGAGATTATCATCGCGGTTCCGGTGAACCACCGGTTTGGTGCATCAGACCATCAGGAAGGGGCGCTTTCTCCCGCCGCGGCGCTCACTCTGTTTGAGCGAATCGTAGCGCGTGAACTCCCGGTTGCGGTGCGCTTTCTGTTTCTCGGAGGCGAAAAGGAACCGGCACCCGGCTACCCGCTCGGCAGTCGTGCGTTTGTCGACCAATTTGATTCGGGGCGCCGAGCGCTGGTTCTCTACCTCGATCTGGAACGACCCACCGACGAGCTGGTCCTCGATGTCGGGGCGCCGGGAATCGTCGGCCCTTCGTGGGCACTGCAGATGGTTGCCGACGCGTTTGCCGCGGAGGCAGTTCGCTACCGCGCGCTCCCCATTCGCATGCAGTTGCATCGTGGACGATTTGCCGACGATGTGCCGGCGCTTCGCCATTACCTCGAAGCGGGAATCCCGGCCATTCGCGTTCATTCCGGCGGCGTTGTTGCCGGCGACGATACCGATCACGCGCCAACACTCCATACCACCGAACAGATGCTTACGGCGATTACCCGTCTGGTAGAAACAGCCAAGGCGCCGCTTCCCGAAGTCTGGGACCGACATTTCATCGCCTGGCAGATCGGCGAGCGCCTTCTGGTGACCGGCGAGCGCGAATATATCATCGCGATTCTCCTGTTCGCCACAATCGCGCTGCTCTACGCTGCCACGTTCCGACACCGGTTCAAGCGATACACGCTCACCTTTCTGCGAAACGGGTGGGCAGTTCCCGCCATCACCCTGGTGTTGTTTCTCGCTCTGCTGCTGAGTACGGGTGTGCTGGTGCGTCTGCTGGAGCTGCGCGCCTATGCCGATCTGTGGCGCCACCGACCGAGGCTCTTTCTGGGAATCAAGCTGGTGCTCGCGGTGTTTCTCTTCTCTGTGACAACCCTTGCAGGGCGTAAAAAACTGTTGACCGCACCAAGCCGCTTCTATTCCGCGGCTGCCATCGTGTTCACCTTCATTGCAATTGTAGTGCTGGCGGTCGTCCAGGTCTCGTTTACCGTCTACTTCCTGTGGACGTTCGTATGGGCCTTTCTCTTCACCGTGGTTCCCTTCCGCCCTGCAAAGTTCTTCTGCCTGTTGATCGCGCCGGCTACTCTGATCCTGGCCGCCCATCAGATGACCACCGGTGAAGAGTTTGCAGCCGTTCGACTGCTGCTGCTCTCACCGATCCGCGGCAACCTTCTGCTGACCGTCGTGGTGCTCCCGTTTCTGCTCATGCTGATCCGTCTGGACTTCGCCGTACGACACCCACGGGCCGGTCGTCGCAGCTTCCTGTTGCGCATCGTTGCAACGGCATGCGCCGCGCTCATTCTGGTGCTGGCTCCCCTGGCAGTTGCGCTGCGTCCGTATGGACCGGGCACTCGTGAACCGGTGGTCGTGCACGAGACCGTCGATCTGGTGTCGTTTGACCACCGCATCGTGCTCCGTACACCAACGCAGCGCACCGACATTGCGTTTGCCCTTGACGACCGAAGCTATCTCTGGCGAGGCAACCCTATCACCGTCGGAGACATCGATCCTCAGGAGCATCGCGACGTACACGTGGAGTCACGTTCCTCCCGGTTTCTGGAGCGCAAACGGGTGCGGCTCACGCTATCGGCGGATGCGCCGGTGTATTCGGTCGAAATCGCGCTTCGTTCTGAGACGCCAATCATACTGTACGACGCCAACCTTCCCGTTCTCCTTTCGCCCGACGGGCGCAGCGGGCGCATCATTGTGGGAGTCACGCCCCCGCTTCCGCTTGAGGTCGATCTCACGTTCAGTGAAGACAGCGAGCCCACCGCACTCTGGAGCGTCACACTCTCGGCGCTTTCGGGCCCCTTCCTCCTGGAGGTTGATGACGCGGAGGTGACCGACGTGCGTCGTACGATTCGCTTCGCGCAAGAGCTCTGACATGAGCCTTACGCCCGTGTTCTTTCATGTCGATCTGGACGCGTTTTACGCCTCGGTGGAACAGCTCGATCATCCGGAGTTTCGCGGAAAACCGGTGATCGTTGGCGCGCTGCCCGGCCGCAGGGGAGTTGTCTCAGCGTGTTCGTACGAAGCGCGGAAGTTTGGTATTCATTCTGCGATGTCCGGATACGAAGCTCATCGTCGCTGCCCCCACGGGGTTTTTCTGCCGGTGCGCATGCAACGATACCAGGAGGTGTCGCGCCAGGTCATGGCCGTCTTCGCATCGTTCACTCCTGCACTCCAGCAGATCAGCGTTGACGAAGGCTTTCTGGACATGGCCGGCACCGAGCGACTCTTCGGTCCACCGCAGATCGCCGCAGCCCGACTGAAGGAGGCCGTGCGCAACGAGACCGGCCTTGCGGTCACCGTAGGCATCGCTTCGAGTCGCTATATCGCCAAACTCGCCTCCGCGTACGACAAACCCGATGGGCAGTATCAGGTTTGCCCCGGCGAGGAGGCGGATTTTGTTCTCCAGCTGCCGATCGATGACCTGTGGGGCGTTGGAAAGAAGACACTCGCCCGCCTTCGCGCATTTGGTATTGATTCGGTGGCACGGCTGCGTGAATGCGAACTGCCCTTCCTTCGAGGACACTTTGGTGAGTCGTCGGGAGACTATCTCTATCAGGTGTGTCGCGGGATCGATCCCGGAATCTATCGGGATGCGGGGCGGTCCCACTCGATCAGCAGTGAGACCACCTTCGAAACCGATATCGATGACCCTGACATCGTCAATCGAACCGTGCTCGAGCTTGCCGAACACGTCATGTTCCGGCTTCGCGAAGAGCGGATGCGGAGCTCAACGGTAACGGTGAAGGTACGTGACCATGACTTCCAGACAACCAGTGCTCAACGGAGCTTGAAGCACCCGGTCACCTCGGTCGATGAGCTGTTTCAGGTCGCCAAGGAGCTCATCGCCAAACGGTGGAACCAGGCGGTTCCGCTCCGGCTCGTGGGGCTTGGAGTCTCCGGGGTTACGCCTGACGGCGGAGAGGCCCAGGGATCGCTGTTCGAAGACGAGACCGCTACCAGACGCCGCGCGGTCGAAGAGGCCCTGGTACAGCTGCGTCGCAAACACCCCGAGACGCCTCAGATCACCCGGGCCCGCCTGCTCTCCGAAGACAGCGACTAACCCTCGCTATTCGACGGCGCAACCTGCGCTACCAGCGGCGCGACAACCAGCGCGAGCGCCTCGAGCAGGGCGCGATCGTGCTCGGTAAACGGTGACACGGAATGTGAATCGATATCGATTTCTCCAACCACCTGCCCGGCATGGAACACCGGAACAACGATCTCAGCACGAACCTTCACGCTGCACGAGAGATAATTGGACTGGGTCTGCACATCATCCACCACGAAGGTCTCTTTCCGCTCCGCGGCCTGTCCGCAGATCCCGCGACCGAACTCGATCCTCAGGTGTTCGGTTGGCTCGCCCGCAAACGGTCCCAGCACCAGCAAGCGCTCGCCGGGGACAACCAGATAAAACCCGACCCAATCGTACGCAGAAACGCACTGCCGAAGATAATCACAGAGTCGATGCAGACGCATCCCCGCCGACCCATCACCGTCAAGGATGGCAACTGCTTCCCGATAGATTGTCTCACGTTCTGATGCCGTCATGAATTGGCACTCTCCCTCTTGATGTTGAACCGGCTTGTTACTACTATGCGCCCATGATTCAGATTAATGAGCACTACACCAAACTCCAGGCATCGTATTTGTTTACCGACATTGCCCGACGGGTGGAAGCGTACCAGAAAGCCAACCCGGACGCCAAGGTAATCAAGCTGGGCATTGGAGACGTTACCCAGCCGCTGACCGAATCGGTAATATCGGCGTTCCACCGTGCAATCGACGAAATGGCGGTAGACTCGACATTCCGCGGCTACGGCCCCGAGCAGGGGTACGAGTTCCTCCGGACCACAATCGCACAAAACGACTATCGCGCTCGAGGCGTAGCGATCGAACCCGATGAGGTCTTTGTGTCCGATGGTGCCAAGTGTGATTCCGGTAACTTTCAAGAGCTTTTTGGAACCGATACGGTGATCGCAGTTCCCGATCCGGTTTACCCCGTCTACGTGGATACGAACGTGATGGCCGGTCGAACCGGAGCGTGGGCCGACGGCCGATACCAGGGTCTGGTCTACCTCGACGGGACTCCATCCAACGGGTTTGTTCCCTCGCCCCCCGATCAACCGGTTGACCTGATCTATCTTTGTTTTCCCAATAACCCCACCGGCGCTGTGGCGCGTCGCGAGCAGCTGCAGGAGTGGGTCGAGTACGCCCGTCGCAACCGGGCGCTGATTTTGTTTGATGCAGCGTACGTTGAGTTCATTCGCGACCCCGAGATTCCTCACTCCATCTTTGAGATCCCCGGTGCCAGCGAAGTTGCCGTTGAGTTTCGCAGTTTCTCCAAGACCGCAGGGTTCACCGGAACACGATGCGCGTATACCGTGGTTCCCAAAGCATGCACCGCATATCGAACCGACGGAAGCCCACACAGCGTACGTGATCTCTGGAGCCGACGGCAGACTACCAAGTTCAACGGTGTCTCGTATCCGGTACAGCGCGCGGCAGCGGCGGTCTATTCGCCCGAGGGACAACAAGAGATTCGCGCGCTATCGGATTACTATCTCGAAAACGCTCGTATCATTCGATCGGGGATGGAAGCGATTGGGCACTCCTGCACGGGCGGGTCGGACGCACCCTACATCTGGGTTGATGCGAAGGGTGCTGGTTCGTGGGACCTGTTTGAGAAACTCCTTCACACGGCGGCGGTGGTTACCACCCCGGGCAGCGGGTTTGGCAAACGGGGCGAGGGGTTCATCCGTATCAGTGCGTTTAACCACCGCGAACGGGTGGAAGAGGCCATGGAACGGATTCAGGCGGCCCTTCGCTGATTGCGCATCGATCGGGGCACAGCCCGCCGATCGACCCCACACGAAGGGAAACCCCGTGCACTAAAACAGGTGGCCCATCTTCTCGCGCTTGGTTTCCATGTAGAACTCATTGTGCGGGTTGGTGGGCATTTGAATGGGAATCCGCCTGGTGACCTCCACCCCTTCATTGGTGAGCTTCTCGATCTTGTCAGGATTGTTGGTCAGCAGCGCCACCGACCGGATACCAAGGAGATCCAGGATTCGAGCGGCGACGCCGTAACTCCTGGCCTCTGCCGGATACCCGAGATACTCGTTTGCCTCTACGGTGTCAAGACCAAGATCCTGAAGATGATAGGCTTTGATTTTGTTCAGCAGGCCAATACCACGCCCTTCCTGCCGCAGGTAGACAACCGCCCCGCGGTCCTGGGAAGCAACAAACTTGATTGCCGCCTCGAGCTGATCGCGACAGTCGCATCGAAGCGAGCCCCACACATCACCGGTGTGGCACTCGGAGTGCACGCGAACGGGACAGTCGACTGCCTGATCCACAACACCGTGCACGATCGCGGTGTGCTCCGCGCCGATTCCCGCCTCGTAGAAGCCGTACAGCGTGAAGGTTCCGTACCGGGTAGGAAAGTCAACGCTTGCAACCAGCTGCACACAGTCTGCCGGGTCGACATCATCACCCGGGTCGGTACAGTACGCCTCTTCGGGCACGAAACTCGGTGGTCCTGCGAGTTTCTTTTGCAGCTCACTGCGTTGATCGAAGTGGTGCCCGTTTGGTTTCGATCGTCGTACGCTCTCCGCACCGGCGGAATCCAACAGCCCCCCGGGTGGGTGCCCAGTATCGCCACCCGACTGGGCGTCCCGCAGTAGCTTACTCATTAATTCCTCCAAAGGTGAATACACCGGCGCGTTGTTCTTTTTTGAAAGGTAGTAACGAATTGGTGCCGTGTCAAACCATTTCACGGCACTTGTCGAGTCGTCGTTTTCCATGCAGACTTCCGCTGGAGCCGCCTCATGAACCCGCGACCAACGGTACTACTCAGTTACGCTCAGAGCGTCGACGGACGGATCGCAACAATCACCGGCGATTCGCGCTGGATCTCCGGGGACGATACACTCACCCTCGCCCATACCCTGCGCCACCAGAACGACGCGATCATGGTGGGCATCGGTACCGTTCTGCGTGACGACCCCGAGCTCTCGTGCCGACTTCCTGAGGGCCGTTCACCGGTGCGCGTAATCCTGGACTCTGCACTGCAGACGCCGCTGACATCGCGCATTGCACAGACTTCGGGAGCTCAACCGACCATCCTGTTCTGCGCTCCCGATCCCGATCCTCTTCGGCTTGCCCGGCTCCAGGATTGCGGCATCGATGTGGTCGCGGTTTCTCGCGGTACCGCTGGTCTCCAACTGCAAGCGGTGCTCGCGGAGCTCGCCGGGCGCGCCATTGGTTCTCTCTTTGTGGAGGGCGGCGCCGCGGTGCTTACCGCCTTTCTGCGGGAGCGGCTGGTTGACCGCCTTCTGGTCGTAATTGCCCCAATGATCATCGGCCGTGGCGTCGAGTCCGTGGGGGAACTCGGTGTCCGGGCAATGGCCGAGGCGATTCGATTCACCCCAGTCTCTCTGGAACAGCTGGGAAACGATCTGGTGTGGGAGTTGCGTCCGTGAATGCCCGTCTTGCGTCCGCGGTCGGACTCACCCGATCGTTTCTGGTCTATTACGGGATTCCATTTCGGATCAGGACACTGCGTCGCACCTATACCCAGTTTCTCGGTCCCGGCGACCTCGCCTTTGACGTCGGAGCTCACGTCGGAAACCGCGTTCTTGCCTGGTTACGACTGGGCGCGCGAGTGATTGCCGTGGAGCCGCAACCGTCCTGCGTGCGGCTGCTCCGCCGGCTGTACGGCCGTAACCCTCGGGTGACCATCGATCCTCGCGCCGTCAGCGTGGCCCCGGGACCGGTTACCCTGTACCTCTCAGCTCGCCACCCCACCCTCACCACGGTGTCGGATCGCTGGGTGAATCGGGCATCCAACGTTGAGGGTTTTTCACACGTGAGGTGGGAGAGGACAGTCTCCGTTCCCGCCTGCACCGTAGACGATCTCATTGCGCGCTACGGAATGCCGAGGTTCATCAAGGTCGATGTCGAAGGCTACGAAGATCAGGTGATCGCGTCACTGTCGACACCGGTGGAGGCGCTCTCGTTCGAGGTGCTCACCGCCGATCTGGATATTGCCGACCGCTGCATCGATCATCTCGAGCGACTCTGCTCGTACCGCTATCAGTTTTCTGCCGGTGAATCGCTGCGCATTGATCCGTCAGGATGGGTGGACGCGGCCGCCATTCGGGCACTGCTGCGGTCGCTTCCGGCGTCGATCACCTCCGGTGACGTGTACGCAACCCGGAGTGCTCACCCACACGGCGCAGGATCGCAGCGCGGATAAGCCGCCGGAATACCGCCATCAGGTACTCTCGAGCTCGTGTACCAGGGCATCGAAGATGGTCATCATGTCCGTTGTCGTGCGGCGAACCCGACCCGCGAGGATTCGCGCGATCGCCCGCGTGATCGGCAGGGCGATGTGGGGTGCCCGCTCGCCAAGCGCCAGAAAGTCGCTCTTGCGGATCACCAGAAACTGTGAGTTCTCGGTGGCAATTACCGTGGCCGATCGACGGTCGTCGTCAATCAGTGCGAGCTCACCAAAAAACACGTTGTCGGTGTCCCGAAGCCGCACAACGGTATAGGAGTCGCCGGCACGGGTCTGTTTTCGAATCTCCACCCCACCGGAGCGTACGATGAACAATTCGTCGCCGCTCTCGCCTTCCTCGATCACCACCGACCCGGATGGCACCCGTCGTTCGGTGGTTATTGCGAGCACCTCGCCGAGAGCCGCATCGTCGCCGGCCAGGTCCGTGAAGAGCGGAATCGCCCGAAGCTTCTCGATCGCGTGCTCAGCCACGGGAGCGCTCCGCGTCCACCGAGTTACTGCGGGTCAGGAGGATCGCCTGACTGTAGCGAGGTACAAGATAGTCATCCGGCGGGAGAAGAACCGGCCGGTTCACTTCCAGCTCCTTTACCTTCTGCAGGTTGGAAACCAGTTTTGACACGTCTGACGTTTTTTGCGCTTCACGCAACGATTCAATCTTCATGCGCACGGGAGACCCGGTATTCTCCAGGACTCCAAGTACGATGGTCTCCGAGCGTCCCGCAAGGGCGGCGCGATAGTCGGCGAACGGCCGGTCGATGAAGTCGGAAGGGACCTCCTCGGTAACCAGTCGCGAGCGCCCCCCGGAATCCGAGAGCAGGGCATGGATGATGTGGCTCATGCCGTTGGTTGCCGAACTCGACGCAAGCACGTGGCGCGAGAGCTCGCGACTCAGCAACACCTCGTCGCACGCCGCCTGCCGCAGATATCCTTCAAACTTCGCGTCCATCAGCTCCGCGGTGACGTAGACGTCACGCCGGATCGCCTTCGCGGTAAGCACGGTCATGACCGTCTTGGAGTCAACCTCCGACGGCGCCGAACTCTCCAGCTCGTCGGCAAGCACCAGTACCTTGCGCGCACCGGTTACCCCAGCTCGTCGCAACGAGGCATCGGCGTAGTAGTCGCCCCGCACGAACTTCAGGTCGCGCAACTCGCTCTCCTGCTGCAGCTCTTCCACCCGCTCGCCGTCGACGTTGGAGACCACCACGATGTTCGAGGCGGTGAACGCGAGCGCCGTTCGCACGATGTCCAGCAATACCGCTTCCATATCGTTCTTCCAGCCGCACACTACCAGATGATGCTTCTGTTTTCGAAACTCCATAAGGCCCCTTCTTGCTTTTGCGCTCCGATCGACAAACCACGAAGCCAGTCCGCCGGAGAGCAGACTCATTGCGCCAACCCCGATCAGGATGACCAACACCGCCATGATCCGGCCGCCGAGGGTGATTGGAACCTTGTCGCCGTAGCCGGTGGTGCTGATGGTGATGACGGCCCACCAGAATCCATCAATCAGATTGGCGAACTGATCGTTCCGCGAGCGCTCGAATACGATCATGAGAACAGACGCGAATACGAAGAAAGAAACTAGGAACAGTGCCGGACGCGTGTAGTGCGATCGAGCAAGCCGGGAAACGATCCGCGAACGCATCAGCCGCCAAGCTCCGGATGGCCACTGCAGAACGTGGCAAACCGGGCGAACTCCCGTTTGAGATCCTCAAAGCACGCTCCAGCCGCCTCCGGGTTTGCTTCGCGAGCGGCTTCTTCCACGGCCGATGCAGCGTTCCCGAGGGGGATAGCACTGAGATTCCACGCGCCCCCCTTGATGGCGTGAGCCTCGGCGCGCAACGTCTGGTAGTCTCTGTTCTCCGCCGCCTCGGCCAATGTGGCCATTTGGGCCTCAACCTTGGCGGAAAACGCCTTGACCACTCGGACCACCACCTCGGTCTTTCCCATGAATGAGTCGACCGCCGCCTGATAGTCAAAGATCACGACGTCGGAATCTCCGTTCGCGTCACGCGGAGCTCCATCGGCGGGGGCTTTTTCAGTGGTCGCCGCGTTGGCGGTCACCACGCTCGCTGCGAGGTCAGCCTCTTTGGGTGTGGCTGTCGACGCAGATTCTTTGGACGGCTCTTCATCAATGCGGATCCATTTTGTCAGCACAGGGTATACGTCGCGCGCCTTGAACGGCTTCGGAAGAAAGTCGTTCATGCCGACACTGAGGCATTTCTCCGCCTCGCCTTTCAGCGCACTGGCGGTTACCGCGATGATTGGTACGTCACGGTTGAACTCACGGATTCGCTGTGTCGCTTCATAACCGTTCATTTCAGGCATCTGCACGTCCATGAAGATCAGATCGACCGGTTGCGTCCGCACCGCATCCACCGCCTCTCGCCCATTGGCTGCGAGCACAGTCCTGTATCCCTGTTTTTCGAGGATGGTTTTGAACAGTTGCTGGTTCACGAAGTGGTCTTCCGCAACCAGAATCACCCCACCAGCTACAGAAACGGGTCGTGCCGGTTTCAAGGGAGAGACGTCGCCCATTGCCTCTTCGTCGGGCGACCCAAGGTCAATATCATCGGATGCGAGATTGGCGAGGGCATCAAACAGCACCCCTTTGCGCAGCGGCTTGGTGAGGTACGCGTTGAACCACTTCAGCAGCTTCATCTTCGCCTCGCCGGCCATCCGTCCCGCCGGATTCAACAGCACAAGACGCGTCGAGTTAATGGTCTTGTCAGCGTTGATCTCGCTTGCGAGCTGCCAGCCGTCCATGCCGCGCATCAGGAGGTCGATCAGCGCCACGTCAAAAGGACTACCCGCGGCGGCTTCCCGTTTCAACACTTCGAGCGCCTCTCTCCCATCGGCAGCCTCACCGACGGCCGCACCCCATGACTCAACATACCCACGGATGACTCGCCGTGACAGAGCGCTGTCATCGACAACCAGAACCTTGAGCGCGCCGGGGAGCATGCGGTTCGGCTCCACGGCCTGGGAACCGTGAGGTTCGAATGGAATGGTGAACCAGAAGGTAGAGCCCTTATTGTGCTGACTCTTGACGCCAATCTTGCCGCTCATCATCTGGACCAGACTGCGCGAGATCGACAGTCCCAACCCCGTTCCGCCAAACCGGCGCGTTGTCGAGGAGTCAACCTGAGAGAACGCCTTGAACAGCGTGGAGAGCTTCGCCTCCGGGATACCAATCCCGGTATCAATCACCTCAAACATCACGGCGATACGGTCGGACGAACGGCGTACCGGACTCACGCGCAGAAACACGTATCCGCGGCTGGTGAACTTTACCGCGTTGTTAAACAGGTTCACAATGATCTGACGGATTCGGACCGGATCGCCCTTGACCATCCGCGGGAGCCGGGGATCGAGAAAGAGAAGAACTTCGAGGCCCTTTTTGTGCGCCTCGAGACTTACCAGGTCAACCGCTTCTTCCGTCATGGAGACCAGATCAAAATCGATGAGCTCCAGCGACAGTTTGCCCGCCTCGATCTTGGAAAAGTCGAGGATGTCGTTGATGAGGTTAAGCAGGACCTCCGCCGAGAACCGTACCTGCTGCGCGTACTCCCGCTGCTCCTCGTCGAGCGCGGTGTCAAGCATGAGTTCCGTCATCCCGGTAATGGTGTGCAGAGGGGTGCGAATCTCGTGGCTCATATTTGCCAGAAATGCGGACTTGGTGCGTGTAGCACGCTCCGCGGATTCCTTGTCCTGCTTGAGTTTCTCTTCACCGCTCTTCTGCGTCGTGATGTCTTCCAACACACCAAAGATGAACGGCGAATGCCCTTCGGAGATTACATGGGTGATATCCATGCGGCACCATGCATCACGCCCGTCGTGCCGAAGGTAATGCACCTCTTTGCGGAAGTGGCGCTCGTTCTCGGTGATAATCCCCACGAAGAGTCGATGAAACTCGTCGGCGTCGTCAGCCGAGACAAAGGACTGAATCCGTTCGTTCTTGAGCTCTTCAGCGGTCCGCCCGAGCATGGACTCGACAACCTGATTGGAATAGATGATGCGGCCGGTCGTATCCAGCACGACCATTCCAACCGGCGAATGCTCGAAGATAACCTGAAACTGGCGGCCGAGAGGACTCGAAGGGCTCACTGTTCCGCCCGGCTAGAAGCTCAGCTTCAGGATTTCGGTTGCCTTGGTCAGAACCGCTGACGGTTTCAATGGCTTGATCATATAACTCTTCACTCCGAGCTTGAGCGCCTTGACCACCGTTTCGCGCTGGGAGAGCGCCGACAGAACGATGATCGGCAGATTCGTCGTACGAGTCTTCAGCTCCTGCAGGACCTGGAAGCCGTCCATCTCCGGCATCATGAGATCAAGAAAGATCAGGTCCGCGGATGCGGCTTCGGGGTCATTCACAAACTCCCTGCCGTTACCATAGACCTTGATATTGAACGAAGTATCCGAAAACGCGGTCCTGATCAGCTCCTGGATCACCAGATCATCGTCCACAACCGCAATGGTCAGGTTCTCGTCGAGATCGTGCAGGTCGAACGCCGCCTTCTCTCCATCGAATTTCATGTCGATGGATTCGGCCCCTTCCTTTTTTGGCGCTTTGACCTGAAGGAACTCCTGCTGTACTACCTTTCGCGACGGATCGATATAGGTTCCGGTCTTGCGCCCGAGGAGACCATCCATCGCAGTCTCAAGATTATTGGTGACCACGATTTCGGACATGTCTTCGCGTCCGGATAGATAGCTGCCGACAAACTCGGAGTTGGTGAGGATTCTCACGTTGCGCGGTTTGGCGTACTGCAGCACGGTGTTCATGAGCGTGCCGAGTTTGATGGAGTCGTCGGGCGAGATGTCAACGTTGGACATCATGACCAGCATCTTGACCTGCTGCAGCTCGTAGAGGCTGAGCAACTCCTTGATCTTGTACCGCAACAGTTCGATCTTTTCCTTGTTGAGCCCTTGTGCTACCTCAACGAAAACGATCTCGTCATTCACGTGCGCTTCGATGATGCACGGGGTGTTGTCCATCTCAACCTGAACCCCGAGCACCTCGGAAACGGCCTTCAGCAGGGTATCGATTCGAATCGGTTTGGTGAAAAACTTCTTTACCTGATACTGCGCCACCTGGAGCAGCTTGTCACGATCGACTTTGGCGGAAGCCATGATCACCGGCACCTGTGCGGTGTTGGGATCCTGACGGATCTTCTCCAGCACCTCAAGCGAACTGCTGCGCGAGAGATAATAATCCATGATGACCAGGTCGGGAGTTTGCTGTCGCACCTTCACCGCGCCGTCGAGGCCGTTTACCGCTACCGACACCTCGAAACCGTACTCGCCGAGTTTCTTTGCCAGGAAATCCCGGAACAGCGCAGATTCATCAATAACCAGAATTTTTTTCATGGTCGGTCGCTCCCTTCACTATGTATACGCGGAATCGTACCGTTTTGCAACAAAACTCACGTTGACATCCCGAGAACGCGCCGATACCATACATCCAAAAACCGCCTCTGAGGATGTTTGATGAAGCCCATCTACGATCTGGTTACCGGCCGGCTGTTGCTGGACCCGGATCGACCGGTCCCCCCCGCCTTTCAGAGTGTACCCCGCCATGAGATCGACCGAGCGCTCTCGCGGTACATCCTGTCGGTTTCGGGGTGGCGCACCGTCTTTGCTCCCCACGAGGAGAGCGATGATCCGCAGATTGGCAATGCCGACGCGATCCTGCTCGCGTGTGCGGGTAGAGTCATCGGTGAACTCTTGCGGGGAAGTGCGCCGCGATTTCCCGCCAAGGTAGTGCTCGCTACCGATTCCCGTCCAACCGGACCCGCGATTACCAATATTCTTCTTCGTTCGCTGCTCAGCATGGAAATCGAAGTGCGAGTTCTGGGCATTGCCGCGACCCCGGAGGTCATGGCGTATACCAAAGTCGTTCCTGAGCTTGACGGCTTTGTCTACGTGACGGCGAGTCACAACCCAGTCGGACACAACGGGCTGAAAATTGGTCTCTCCGACGGTGCAGTACTGAACAAGCTGCGCGCCGAGGAGTTGATTGCGCGGTTCACCAAAATGGTTTCAAACGACAGCGCGGTGCGTACGGCCGTCGATGCCGCCCGGGCGGTTCCGCCGGCGGTTCTCGCCGATCACCACGTTTCGAGCACTCAGTGGCGACAACAGTGTGCGCGAACCTATTCACAGTTTGTTACCGAGGTGATCACCGGGACGCGCGGTTCAGCAAATACCGGCGATTCCATGGAACAGCTTCGACGTTCGGTAACACGCGCGAAGGCGGGCATCGTGTGCGACTTCAACGGCAGCGCCCGCGCCGGCTCGATCGATCGTTTCTTCCTTCGCGAAATGGGCTTCGCATTTGAATCGATCAACGACCAGCCCGGCGCCATCACTCACGCGATCATCCCCGAGGGAGAATCGTTGACCCCGTGCCGCGAACTCCTCAGCGCTGCGCGCGCGCGCAGCGCCGGCTTTATTGCCGGATACACTCCCGATAACGATGGTGACCGCGGGAATTTTGTCCTCGCCACCGGAAACGGATCGACCGTCACTGAGCTGCCGGCGCAACAGGGGTTTGCGCTCGCCGAGGTCGCAGAGCTTGCATGGTACCGGTACCTGAATCCCGGTGGCGGCACCGCTCGCCTTGCCGTTGTGGTAAACGATGCGACGTCCCTGCGGATCGATGCGATCGCAGAGCGCTTTGGCGCGCGGGTGTATCGCGCAGAGGTTGGCGAGGCAAACGTGCTCGAGCTTTCGAGTCGCCTGCACGCCGAAGGCTGCGTGGTGCCAATTCTCGGCGAAGGCTCAAACGGTGGCACCATTATTCCCCCATCGACCGTACGGGACCCGCTGACCGCAATCGGCTCCCTCGCAAAGCTGCTCTACGCCGAAACCGACGACGGTACCAGAAGTCCCATGGCCATCTGGTACCGGGCGTGCGGAGTGTCCATGCCGACGGGCCATCGCCCGACCATTGGCGAACTGCTTGCCACCCTGCCCGCGTATCAGACCACCGCGACAACCGATCCCGACGCCATCATGAAGATCACCACTACCAACCACGCCCTCCTGAAAGCGGCGTACGAGGAACTGTTTCCCGCTGCGTGGGAAGAGCGCAAGACGGAGCTCGGCTCACGATTTGGCATCACCTCGTGGACCGAGTTCAACTATGAGGGCGCCGACGAGATCGAGGGAGTGGGGCCATCGAAGCGCAGTGGAAACGAGCGCGGGGGATTTCGTATTCTGTTTCACGACGATGCCGGCTTTCCGATCGCCTTCATCTGGATGCGCGGTTCGGCGACCGAACCGGTGTTCCGGGTCCTTGCCGACGTTCGCTCGGACGACCCCGAAGACGCGCGATTCCTGCTGAGGTGGCATCGGTCCATCATCGAGAAGGCCGACAGCCTGGTAACCAAGCGATCCGGTCACGCCGGCGCGTAGCGCTCTCCCGAACGGAGCAGAAAACCCTCCACGACAAGCTCATCGAGTATTCCCGCGAGTCGATCGTCGTGCAGGCCGCCAAGGTCCGCCTGGATTCGATCGAGGGTGCGGCTATCGCCATCGGAAAACATCCGAACGAGCGCGCCGCGGATCTGCCGCCGCGATCCCTCAAACCGGGACTGCCGGTTGTAGTGGACGCTCCGTCGGTTGGGGTTTGCAATGTGCAGCTTGAGCATCGCACCGTAGTCCATCAGCGCCCAGTACCAGCGCCGCGGCTCGTCGCGGTCCAGCGCGGCTGCGATGAGCGGCATCAGCTCGCGGTCGTGAACACCGTCCACGTCACTGAAGAAAAAATGGAGAAATACCCGCCTGATGTTGGTTTCGATGAACACCACCGGAAGATTGAACGCAAAGGCGCAGACGGCGCCTGCGGTATTGCGCCCGATTCCGGGAAGGCCCTCGAGCAGGTTGGGATCGGCCGGAAGCGCGCCGTTATGACGTTCCAGCACGGTGTGCGCACACTGGTGCAGAAACTTCGCGCGTCGGTTGTAGCCGAGTCCCTGCCATTGCGCCAGTACCTCGACCAGACGTGCCGACGCGAGTGCTGACCAGTCGGGAAACCGCTCAAGAAACGGACCAAACTTCTGCATCACCCGCGATACCTGGGTCTGCTGCAGCATGAACTCGGAGACAACAATGTGATAGGGGTCGCTGGTGGCGCGCCACGGCATCTCGCGACCGTGCTTGAGGAAGTGGTCCCAGATCACCTCACGAAACGCGCTCAGGCGTTTTGGGCCCTCACGTCCAAGGCTATCATTCACGTGGTTGTTTCGCGATTCACGACAAGGAGTCGCGCTTCTCCCGCTTCTTCCGCGCGTCCTCGGCCTTTCGACTGATGCGGTTCCAGACCCCGGTGAGCCCCATCGCTTTTTTTGCCTCTACCAGGGTTGCCCGCGCCTCATCACGCATGCGAAGCGTACCTTCATAGATGACCTCGTCGACAAAGCCTCCGCGCGCCTCAAAGACGGCCCGCCGCTCGCGGATTGGATCCAGAAAGGCGTTGATGGCTGCGGCAAGTTTCTGCTTGACCTCAACGTCCCCAACCGTTCCCGCCCGGTAGCGCGTCTTGAGTTCTTCAACCTCGGCCTTGTCGGGATTGAAGACGTCGTGGTAGGTGAACACCGGGTTTCCCTCGACCGTGCCGGGAATATCAGCCCGCACCCGGTTGGGATCGGTGTACATGCCCATGACCCTGCGGGTCACCGTCTTCTCATCATCGGAGAGCATGATGGTGTTGTCCAGCGATTTGGACATCTTGGCGCTGCCGTCGGTACCCACGAGGGTCGGCACGTCGCCGATCAGGACGTCGGGAAGCGGAAAGACCTCACCGTAGAGGTTGTTAAACCGTCGCGCAATCTCGCGCGTCAGCTCCACGTGCGCTTCGTTATCTTTGCCCACGGGAACGATGTGGGCACGCGGCAGAAGGATATCCGCCGACTGCAGCACCGGATATCCCAGAAGGCCAAACGACATCTCGGCGAGATTGGCCGAGTCTTTCATGTCCTTGAGACTGGGCAGCCGCTGCAGCCGGGGCACGGTGACCAGCATCTCGAAAAAGAGATTGAGCTCGTAGGTCTCATGTACGGCGGACTGAAGAAAGATCACCGACTGTTGGGGATCAATACCGCACGAAAGGTAATCCAGGACCATCTGCCGCGCGTTTTCTGAGATCGCCTCGATATCTTCTTTGGCTGGTCGCGTCGTGAGCATGTGAAGGTCGGCAATGAGAAAAAAACAGTCGTACTGGGATTGAAGTTTCAGCCGGTTGGCGATTGATCCGACATAATGGCCGAGGTGAAGCCGTCCCGTAGGTCGATCACCGGTGAGAAGTCGCTTGCGTTGCATGATGCGGCCGTGCTCCTGTCTTGTGTTGTTTTTTCTTGCGTTTGCGAAAGCTGCCGGTTCCCATCATGATGCCAAAGGGTTCCATGCCCGGTATGTTCTCCAGAGCGATCTTGATTGCCACGGTGAGCGGAACCGCCAGAAACATCCCCATGACACCCCAGAGCCAGCCCCACACCAGCAGCGAGAGCAGGATGACCACCGGACTCAGGTTCAGTCGATCACCCAGAAGCTTGGGATCGATGATGTTACCGATGATCAGCTGCGTCACCGACATCGCCGCAACCGTAGCGACGATACTGTTCCAGTCGGGAACAAATTGAACCACCGCGAAAAGACCGCTCAGGAAGGTGATCATAATCGAGCCAATGCTCGGAATAAAATTGAACAGGAAGGTAAGGATGGCCCAGATAACCGGAAAGTCCACGCCAATGAGGGAGAACGACACAAACACGATACTCGCGGTCATCGTGCTGACCAGCAACTTGACGTTGAGGTAGCGCCCGATCTGTGCGTTGATGTGTGCAAAAATGATCACGATCTTTCGCGTGGTATGGCCGTGAAACGCCTGCATCATCTTCAGATGGACAAAGGGCTTCTCCATCAACAGAAAAAAGAGAAACACCAGCACCAGCATGAGGCCGCCGGCAAACGCCATGAAGTTCCCGGAGAACGAGAGCACCAGGCTGCCCACCGCACGATTCAGGTTAAACTCCGCCAGCAGGTAATCGGGAAGGTCGAATCGCTCGATCAGCTCCTGCACCAGGCTGGTGAGTCTGCGCTGATAGACCGGAAACTGGCGCAGAAGCGACTGGGTACTGGTGTAAACCACCACCCCGATCAGAAAGCCCACTGCCAGAAAGATACCGAGCACCGTAAGAATCGCGAGCAGGCGCGGAACCTTGTTCCTCGTGAGAAAAGAGACAACCGGCGAAAACACAAACGAGAGCAGGAGCGCGAGTACGAGGGGGAGGAAGATACTACCGGTAAGCCGCAGGACGCTGCCTGCGGCCACAACCACGATGACCGCGAGAAGTGCTGAGTTCACTCGTTGGGTATCCATCAGGATTCTACTCTACCAGATTCGCGCTGAAGAGGGAACGCCGCCCACCGCAGACCGGTAACGGCGGCGCATCTTGTCTACCGCTCAGAAATGAATTGCCCAGCCTTCGACCGTGCGAGCCCCCTCCATCACCGCCTCCGAGAGCGTCGGATGCGCGTGTACCATGGTGGCGATGTCTTCGGGCAGGAGCTCCGCTTTCTTCGCGAGCAGGATTTCGTGGATGAGCTCGGTTGCGGTGCTTCCGGCAATATGAGCAGCCAGGATTTCGTGGGTCTTCGGATCAAAGAGAATCTTGACCAGCCCTTCCGGCTGCTCGATGGCCACCGACTTACCCGCGCCCCGGTACGGAAACACGGCTTTCTCGTACGGGGTCTTCTTCTCCTTGAGCTCTGCCTCCGTGGGACCAAAGCTCGCCAGCTGCGGCTCGGTGTAGATGGCAGCCGGCACGAGTTCCGCGGGAAGCCGCTTCTCAGCGTGCTTTCCGGCCATGTGCTCCACGGCAATTTCGGCTTCCTTGGACGCAACGTGGGCAAGCGCGAGTGACGGAACACAGTCGCCCACCGCAAAGATGCTCTCTACGCTGGTGCGATAGTAGTCGCCGGCGATTATGTACCCCTTCTCGGTCTTCACGCCAACCGCATCCAGCCCAAGCCCCTCGGTGTTGGGTGTCCGGCCTACCGCAACCAGCAGCTTATCCGCCTTGAGGGTCTCTTTCTTGCCGTCCTTGGTCTCTACTGAGAGCTCAACCCCGGACTTGGCTTTCTTGAGGCCCGTTGCCTTGGTGCCGGTCATCATCACGATGCCGCGCTTGTGGAAGTCCTTGTACAGCACCTCCACCGCCTCCTTATCCGAGAGCGGCAGAATCTGATCGAGCATCTCGACCACGGTGACCTTCACGCCAAAGGTGCTCATCACGTGGGCAAACTCCATTCCGATGTAGCCGGCACCAAGAATGAGCAGCTCCTTGGGAAGCTTCTCCAGCATCAACGCCCCGGTGGAGGAGAGCACCAGTTCCTCGTCAAACTCGTAACCGGGAATTTCCTTGGGCCGCGATCCGGTGGCAATCATCACAAACTTGGCACTGATCTTTTTTCCCCCAACGCTCACCTCGTGCGCGCCGGTCAGCTTGGCCTCGCCGGCAATCAGCTCGATCTTGTTCTTCTTGATGAGCGACTGCACCCCGCGGGAGAGCCGGTCGGCGGCTTCGCGGGACTTCTTGAACACCGTCCGATAGTTAAAGCCCTTTTTGTCCACTGCGACGCCCATCGCTTCCAGCGCATGAATCGAGTGGTAGAGCTCGGCCTGATGAATGAGCGCCTTGGAGGGAATGCACCCCACGTTCAGGCAGACTCCGCCGGGCTTATCCCTTTCTACAATCGCGGTTTTCATTCCCAGCTGGGAGGCACGGATCGCGCCAACGTAGCCGCCGGGACCCGCGCCAATCACCAGAAGGTCGTAGTCGTATGATGCCATGGTCTTCTCCGTTTCCCTTAGAAGAGCACCCGAGCCGGGTTCTCCATCATCAGTTTGAGCTCGTGCATGAAGCGTGCGGCAGCAGCCCCGTCGATCACGCGGTGATCGCTGGAGAGACTGAGCTTCATCATCGGCTTGACTACCACCTCGTCAGCGTCGTTCACCACCGGTGTTTTGACCGTCTCGCCCACCGCAAGAATTGCCGCACCGGGCGGGTTGATGATGGCGGTAAACTCCTCGATTCCAAAGGAACCGAGATTGCTGATGGTGAAGGTGGCGCCGGTGTACTCTTCGGGTTTCAGCGCGTTGTTCTGCGCCTTCTCGATGAGCACCTTGAGCTCGTTGTCGATGTCGGTCACACCGCGGTTTCCGCAGTTGCGGATGATCGGTGTGATGAGGCCGTTTCCGGCGTCCACCGCAAGCCCGATGTCGATGCTGCCAAACTGCAGGATGTGATCGCCCTGCCACGATGAGTTGATCACCGGATGCCGCTTCAGCGCCTCGGCCACAAACTTGACGATGAAGGCGTTGAATCCGGCCTTCTGCGGAAGCTCACGGTTCAGCGCGGTCCGGGCCGCGATGACCTGCTCCATGTTGACCGAGGTCTTCACGTAGTAGTGCGGTGCCTGGAACTTGCTCTCGGCAAGCCGTTTCGCGATCACGGCGCGGCGCCCGCTGACCGAGATCTTCTGGTCGCCCGCCGGCTGTGAGGCTGCGCGCCCTGACGCCGCGGCGGCCTGTGGCTGGAACTCTTCTACGTCGCGCTTCACGACCCGTCCGTCGGGACCGCTTCCACTCACCTGCGACAGGTCGATGTTCTTCATCTGCGCGATTTTGCGCGCCAGGGGAGACGCCTTGACGAAGCCATCGGTCGACCCAGTCGCGGCGGCGCCGGAGGAGGTCCCGCCCGACCCGGAGTCGGGTTTCTTCGCCTCACTGTTCGCATCCTTGGCCGCGTCTTTTCCATTCGACGAGGTATCTTTTTTCTGATCCGCTTTGTCGTCAGACGCTTTTTCGTCAGACTTGGAGGCGCTTTCGGCTTTGGTGCCGGAAGCGGCCGACGGCATCAGGTCGTCGTAGTCTTCGCCTTTCTCACCGATGATGGCGATGACCTGCCCTACCGTCGCGGATTTGCCCTCCGGCAGGACGATCTTGAGCAGCACCCCTTCCTGGGTGGACTCGTAGTCCATGGTGGCCTTGTCGGTTTCTACCTCGCAGAGCACGTCACCGGAATTGACCGTGTCGCCCTCTTTTTTCTTCCACGCAACCAGCGTTCCCTCGTCCATCGTGGGAGAGAGCGCCGTCATCAGAATCTGTTCCGCCATTGTCTCCCTCCTATTTGATGTAGAGAACGGTCTTGACCGCCTTGATGATCTTTTCGACCGACGGTTGCACCGCTAATTCCAGCTTGTGGTTGTAGGGCATGGGAACGTCTTCCGACGCGACCAGCTCAACCTGGGCATCCAACTCGTCGAAGCAGTTCCTGGACACCAGCCACGCGACGTGCGAGCCCACGCTCGCCATTGGCCAGGACTCGTCGATCACCACGCAGCGGTGGGTCTTGCGAACGCTCTCGTAGATCGCTTCTTCGTCCAGCGGACGAAGCGAGCGAAGGTCCAGGACCTCCGCGTGAATATCCTGCTTGGCGAGCTCGTCGGCCGCTTCCAGCGCCATTTTGAGCGGCTTGGAGTGTACGATCAGCGTTACGTCGCTTCCTTCCCGCTTGATGTCGGCTTTGCCGATCGGGACCAGATACTCTTCGTCGGGAACTTCGCCGGTCCATCCATACGCCATTTCTGATTCAAGCACGACCACGGGGTTATCGTCCCGGATGGCGCTCTTGAGCAACCCCTTCGCGTCGTAGGCGGTGGCGGGCGCAACAACCTTGAGTCCTGGCACGTGGACCAGGAAACTCTGAAACGCCTGCGAGTGCTGCGACGAGAGGAACTCGGCGGGGCCGTTGGGGCCACGGAAGACGATCGGGCACTTCAGCTGCCCGCCCGACATATGCCGCATTTTCGCGGCGTTGTTGATCACCTGATCAAGCGCGAGCAGGGCGAAGTTGAAGGTCATCCACTCCACCACCGGTCGCAGGCCCGCGATGGCCGCCCCCACACCCAGTCCGGTGAACCCAAGCTCCGCGATCGGGGTGTCGAGTACCCGTTTGGGACCGAAGGTGTCCAGAAGACCACGGGACACCTTATAGGCGCCGTTGTATTCGCCTACCTCTTCGCCCATGAGAAAGACGGTTTCGTCCCGGTTCATCTCTTCTTCGAGCGCCTGTCTCAGGGCGTCCCGAATTGCAATCTCAGCCATATTGGGCCTCCACTCCTTCTCTGTTACGCGTAGATGTCTTCATACATGGTCTCAAGCGCCGGCTCTTCGCTCTTCTCAGCAAAGTCTACGGACGCCTGGGCGATCTTCTTCGCCTCGTCATCGAACTTCTTGAACTCGTCTTCGGTGATCTGCTTGTCCTTGAGCATGCGAGCCTTGAGCAGCAGGATGGGATCCTGCTCCTTATACTTTTCGAGCTCTTCCTTGGTCCGGTACTTGGCGGGGTCGCTCATCGAGTGGCCCTTGTACCGGTAGGTTTTGACATCGAGCAGCCACGGTCGGCTGTTCTTGCGCGCGTCGGCGATGACCTCTTTCAGGTCCTCGTAGAGCGAGAGCACGTCCATTCCGTTGACCACCTTGCCAGGGATGTCGTACCCGGCCGCCTTGACCGAGAAATCGTCAACCGACGAGACGCGGCGTACTGCCGTTCCCATTCCAAAATTGTTGTTCTCGACTATGTAGATCGCGGGCAGCTTCCAGACCGCGGCGAGGTTGAGCGACTCGTGGAACGCACCCTGGTGTATCGCTCCATCACCAAAATAGCAGAGCGTGACCCCGTCGGTGCCTTTGTACTTCGAGGCAAACGCGACGCCGGTTGCAATCGGGATCTGGGCGCCCACGATGCCGTTTCCGCCGAGCATGTGCCGCTCCGCGTCAAACATGTGCATCGATCCGCCTTTGCCTCGTGAGCAGCCGGTGATCTTGCCAAAGAGTTCTGCCATGACGGAGTCGGCGCTCATCCCGACCGCGAGAGCGTGCCCGTGGTCGCGATAGGAGGTGAGGATGTAGTCGCGTTTCAGATCGAGGGCCGCAACCGAACCAACGGCCACCGCTTCCTGACCGTTGTACAGGTGACAGAATCCGCCGATCTTCTTCAAACCGTACATCTGCGCGGCTTTTTCTTCAAACCGGCGGATGTTCAGCATGTCGACGAGTAGACCGGTGAGAAATTTCTTGTCGTACTTCTGCGGGGATTCCGATTTCTTCGATGATTCCTGGTTTTTTGCCATCAGGTGTCTCCTTGAGTCAGCGTACCGTAGCAGTGAAGGATTCGTCGGTCATCGGCTTGGTGTAACAGCACTCTTCGATCACCGTTTCCAGAACCACCATGTTCGATGGATCGGGGTTTTTCTTCCAGAACGTCCCGAGCCGGCCACCGAGTGCTTCGAGCACATCGGCTTTCAACGCCGGGTTATCCACCAGGAGGGCCTTGCCGCGAACGCGCAGGATTTCCTGAAGCCCGGGGCCCTGGATCATCCACTCAACTTCCGGATGCTGCTTCAGCTGCGCCGTCTTGGCGAAATCAGGCGCCGTCAGTGCGTAGAGAAAGCCGTCCCTGCCGCGGATCAGCGCGGGGGTCATCCAGCGAAGCCGGGGGGTGGCTTGCGCATCCATGTTCGCCAGTACGGCAACCTTCGATTTATCAATGAGTCGTTCCAACACATCGAACATCGCTTTGATGTCCATCTTGCCCTCCTTGAGCGAGATCCGTAGCACGTGCTCGCGGGCGGTACGCCGCGAGATTGAGTGAAACCAGGTGGAGATGGGAAAGAATGCTCCCGTTCCGACACGGTATGCGTCTAATGTAACCATTTGCCGGTTTTTTTCAAGCCATACTTTGCCGGGAAACCGACTTCGCAGCGCTTTCCTGACTATTTCTGTCGTGAATTCTTCGCCGATCTTCGCTGAATATCTGTACTTTTGATACGCGACTTAGTATAATCCGCAATAGGATAAAATAGTATCTATATAGATGAAACAGATTTCTTTTCAGGGAGGCATCGTGTACAAAGACCTGTTCATCAAACAGCCCATCATGCGCAAGGTGATCTACTCGCTCGTTCCGATCTATCTGTTCTCCCTGTACAACTACGGGTGGCGGGTACTGGCGCTGAGTGCGGTAATCTTCCCCTTGGGTATCCTTACCGAGTACGTGGTGGAGAAAACCCGCGGCAAGAAAGTAAGCGAAGCGGTTCTGGTAACCTGCATGCTCTTCGTGCTTATCCTCCCGCCGGCCATCCCACTCTGGATTGCCGCGGTCGGAATCATCTTCGGCGTTTTTTTCGCGAAGGAAGTGTACGGTGGCTTCGGTCGGAACATCTTCAACCCCGCCATCTCGGCGCGGATCTTCGTCTGGATCTCGTTTCCGGCCATCTTCGCCAACGGATTCATGCGTCCCGGAGCGTTCGGCACTCTCAGTCAAGCCGGTATTGACGCGGTTTCCGCGGGCACGCCGCTTGCCCTTCTCGACCGTGGAGAGGTACCGGCCTTCATGGACGTACTGCTCGGGTTTACCGGCGGATCCATGGGGGAAACCTCGGCAGTGCTCATTATTCTCGCCGGAATCTATCTGGTTATCACCAAGACCGCGCAGTGGCGGCTGATCGTCGGTACGCTGATCGGCGCCGGAGGCGTGATGACCGCGCTCTATTATTCCGGAATGTCTCCAAACTACCCACCCGAGTATGCGATTCTTTCGGGCAGCATTCTGTTTGTGGCGGTGTTCATGTCGACCGATCCGGTGAGCGCACCCAACAAGCCGGTCGCCCAGTGGCTCTACGGAATCATCATCGGTGCGGTCTCCATCATCATTCGAAACCTTGCAGGGTTTCCGGAAGGAACGAGCTTCGGGGTGCTGATTGGTAACGTATTTGCGTCCCTGCTCGATGAACTCGTGACCAAGAAAAAGAAGGCGGCTCCCGTCCCGGCGACCGCCGAAGGGGTAAAGGCATGAACAAGCAGAGCCTGGGATATACCATCGTCTTTTCGTTCATCGTCTGTTTTGCTTTTGTTCTGGTGCTCTCGGTAACGCATCAGGCAACTCGTGATCAGGTGCAGCTGAATCAGGAGCTCCGCACCAAGCGGGCCGTCCTGCGAGCCCTGACGATCGAGTTCCAGAATGATGAAGAGGTACTCGAACTCTTCGCCGAAATCGAGACCGTGACGCGCGACGGCATGGAACTCTTTCGCTTGACGCAAGACGGCGAGACCCGCTATGCCGGCATCTTCGGCGGCGCCGGCCTCTGGGGACCGATCAACATCACGCTGGCCGTAGACGGAAGCGTTGAGACGATCATCGGCCTCGACATCATTGATCACAATGAGACCCCGGGCCTCGGCGGCCGGATCGACGAGCGCTGGTTTCAGGAGCAGTTCCGCGGGCTTCGGCTGGTTGACGGCGGGTTGCAGCTGATCCGCGATGGAAACACCGAAGGCGAAGACGGCAAAGCCGACGCCATCACCGGGGCCACCGGAACCTCAATGTCGATGGATCGAATACTCAATCAGACACTGCGCGATCTTCGCAGCGCGCTTGGGGGTGAAGCATGAGCGATACTGCGGTCAAGGATCCAGGTGCGATTCTCAAGACCAATCTCTGGACGTCTAATCCTATTTTTGTGCAGGTGCTCGGGATCTGTTCGGCTCTGGCCGTGACCAACCTGCTGACCAACACGATGATCATGACGGTGGGAGTGGTCTTTACCACCGCGATGTCGAGTCTGACGGTCTCGCTGATGAAGAGTTTCATCCCACGCAAGGTGCGGATGGTGGTACAGACCCTCATCATCGCGTTCTACGTGATCATCGTGGACATCGTGTTGCGAGCATACCTTCCCGAGGTAAGCCGCAACCTGGGACCCTACGTCGGCCTCATTATCACCAACTGCATCATCATGGGTCGCGCCGAGGCGTTCGCGCAGAGCAACGGCCCCATCCTTTCGTTCTGGGACGGCATGACCTCCGGCCTGGGTTACATGGGCGTGCTGCTCGCCATTGCCTTTGTACGGGAACTGTTGGGATTTGGAAGCCTTTTCGGCATGCGCATCTTTCCCGAAGGATTCACTCCGTGGACAATCATGGTCATGCCCCCGAGCGCATTCTTTCTGATCGGGCTTATCGTCTGGGTTGGAAAGACCATCATGCACCGGCAGGGCGAGCCGGTCACCTAAGGAGCACAGCATGGCACCAGCAATTCATCCGATTTCGCTCTTTTTTGCATCGATCTTCACCAGCAACATCCTATTGGCAAACTTCCTGGGGATGTGCTCGTTCATCGCCATCTCCAAGGATTCCAAGTCGTCAAATGGGCTCGGCCTGGCGGTCGTCGTGGTGCTCACAATCACGACCGCGCTGAACTGGGTAGTTCTGAACTACGTCCTCGTTCCGCTTGACCTGGTCTACCTGCGGTTCATTGTATTCATCATCGTGATCGCCTCGGTGGTGCAGATGCTGGAAATGATCATCGATCGGGTCTCGCAGACGCTCTACCTGAGTCTCGGGATCTTCCTGCCGCTGATCACGGTGAACTGCGCCATCCTGGGTGTGTCGCTCTTCATGGAGATCCGCCAGTACAGCTTCATCCAGTCGGCAATCTACGGCTTTGGATCCGGCCTCGGGTGGTGGCTCGCCATCATGGCGCTTTCGGCAATCCGCAAGAAGACCGAGAAGTCCAAGGTGCACGCGGGACTCCAGGGCGCGGGACTGACGTTTATCACCATCGGCTTCATGGCGATGGCCTTCATCGGCTTTGCGGGTCTCCTGCAGGTCCAGTAACGAAAAAGGAGTACCGCTTTGAATCTTGCCTATTTTGTCGCGCCACTGGCTGTCTCCGGCATCAGCGCCGCACTCGCCGCCCTGATCTCGATCACCGACCGGATTGTCAACAACTACGGCGAGGTAACGATCGACGTAAACTCCGGTTCCAAGAAACTGGAAGTCAACGGCGGGGCCAATCTTCTGGTTACCCTGGCGGAAAGCGGCATCTTCGTGCCGTCGGCATGCGGCGGGCGCGGAAGCTGCGGAGAGTGTAAGGTGAAGGTGAACTCGGATGTCGGTCCCCACCTTCCAACCGAGATCCCCTACCTCGACAAGGACCAGATCCAGAATAATGTGCGTCTGTCGTGTCAGGTCAAGTTGAAGACTGACATCGGCATCGAAATCCCCGAGTACCTCTTCAAGATCAAACAGTACACGGGAACCGTAGAGCGAATCCGCGACGTGACGCACGACATCAAAGAGGTCTACTTCAAACTCGACGATGGACAGACGGTTGACTTCCGGGCCGGTCAGTACGGCCAGATCGAGGTACCGCCCTACGACAAGGTGAAGGATCGCACCCAGCGCGCGTACAGCATGTCCTCCGTCCCCAGCGACACCAACCACGTGGAGTTCCTTGTCCGCCTGGTGCCCGGTGGAATTGTGACCACCTACGTACACGATCGCCTGAAAGAGGGCGAAAAAATGAAGGTGATCGCGCCGTTTGGGGAGTTTTACGTTCGGGAAACCGATGCTACAATGATCTGTGTGGCAGGGGGCTCGGGCATGGCGCCCTTCAAGTCGATCTTCTACGACTTCATCGAGAAAGACAAGATGAAGGACCGGGACATCTGGTACTTCTTCGGCGCGCGAACCAAGAAGGATCTTTTCTATCTGGACGAGCTGGAGAAGATGCAGAACGAGCACGAGCGGTTCCACTTTGTAGCCGCACTGTCCGAGCCGCAGCCGGAAGACGAGTGGGAAGGCGAGACCGGGCTCATTACCGAAGTCCTCGGCCGGTACCTGAAGGAAGAGATCTCGCAGGAGAAACCCAAAGAAGGGTATCTGTGTGGAAGCCCCGGTATGCTCGACGCGTGCATGGCCGTCATGCGCGAACACGGCATGACCGAAGATAAGATCTACTTTGATAAATTTGCGTAACCACGAGGTGCCGTTATGAAGATGTCTCCGGAATACAGCAAGGCGCAGGCAAACATGCAACCTGGCGTGATTACCGCCGACGGTTTCCTCGGCGATGACAAGCGACCGATTGTCGACATCATTGCGGACGACGAGGCAACCATGGAAACCCTCGGCGTCAGCTTCGACGAGGCGGTCGCACGGATGCGCCACCTCATGGAAGAAGGCCGTAAGGGTCTCGAAGAGCCGGTGACCGTAGACGGCAACTGGATCGTCCGCGTCAGTGAAGCGCGCGGCTTCCTCCCCTCTCCGTTTGAAGATGGAATCTTTCGAAAGGTCAACGCCCAGGTGGAGCTGATGCAGAACGGCACGCCGACCGGCGAGTCCGTTCTCTACTCGGAGCTCGGCATGCACCTCCTCGAGAAGTACCACTTCATGCAGGGGGTTGGTGCTGCCTTCCGTATGGACCCGGAGCGGCTGAAGCGGGTGCTTCAGTTGTAATCAGAACGACTCGAGGCGTGCTTGAGTGCGCGACGCTTCCCCGGAGGCGCGCGCGTTTTTTTTGCCAACCGCGCAAACATCTATTGCATTTTTACTCCAATAATGCTAACATCGTTACTATGCGAATTTGCAGCAGCGGGCGGCAGGTTTAGACATGGATCGAATACTGATTGTCGAGGACGAACGCATCATCGCAATCGACCTCCAGCGCCGCCTCGAGAAGTTTGGGTACCAGGTTGCCGGGGTTGCCTCCACCGCCGAACGTGCAATCGAGCTTTCGGCTGAGCTGAATCCCGACATCATCCTCATGGATATCATGCTTTCGGGTGAGACGGATGGAATTGACGCGGCACTGGCCATCCGCGAACGCGCCCGGATCCCCGTGATCTTCCTCACCGCATATGCCGACGAGCGCACTCTGGAGCGCGCGAAAGCGGCCGAACCGTACGGATACGTGCTCAAGCCGTTCAAGGAGCGCGAGCTCTACACCACCATCGACATGGCGCTGCATAAGAGCCGCCTTCACCGTGCGGTCAAGCAGCACGAGCGGCAACTGGCCGCCATTCTCAACAGCGTGGCCGACGGCATCATTGCCACCGACGAAAACGACTCGATCCAGTTCCTGAATCCTGTCGCCGAAGCGCTCACCGGCTGGACCGACGAGCAGGCCCACGGAATGCCAATCGCGGAAGTGTTTGCGCTCTCCGACTCCACCAGTGGGTTACGGGTACAGCTTCCCTCAGCCCACGGTGGGTCACGCAGCGAAAACCTCTACTTCGAAGACGTGAACATCAAAAACAAGCAGGGTGCGCGCATCCAGATTGAAGGCACCGTCTCCGCCATTCACGACTCATCCGAGAGCGGCGAGGGACGAACCATCGCGTTTCGAGACGTCACCGACGCCAAGAAGATGTCCGACATCATCGTCTACCAGGCAAGTCATGACATCCTCACCGGGTTGATCAACCGTGATGAGTTTTTCGCCCGACTCGAAGGAGCCGCGCGCGCCGGCGAAGGGGTCTTCCTCTACATCGACCTCGATCAGTTCAAGGTCATTAACGACGTCTGCGGCCACATTGCCGGTGATGAACTCCTGCGGCAGATCGGCGCGGTGATCCTTGAGAGTGTCGAGCAGCACCACATTGTAGGCCGTCTCGGCGGCGACGAGTTTGGCCTCATCTTCAGCGACCTTCCGGCGCAGCAGGGTGTAGAACGCGCGGTCGCGCTGCTGGCCAAACTCAACCGGAAGTTCATCTGGCACCAGAACAGCTTCACCATCACCGCGAGCATGGGGCTGGTGCCGATTCCTCCCGGCGGAGGAGACGTCTACGAACTGCTTGCCGCCGCCGACGACGCCTGCTACGTCGCGAAGGAAGAGGGCGGGAATACCGTCAAGGTGTACGAGACAACGGATTACACCTTCCTCAAGCGCCGCGGCGAAATGCAGTGGATCAGCCGGCTTACCCACGCGCTCGAGCAGGACCGCTTTGTACTCTTTGCCCAACCGATTGTTGCCATCGATCCCGCCAATCCGGATAAAACCGAGATCCTGATCCGCCTTCGCGAGGAAGACGGAAGCCTCGTCAGCCCGGGCGACTTCATCCCCGCCGCAGAGCGTTACAACCTCATGCCGGTGATCGATCGATGGGTGCTCAACGCGGTAATCGGGAAGATCCGCTGCGGCACCCTCCGCCCGGAACCGGGGGGGACGATCTGCATCAACATATCCGGTGCATCGATCAAGGATGAGGCGTTTCTCGACTACGTGGTCTCGGCCTTCCATGAATCGGAGCTCGATCCCGGACTCTTCTGCTTTGAAGTAACCGAGACAACCGCCATCGAAAGTCTCTCCCGGGCGGTAGGCTTCATGAACCGGCTTCGGCAGCTTGGTGTATCGTTTGCCCTTGATGACTTTGGCAACGGGTTCACCTCGTTTGCCTACCTCAAGAATCTTCCGGTCGATTACCTCAAGATCGATGGCTCCTTCGTTCGCGATGTAGACACCGATCCGATCAGCCTGGCCATGGTGGAGGCCATTCACCGTATTGGCCACGTCATGGGGATGAAAACCATCGCAGAGTTTGTCACCTCGGCCTCCGTCAAACAGAAGCTTGCCAACATCGGTGTGGACTACGTACAGGGTTACGAAATCGCCCGTCCCGCTCCCCTGGTTGAAATCGAGGTGGGCGCGCGATAGTATCGGCACCACGGAGTGTCCCGAATGTATCGTGCCCTCTTTGTTTCTCTCCTGGTCCTCTGCGCCCCGCTTACCGTCGCGCCGCTGACCGCCGACCCGCTCTGGGCGGCGGCCGTCTCGCACTTCGCGCGAAGCCGCGACATCTACGCCTCGCGCATGCAGACCGAGTCTGCGGAGTTTGACGGACGCGGAGTGCGTCGATCGCACCGCGAGATCGAGGTCGCCGTTTCCGTAACAAATACCGGTGAGTTTTCGTCGCGCCTGCTGCGAGCGCGCGAAAACGGTCGCGACATCGCCCCGGGTTCCGTGACCACCGGCAACCCCCTGTTTGGCGCCGATGCGCAGGATGCCGGCGACGAGGGCCGCGCCGCGTCGATGGCCGCGGTGGAACAGAGCCCCTTCGACCCCCTCCTTCAGAGCACCGTATCGTATACCCGCGTTGGGAGCGCGCGCACGCCCGGCGGCTTGCCGGCCGTTGAGTACCGGTACACCCAGACCGGCGCGGCACATACCATTTCCGGTACCGCGTGGCTCAATCCACAGACCGGGCATCCAATCGCCCTGCGGGCGTCGGTTACTCCTCTTCCGCGCTTTGTACGCGAAATGATCGTGGAACAGGACTTTGGCGTCAATGAAAACGGCTGGTTCACCACCGAAGTGCGGGTGCGCGCGGACGGCGGATTTCTTTTTGTCCGGCGCAGTGTTCACGTAGATCTGCGGTTCATGGACCACCTTCGTTCGCCGGTACCCCTGAAGCGGAGCATTCCTTCGTGAGCCTGCCATCACGCATCTACCTCATGGGCGTCAAGCATTCGGGAAAGAGCACCCTCGGGGAACTGCTCGCGGAGCGGCTCGACCGCGCCTTCCTGGACCTCGACACCACCATCATGGATCTTTACGCACGCGATTCGTTTGGCCCGCCGGCGTCCGTGAGAGAAATCTACGAACAGCTTGGCCCGGCGGGATTCCAGGAACTGGAGGCAGAAGCGGCCGCGGTGATTGCCCACCCCGCCACGCTTCGCACCCCGGATGTGGTTGCCCTCGGCGGCGGCACAATCGACAACAAACCGGCGATGCAACGCTTGGCCGATACCGGAATTTTTCTGTATCTTCTGCAGAACGAAGAGGTTCTCTTCCGCCGGATTGTCCGAAGAGGTATCCCGCCCTTTCTGCAGGGTGACGACCCACGAGCCGCCTTCGCGGAGCTGTTTCGCCGGCGCGATGCGGCGTACCGGGCACGGGCGGACCAGATCGTCGATATTCAAACCCTGGACCCGACAGCGAGCGTGGAACTGCTGGTCCAGACTATACAGGGGTAACTACATGTCAGGCAGCACCTTCGGGCACGCGTTTCGTATCACCACCTTCGGAGAGTCGCACGGCGGCGCCGTGGGTGTTATCGTCGACGGCGTAACCCCAGGCCTTGAAATCTCCACCGAAGAGGTTCAGGTTCAACTCGACCGCCGAAAGCCGGGGCAGTCCTTCATCACAACGCCTCGGAATGAGCCGGATAAGGTTCACATTGTCTCGGGGTACTTTGAAGGAAAGGCAACCGGCACTCCCATGATGATGATCCTCTACAACTCGGATGCCGATCCTTCGGCCTACGACACCATCAAGGAGCTCTTCCGCCCCGGACACGCGGACTACACCTACCTGAAGAAGTATGGAATTCGCGACTGGCGAGGCAGCGGACGCGCCTCGGGGCGCGAGACGTCGGGGCGCGTTGCGGCAGGTGCCGTGGCGCGCAAACTGCTTGCTCGGCGCGGCGTTTCGGTCCTGGCCTACACAGTCAAGGCGGGCGGAATCTCGTGTGAGACCTTTGATCCCGAGGTGATCGAGCACAACCTGCTGCGGGCCTGTGATACTCAGGCCGCTGAACGCATGATGGAGCACATCGCGCTTCGCAAGGACGAGCTCGACAGCGTCGGGGGCATTGTGGAGTGTCGCATTTCCGGCGTCGCGGCCGGTCTTGGCGAGCCGGTGTTCGACAAACTCGACGCGGAG
Organism: Spirochaetaceae bacterium; assembly: GCA_007693485.1. Classification (GTDB taxonomy): domain Bacteria; phylum Spirochaetota; class Spirochaetia; order DSM-27196; family PWMO01; genus PWMO01. The sequence goes on from REDM01000165.1 coordinate 79,625, forward strand.
CTGGCCCACGCCATGCTCTCTATTGGCGCGGTCAAGGGCATCGAGTTTGGCGCGGGATTCCGCGTGGCGGATATGACCGGAAGCGAGCACAACGACCAGATGTCGGCCGACGGCTTTCTGACCAACAACGCGGGAGGCATCATTGGCGGCATTTCAACCGGTGCCGATATTGTGTTTCGGGTTCCGGTAAAACCGGTCTCTTCGATCGCGCGCGCTCAGCGCACGGTTAACGTTGCAGGAGAGGAACAGGAGATCCGGACGGAAGGCAGACACGACGTCTGCATCTGTCCGCGGATTGTCCCTGTGGTAGAGGCGATGGCCTGCCTCGTGATCGAGGATCACTACAAACGGCAGGCTTCGCTCCACGCGTAACGGCTCCGCGACCACCGCGTGATCCCGGAGCATTGGTGTCATGCGGCGCTCAGTCTTCGGGAGAGAAATCCTCTTTTCCGGCACCGCACATCGGGCAGACCCAGTCTTCCGGAAGCGCTTCAAAGGTGGTTCCGGCATCTACTCCGTTGTCGGGGTCTCCCTCCGCCGGATCGTAAATGTACCCACATACATCACAAACGTACTTTTGCATCGCTGACTCCTTCCCGGTGTTTCTGCACCGGTTCTTACGACAGGTTGTGTTGTTCCTATCAACTCTTCGAGTGTTCCTTGGTTGGTACCACATTCGCGGCGGTTTTGCAACGTTTTTCCTGTTCCCCCTCGCAGAAAGAATCTGCTATATTCTGGCCAGCGCATGAAACGTCTACTGCACTACATAAAGATGATGATCGTGTTCGCGGTTGTCTGGGTGATCCTGGAAGAGCGAATCGACGGAACCACCGTATTGATGGGGGCCCTGATCGGACTGGGAACCATGCTGGTCACCGACCGGTACGTCCTGCGGGGTGACTACCAGGAAACCTACCGGCTTGGATTCTGGACGGCGTTGCGGTACGTGGCGTCGCTCATCGTACAGATCTACGTGGCCGGCGTTCAGGCGGTCTACCGCGTGCTCACGCGGAAACTCAACGTCGGAATTGTTGACGTCAAGACCAGCCTCACGAGCGACTTCCACATATCCCTTCTGGCCAACTCAATCACCCTGACCCCCGGCACCGTAACCCTCGACCGCAAGGGTGATACCCTCAAGGTCATCTGGATCGACTGTACGACCACCGACCCGGATGAAGCCGGCCCCCAGATCAAACTCAATTTCGAATCACTCATCAGCGGAGGACGATCGTGAACTTTTACGCTGTGGTCCTTGCCGTTCTGGCGTTGTTGACCATCGGCGGAATCACCCGGGTGATCATCGGCCCCACCATCTGGGACCGCCTTCTTGGGCTCAATCTCGTATCGTCCAAAATCATCATGGCGATCATCGTCTTTGCCCTGATCATTCAGCGCTCCTTTCTGCTGGACATCGCAATTGTCTACTCGCTGCTTGGTTACATCGGAAGCGTTCTGATCGCCCGTTTCATCGAGAGGAAGGAAGAATGATCAACGTGATTGCGGGACAGATTCTGATGGGGATCAGCCTGGTCTTCATGGCCATCGGCATCTACAGCGTGCTGACGTTCCACGATTTCTACTCCCGCGTGGTGATCACGGCCAAGGTGGACACCGTCGGGTTTATCACACTTATTTTCGGCGCAATGCTGATCCAGGGGTTCAGCTTCTTCTCCCTGAAGCTGCTGCTGATTCTGGTGTTTGAGCTGCTTACCAGCCCCATCTCCACACACTCCATCGCTCACTCCGCATACACAAGCGGTTACACAATCCGCAAAGAGGTGCGGGCCGAAGGGAGCGGCGAATGACCGAGGCAATCCTGCTTCTGCTGCTGGTGCTTCTGGCCATCATTGCCGTTGAGACCCAGATCCTGCGTATGGCGGTCATTTTCCTGGGAATCTTTTCGCTGCTGCTCTCGTTTCTCTACCTCTACTACGGAGCGCCGGATGTGGCCATTGCCGAGGCGGTCATGGCGAGCGGGCTGGTAACCCTGCTCTACCTCACCGCGCTGAAGCGCCACCGCGTCTACACCATCTGCTTCACCAACGAGATGTTCCGCGAGGTGGACGATCGCTACATCATCGAGGGAACGCGTCGCGGTCAACTTTTGCGCGAGATCGAACAGTTCTGCATCTCCAAGGAACTGGAACCGCAGATCATCTGCACCCCGGAGGACCTCTCGTTATTGCTGGAGAAACGCTCCTACGACCTCATCATCCGTCAGGAAGGAGATCAACTGACGGTCTACGGAAACCAGGACAACTACTTTGTGGATGAGCTTGAGATGCTGATCATCATGCGATACCAGGATCTGAACTGCAAGTTCATCCGTTACGATGAGGAACTCACCCTGCACGAGGAAGCGTCGTGAACCACAACGAGAGAAGCGTCGCGGGAGGCGGGAACACCCCATGAAACAGATTGCTGTGGTAGTCTTTGTGGTGCTGCTTATGGGCTTTGTGCTCTACCTCGCCAACGGCGAGCGTGAGATGCTGCCCAACGAGGTTTCGCGCTATTACATCGAACACTTCACCGAAGATACGGGCGCGGGAAACGCAGTTGCCGCGATCTACCTCAACTACCGGATGTACGACACCATCTTTGAGGCGCTGATCCTGATAACCAGCGTCATCGGCATGATGCACTTCTTCACCATCGGAGGCAACAAATGATCGAGCCGGTGAGCAAAGATACATCCATTGTCGCAGTAATCACCGGGGTACTCTATCCTTTTATCATCGTCTTTGGGCTCTACGTCATTCTGAACGGGCACAACACACCGGGCGGCGGCTTTCAGGGAGGCGCGATTCTCGCGGTGCTGTTCATCGGGCGCTATCTGGTCTTCCATACCGACGACTTCAGCATTCACCGCGCCCATCTGGTGGAGAAGGCGCTTCTGGTGGTGCTGATTCTGGTGCCGGTGCTCTTTATCTTTGGATCGCTGAGCCGCCGCTACCCGCAATGGAACGAAGCGTATCTGATCTTCATGAACCTGCTGATCGGATTCAAGGTTGCGTTGGGATTGACCATCGTGGTATTTCGCTACGCGTTCTTTGAGGACCGATAGCGTGCAGTTTGTCACCGCGCAGAACATCAGTCTGGTACTCTTCTTCATCGGCCTCTACGGGGTACTGACCAAACGAAACATCATCAAAACCATCGTCTCGGTGAACATCATGGATTTTGGGGCGATTCTGTTTCTCATCACGGTCAATTACACACCGGGCAGTATACCGCCGATTGGTGACACCGATCTTTCCCGGATGGCCGATCCCCTGCCCCAGGCGCTGATGATCACCGCCATCGTCATCGGACTGTCGGTAACGGCGGTCAGCCTCACCATCTTCATCAGCCTGTTCCGCAAGCACGGCACCGCCGACTGGGAACACGTGATCCGCAGGGTACCCAAACGATGATTCCACTCTACGTCCTGGTACTGCTTCCAATCTTCGTCGCAACGCTGGGCTATTTCCTCCCGCGCTCGGTCTACAAGCACTTGCTCATCGCTGCGCAGCTTGTTCACACGACGCTGGCGGTTCTGACCCTGGCCCACGTCCGCGATGCGGGGCGCGTGGTGCAGTACCTGGGCGACTGGGGCGAGAACATCGGCATCGGCCTGGTGGCCGACTCGCTCTCCATGCCGCTCGTACTGCTGACCTCGGCGGTATTCCTGCTGCTCTTTCTGTTCAACTACGGAAAGCGCTACATGAACAACACCTTCCAGTTTCTGTTCATCATGCTGCAGGGGGTTACCGTCGGGCTCTTTCTCGCCGGCGACATCTTTCACGTCTACGTGCTGATCGAGCTCAGCATGCTCACAATTGCCACCCTGATCATGTATAAACGCGACAAGCAGGCGCTCTACGACGGTCTGCTCTACGTGGTGATCAATCTCTTTGGCATGACGTTCTTTCTGCTGGGCGTGGGCTTCCTCTACAAGAGCCTCGGCACGCTGGATCTGACCGCCATGGCCGCCCGGGTGGCGATGATCGAGAACCCCCGCTCCCTCGCCCTGCCCTTTGCCGCCATCGTCTCAGCGGTCTGTCTGAAGGCGGCAATTCTTCCGTTGTTCAGCTGGCTTCCGAGCGCTCACGGCGCGCTGAGCGCCCCCTCCGCCGTATCGGCGGTACTGTCGGGGCTGCAGGTCAAGGTGGGGCTCTACTTTCTGGTCCGGCTGCAGAGCGTATTCTTGCCCGCCTTCGACACAACGATCTTTTTCTTCTTCCTGGGGCTGGTCACGGCGGTGGTGGGGTTCTCGATCGCGCTGGTGCACCGCGACGTCAAGCTCATTCTTGCCTTCAGCACCGTCTCCCAGGTTGGGCTGATTCTCATGGGATTGAACAGCGGAACCGATGACGCCTACTGGGGTAGTGTCTTTCACATCATGAATCACGCCATCTTCAAGGCGCTGCTCTTCATCACCGCCGGTGCCATTACCCACGCTGCGGGCACCCGCGATATCACCCGCATTCGAAACATCGCCCCCAAGGCACCAATCTTCGCCCTGGCCTCGCTTTTTGGTGTTCTGGGCATCACCGGAGGCCCCTTCTTCAACGGAAGTGTTTCCAAGTATCTGATTCAGGCGGGTCTCGCGGGCCAGCCGTGGGAACCGCTGATGTACCTGGTGAACCTGGGCACCACGATGGTCTTTGTGAAGTACTTACAGATGTTCCTGCCTCAGCGCGCCACCGCCGGTGAGGCACACGAAGAGCCCGCCGAAATCGCCACCCACCACGATCTGCCCCGAATCCCCGGACGGGTGTTCGCCATGAATTCGGTTGCCCTGCTGATGGGAGCGCTCTGCCTGGCCGGAGGAGTGTTTGCCGGCCCGATCATGGAGCTGCTCTTTGGCCACACCCTGCCGATTTCGGGGGCTTTCTACCTGGACAAGTTTCTGATCTTTGGGGGAACCCTGGTGGTTGCGGTCGCACTCTACTACGGGGTGGTGCACCGCCTCGAGGTTCTCTCCGCCGTGCGCGAGTTCCGTTTCACCTTCAACGGGGTGGCAACGCTCTTTACCCTCTTCTTTGCGGTGGTGCTCACCTATACCTTCCTGATCGGATAATCACCGGCCCTCCGGCTCAGGGGGCGCTGCGGACAGACCGCCTTCGATCGAACCGCCGTCGGACAAATCGTCGGTGGCGGTACCCAGCAACGACTCGTATCGCAGATCGGGGTGAATTCCCAGCCGTGTCAGGGAAAAATCAAAGCGCACCGGATCGGCGGGATCGATACGGCGAAACGCCGCGGTGATCTCCAGCGCGGTGCGCGCATCGCAGCTGCGTCGCACGGTCAACCCAAGTTCGCGCGCCAGCCGGTGCATATGGGTGTCCAGGGGTACGATCAGCTGTGCCGGGCGCACGCCGCCCCATCCACCGGGATCGATGCAATCCGAGCGCACCATCCAGCGTAAGAACAGGTGCAGCCGCTTGAGGCTCCCGCCGCGACCGGGCAACGGAAGCAGAATCGCGATCGGACCCTCGGTGCGCGCGTGAAACCGCGCCAGAAAGCCCTCAGCTGCGGGTAGCGTAGTCTCGGCGTCCGCGACGTGCCCGCTCAGAAACGCGCGCTCCAGCGAACCAAACTCCCGCAGCAGAGAACCCACCGCCGCGAAGAAGTTGGCAAGATGGTCGGCGGTGAAAAAGCGGTAGAGAAAGCCGTCGCAGCGGTCGCGCAAATTGGCGGCCTCACAGTGGCGAAGCGTCTCGGCCGGACGTGCTCCCAACGCACCCAGAGCCGCGGTACAGGCGCCCAGAATCCCCCCAACCCGTCCGAGGGCGAGTGCGGATGCAATGAACGCCGCGACTTCCCGATCCGCAGGATCGTCATATCGATACACCATCTCCAGCGGATCCGGGTGAAGAAACCGTGGATGGTGGTGGCGCTGGAACAGATCGTGGAGCAGCCCGGCGAGGTGCTCCGGAGGTTGTACGCCAGGCTGGGCCTCAGGCGGCACCGGTTGCTTCACGGGAGTTTGCACGGGAGTCGGTTTCCGGGTATGGTGTCGACCATGATTCTTCAATCAACGATCCTTGTCGAGTTTGTTGCGCGGTACTTCTACTGGGTCTTCCTGGCCATTCTCATTCTGAACATGACCCAGCGAAAACACCAGAAAACGGCGCAGAAAAAACGCATGGCAACGCTCTATCTTGCCATTGCCGCCCTTGTCATCTACGCCGGTGCCGAAATGTGCCGCCAGTACGCACTGGGCGACGGAGTCATGGTCGCCGTGATTCTCGCGGTAATCGCCGCAGTGGCCATCCTGCGTAATCACACCTTTCCGTTCACCCTCACGTGCCAATGCACCGGACGCCGGCTTGACTGGAACTCCATCCTTTACCGCGACGACAACTGCCTTCCCGAACCGGAACCCGAGGAAGAGGAAGATACGGACGACGAACACGACGAACCTCAGGACGAATACGCCGAAGAGACCGGAGACCCCGACGATCCGCCACGCTGAGCTGCTCAGCCCCCCGGCCTGCGATTCACGTGAGCGATCAGCATCACCACTCCCGCTGCGATGAAGAGAACGGGCCACCAGAGCCCAACAAACCGAATGAAGCTGATCGACACGATGTCCAGACTGAAGGGCAGGAAGATCAGGGACAGGAGGATGATCGCCCACGCGGGAACGATCAGTACCGCTCGAGCTGAGGGATCATGCTTCTTCATTCCGTACCCAAGAAGCGAACAGCCGGCAATTGCCATGAACACCGGCCATATGCGACTCAGCGCAACGCGAGAGAGCACGGTGTTCATCAGGAGCGCCACCGCTCCGCCAAGGGCGAGAAAGAGGCCAGAAAAAACGTAGGATTCGCGCCCTGCACGAAAGAAAACCGCGTAGAGCATCCAAAGGCCAATGAGCATGACCAGAATCGGCCAGAGCGCGGCGGCCGCGGGTAGGTAGCCAAGCGTCCACAGCAGGAGCGCCGCTCCAAGCACGATGAATCCAAAACCGAAGAGTACAAGTTTGTTTGGCACGCGGTGTAACATGGTACCTCGGCTTGATTGTAGCAAAGGGCCGGGCTCTTGAAAAGTGGGGCGCCGATTGAGTAGACTGTCAAAGGTATGCGATATCGATACGTTCCAGCCGCACTTGCGGCCATTCTGATACTGACGGTTCTGTCCGGGTGCGCACGCGTCGACGACTACTACATCGTTGGCACCACGGAGCAGCAACAGGAGCTTCGCGAGCTGTTTCAACTGCTCGACGGCAACGGCGATGACGACGCCGCGCGGGTCATTCTCATCGAGCAGATTGCCGGGCATCTCCTGCAGGCTGGATACCCCGAGCGCATGCGTGTGTTTCTGACCACGCACGTTGAGAACCACCCTGAAGACCCGTTCAGCGCCTACTACCTGCTGCTGGTTGCACGCAACTACGGCACTCCGGAGATGGCTGAGCACTACTACCAGCGCATTCTGGCCAATTACACCGACCTGATCGTGCGCGGCACATCGGTTCACTACGCCGCGCTTACCGAGCTTCTGAGGCTCACCGACGATCCCGCCGTTCGCATCCACTACTACCAGGACCTTCTGGATCGCTATCGCGATCGCATCGACCCCGGTGCGACCTACTTTGCCATGGCGCGGACCTTCGAGGAGCTGGGCGAGTGGGACCTTGCCTTTGGCGCTTATCGCAATTTTCTCAACTATCCACAGACGCGCATCCTCGGCTTCCCGGAGGCGCACCGCCACGTCCGTGACCGGGTGAACTTCTACGATTCAAGACGCGACTGGACGATGGAGAGTCTCGACGGCCTGGTAACGACCATCAAGAGCGCCATCTGGCGACAGGACGTGCGCACCCTGCTGCGCCACAAGGCGCGTGAAAACTTCTTCGCGATGTCGTGGGAGCAGCAGGAGTACGACGCCAACAGCCAGATCGACTTCAACGTGGGGACCTTCCTGGTCCGCTCACGGGTTCGGTACGCGGAGGAGCTCGAAGTCAACTCCAATGCGCGCGAAGCCTTTCTTCGCACCTGGGGTTGGTCGCACCGGATCCGCACCTGGTACCTCTACTTCCGTCGCGTAGACTTTCCGGCCGACCCCGAAATACACGGAAACTGGGAATGGGCGGGAATCTACTTTGGCGAGGCCATGTAGCCTCTGGGGCACACGCACCCCGAAGCGGCGCACGCACCAACGGTAAGCCCGCGAGCGGTTTTCGCCGATACTGAAGGCGGGAGCACGATGCGCATACCACACCGATTTCTGCTGATTGCCTGTCTCACGGTTCTTGCCGCTCATGCAGCCGGTGCGCTCGATTACCGGGCGACCACGACGGTCGATTGGCACCGACGAATCGTGGTGATGGAGGTGCAGGCGCCGATTCCCACGAGCGGCAGAAACCTCGCAGCCGCGGAACACTCGGTGCGCCGCGAGATCGAGCGCGATCTGCCCCAGATCCTCCAGGAAGCGCTGCTGGCGGTTCGCCTCGATGAGGGGCGCACCGTCTCGGATCTTCTCGATCAAAACCTCGAACTGGCGGCGTCGCTTCCCGGCGTTGTCGCCGGCGCGCGACGGGTGCGGGTGCATCGTACCCCGGATCTGCACGAAGTGGTCGCCGAATATCATCTCCCCCTCTTCCCTGAACTGGCTCAAATTGTGATTACGCACGGAGACCCGACGCCACTCCCCCGCTCGGTGAGTTGGGTTCCCACGCGCCGTTACACCGGGATTGTCATTGTCGCTGACACCCCTCTTCCGATCCATGGAACCAGACGGCAAGGGCTTGCTGTTCCGGCCATGATGCCGCGGATCTTTGACAGAACCATGCGCACGGTTTTGTCGTTCGACATGGTTCCGTCGGATGTCGTCCGTACCTCCGGCATGGTGCGCTACACCGACAACGCGCAGGACCCGATGATTCAGACGGTAGCCGGTGACGACCCCCTCTACATCGTCGCGACCGGCCTGTTTGGAACCACCGTCACGGATCTGCTGATCCCCACCGACGCCGCGGACCGAATCCTCTTCTCCGACTCCAACCGCGAACTGCTGCGGTCTGGGCAGGTCGTTGTCGTTGTCCCCGCGCAAAACCTTCGCGAAACCACCCAGATTCGTCCCCGCGTGCATTGACGAGCACCGCACGGTCGGTGCAAATTCAGACTCAAGCTATGAAGACACAATACGCATTGCGGGTTTTTCTTTTGGTGGTTGCGGCGTCGGCTCTTTTGGTGGCGTGTGGACCGCGGACGGTTGGGCACGGCGTCCTTCTGTGGCCCGAGGATAACCCGGAGTTGGCCGGAGCGGTCGTTAGTATCCTTGAGATTTCGAATATCCAGAACAGCTACATCATCGCCTTTGAAGACGGCACCCGGGAGATGATCCCCCAGTGGCGCATTCGGTTTTTCAACTCTGCCACCGATGCGCGCGAGTTTGCCGACGCGTACGCCCAAGTGGCCCAGACCTTCGTTCGTGCGGATCGAAACGCCCTTCCGGTGAGACGGATCCTTGATCGCACCTCGCAGGCGGTCTACCGACTGCGGGAAGGCGAGGAGGCCAAGGTCATCAGCCGGACCGCTGAGCCGCATAACGAAGCGGGACTTGTGGCGCACTGGTACGAGGTGCTCACCGAAGATGGAACAACCGGCTGGACCTTTGGTTTTTACCTGACCGCCTTTGAGGCGGGTCAGCAGGTTGCCGTCCGCGGTGCAGATGACGAGGTCGACCCGCTGATCGAGCGACTGGTGGACAACGTGTGGAGGCCATCCTCCATCGGTCAAATGATCCGCAACGGCACCATCGATCTCGCCCAAATGCGCAGCGACTTCGGGCTCTTCCCCGAACCCGAAGAAAACCGGTTCCGCCTCGTTCTTCCCGGAGGCCGATCAGAGGTCTTTCGGTACACCGATATCGTGCGTTCCACGGTCCGACAGTACGCACTGCAGGGCACCACCCTCCAGGTGACGTTCCGAAGCGAAAACGCCATCACCATTCAGTACACGGTGGGAACTCAGACCGAGTCGGCGGACCTGGAAATCATCGAACACGATCTCGCCGAGGTGCGCGAACGCGAGATCGAGCGGCGTACCGAATTGATCCGCGAGCTCGCGGAGAGAAGCGACCGTTGGGTCAGCTCCGCCTACGGACGGATCACCTTGAGCAGTGACGGCCGCTTCCAGTGGACCGGATACGAGAGTTTTGTCCCCACCGTGATTCCGCGCGGTGCCGGGCTTGAGGGGCGAATCGAATTCAGCCATTTCCTCGCACCACCGCTTCGTGGAAGCTTCGACGGCGTGCTCACGTTCCGCTTCAACCAACTCGATAATCGGCCGGTCCACTTTGCCTATACTCGAACGGACACCGGTATGAGATTGACCAATGTGCCCCCGCAGAACATCAACCGAAACGTGGTGATGTCGGTGGGAAGCGGTTCGGTAGTCGCGTTCTTCACTGCCGATCCGTCGTCTTGAGTAATTGCTGTGACCGTTGTCTCTCTTACTTCGGTAGATGTTGCATTTAGCGACCGACAGGTCCTTGACGCGGTAAACCTGACGCTCGACGATCGCTGCCGCGTCGCGCTGACCGGTGCGAACGGCAGTGGGAAGACCACGCTGCTGCGACTGATCGCGGCGCAGGCGTCGCCCGACTCAGGCTCCGTTGCAGTCACCCGTGGGTGCACCGTAGGATACCTCCCGCAGTCAGGGCTGGTACATCGAGGTCGCAGCCTGCTCGATGAGTCGGAACAGGCGTTCTCCCGGTTTCACGACATGGTCTCCCGACTCGATGAGGTCGCTGACGCGCTCCCTGCGGCCGCGGAAGACGGGCAGGAGGCCCTGCTTCACGAGATGCACGAGTTGCAGGAGCGCCTCGAGCATTCGGGATTCTATCAGCGGCAGGCGCGCATCGATTCGGTTCTCACCGGTCTGGGTTTTCGCCGAAGCGATTTCACGCGGGACACCGGGGAGTTTTCCTCGGGGTGGCAGATGCGCATCGCGCTCGCCAAGATCCTGCTCGCCCACCCCGATCTGCTCCTGCTCGATGAACCGACCAACTACCTCGATCTGGAAGCGCGCGAGTGGCTCGAGAGCTTTCTCACCGCCTATCCCGGCGGATTTGTCCTCGTGTCCCACGATCGGTTCTTTCTTGACACCACGGTGTCCGAGGTGATGGAGCTCTTCCTCGGGCGACTCATCCGGTTTCGCGGAAACTACAGCGCCTACCAGGCGGTTCGGGAGAAGGATCTTGTTGACCTCCAGAAGCGCTACGAACAGCAGCAGGAGGAGATTGCGCGGGCCGAAGAGTTTATCCGGCGGTTTCGATACAACGCCTCCAAGGCAAACATGGTGCAGAGTCGCATCAAGCAGCTGGAGAAAACCGAGCGGATCGTGATTCCCGAATCGATGAAGCACATCCGGTTTCGATTCCCCAAGCCGGCGCGCAGCGGTGACGAGGCGCTGGTTCTTGACGGGATCGGCAAGCGGTACGACACGGTGCCGGTACTGCGGGACGTCTCGTTTACGGTCATGCGCGGACAGAAGGTGGCCGTGGTGGGGCGCAACGGCGCGGGAAAATCGACGCTGCTGCGAATCATCGCAGGTGCCGACCGCCGCTACGACGGCAGCTTCCGTCTTGGCAGCAACGTGGCGGTCAGTTACTACAGCGAAGACCACGCTCACGATGCAGCCGGAAGTGCGGAGCGATCCATACTCGAGACCATCGAAGCGCACTGCGAGACGGCGATGATCCCGCTCGTACGAGACCTGCTGGGCGCCTTCCTCTTTCGTGGCGACGATGTCCACAAACCCGTTGGAGTGCTCAGTGGCGGCGAGACCAGTCGCGTCAACCTGCTGCGCATGCTCGTTCGCCCGGCCAACCTCCTGATCCTGGATGAGCCGACCAACCACCTCGACATGAGCTCCAAAGACGTCCTCCTCGACGCCCTGCGGAGCTACCAGGGAACGGTGCTCTTCGTATCACACGACCGGCATTTTCTGGAAGGGCTCGCCGATCGCGTCATCGAGCTCGATCGTCCCGACACCGACCGTTTCAGCGTGGTGACCGACTATCCAGGCGACTACCAGTACTATCGCCGGCGCGTTGAAACACGCGGAGAACCCGATGCGACGGCGTCAACGTCCGGGGACGCAGGAGGTGCATCATCGGACGATTACGAACAGCGCAAACAGCGAAAGGGCCGCCTGCGGTCACTCGCGCGTGAAGAGGACGAGCTTATTCAGGCCATGGAGACGGCAGAACACACCTGCACCCGCATTGAGGCCGCCATGGGATCCGAAGAAAACTACCTCGACCCCGATCGAATGCAGGATCTCCATCGCGACCTCGCGCGCGAGCGGGAACGGTACACCGAATTGAGCGGCCGATGGGAGAAGCTTGAGCGCGAACGCGCCCTGCTCGAAGCCGCCGAAGAAGCAACCCCATCGGGGAGGAACTGATGACGCGCATCATATCGTGGAATGTCAACGGAGTACGTGCCGCGGCGACCAAGGGGCTGCTGGAGTTCCTGCAGGCCGAACAGCCGGACTTTCTCTGTCTTCAGGAAACCAAGGCACAGCCCGATCAGCTTGCCGAAGATGTGTTGAGCCCCGCAGGGTATACCGGGTACTGGGCATCCGCGGAAAAGAAGGGGTACAGCGGTGTCGCCATCTACGCCCGCACCGCGCCCCAATCGGTAGAGGTGATGGGCATACCCCGGTTTGATGCTGAGGGCCGCGTGCTGATGCTCGCTTATCCGCAGTTTGTGGTGATCAGCGCCTACTTTCCCAACAGCCAGGACGGCGGAAAGCGGCTCGATTACAAGCTCGATTTCTGCGAATCGATGCAGGCGCTCTGCGACCGTATGGTGGCCGAAGGACGGGACGTGGTGCTCTGCGGAGACTACAACGTCGCGCACAAGCCAATCGACCTCGAGCATCCTGCCGCCAACGAAAAAAATGCCGGATATCTTCCCGAAGAGCGCGCATGGATGGACCGCTTCACCGCCGGTGGGTACGTGGACAGCTTTCGTGTTCTCCACCCGGAGCCCAGGCAGTACACCTGGTGGTCCTACCGCTTCAACGCGCGGGCAAACAACGTGGGGTGGCGCATCGACTACACCTGCGTCAACGATCGCCTCGCCGGGGCAGTTCGCGCAGCCGAGATTCATCCAGAGGTGATGGGCTCCGACCACTGTCCCGTGAGTATTGCGATCGACCGGTAAGCACGCTCATTCGCCCGACACCCGTACCGTCCTCGTACAATCCACATTTGTTTCACTTTTGCACCGGTTTCTGAGTACCTTAGTCGGGGACGGCAGTGCCGTTCCGGGAACAACTAGATGAATGAAGAACGAATACATATTCCCCTCTTTCCCCTTGGTCTGGTGCTGATGCCGCATATGCCGCTGCCGCTTCACATATTTGAAGAACGGTATCGCGGGATGATTACTGAGTGCATCGACAATGACCAACCCTTTGGCGTGGTGCTCGCCGGCAGCCGCCGGATCCAGGAATACGGATGCATTGCCCGCATCGACCGCGTTCTGGAGCGCTACGACGACGGACGGTACGACATCCTCGCCATGGGCACCCAACGGTTTCACACCATCTCCACCGACGCGAGCAAACCCTACCTGACCGCAGTGGTTGAGGTGATCCATGACGAGGACGAACTGATTGTGGACACCTATATCGACCTCGCACGCGAGACGGTCAAAAAACTGGAGATCTACGCAGCGATGGTCGGCGGCACCATCGACCGGGATACCCTCCTGGTGCTCGGACCGCAGAAGCTGTCCTTTGTTGCCGCAGCCTCGGCGTTTTTCACCATGGAACAGAAACAGACTCTGCTCCAGCTGACGCGCATCGGTGAACGCCTCCAGTTCATTCGCGAGGCACTCGAACAGGCAATCATTCGCCGGAAGATGACGCGTACCGTTCAGCGCGTTATCGGCGAGAAGGACGATATCAGCCATCTGTTCAACTGATCGCTCCGGCCGCCTGATCGCGTGAGGGTGCGCAACTCCCCCACACGTTCTCACTACGCCTCGTGTGGTTCCAGTTTCAGACAGACCGAATTGATGCAGTACCGCATTCCCGTGGGTTGGGGACCGTCGGGAAAGACGTGGCCGAGGTGAGCATCACAGCGCGCGCACAGCACCTCGGTGCGTGTCATGCCCCACGATACGTCAGTTTGTACCGAGACCGCGGCGTCGTCGGCCGGCTGGGTGTAACTCGGCCACCCCGTGCCCGAGTCAAACTTGTCCTCGGACCGAAACAGCTCAGCACCGCAACAGGCGCAGCGATAGACTCCCGGCGTCTTGGAGGCGTAATACTCCCCCGTAAACGCGCGTTCGGTTCCCTGTTTCCGCGCGACGGCGAATTGCTGCGGGGTGAGAATCTCTCGCCACTCGTTGTCACTTTTCTTCACTTTTTCCGCCACGGTTCGCTCCTGATTCAACGGGGATACTCAGAATATAGCGATCGTACCTCGCCGGAAGCAACCAATTCCCCAATACCGGTGGTATTGCGCGCCAATATGGTGTAAGGTGAAGGTAAGGTCAAAGGAGATGAATTGGATGGACTCGTACCAGAAAAAGATCGATCGACTCCAACAGGAATTGGCGGAAAAACGGCGGCTGATTGCCAACGAACACCTCGCCACCGGCCGGCACCTCATCACACGGGATGCCAAACTGCTCTCCTCGACCAGACTTTCGACACTTTCACAGGAATCTCAGCGGCTGCAGTCGCAGATTGACGATGCCCGCGCCTCCATTGCGCGAATACACGCGATTCTCGACCGGGAACAGCAGATCGACGGCGAAGTCGATTCTCTGCGCGGGAAGATCGCCGATCTCGAAGAGAGCGTACAGCCGATGTACGAGGAGATTGGCCGCAAGGCGTTTGAGATCTACAAGAGCCACCCCTTCGTGGATGAGAACTACGTCGACCTCTTCTCTGAGCTGGTCAAGAACCACGAAGACATTCGCGACATCGATCAGCAGCTCGTACAACTGGAACGGGAAACCGAAGAAAAACCCTTCCTCGATCGGATGGTCGCCAAGGGCAAGATCGCCCTTCTGCGCAACCGGCGAACCACGCGTGAACAGAATACTCCCCGGCTGTTCCGCAAGGCGGGCCGCTTTGTCACCGAAAGCAACTTCGTCACCGTTGTGGATGACGCAACGCTGACCCGAGCGGTTGAACCGTACCACCAGGTCAATACCCAGATTGACGACCTGAACCGTCGCATCTCCGATCTGCAAAAGGAAGACGAAGCCCTCTCCGAGGACCTCCGCGCGCTGGGAGCCGACCGAAAGGCGGTCCGCAGAGTGGCGGAACTCGAACAGCAGATCGAGGAACTGACCACCACTCTCAACAACGTCTCGATTCAAGTGGGCGAAGGATACATCGCCGAGTTAAAGAAAGACGACAGCGGCGCCGCCGCCGTGTCTGAGTCCGTTACCCGGGTGCGGGAACTCGAACGCGAGTGTCAGGCCGTTGGCAAGCAGATCGAGAAACTCAAAGCCGCGATCGCCGCGGAAGAAGCGGCTGCTCGCATCGCCGAGTACCAGAAGAAGATCGCAGCGCTGGAAAGAGAGATCGCCGAGAATCAGGCGTCGGTTGAGAAGCTTCGTGGATCGATCGCCGAAACGGAAGCGCAGAAGGCGCAGCTCGAGAAGGCGCGGGGTCCGGTAGACAAGCTCTAAGTAGGGAAAGCCCTGAGCCAGGAACACGCGCTTTTTTCCCAATCCCCCGGACAGGAACCACTCGCTGCACGGATGCGCCCGCGGACAATCGACGAGTTTGTCGGTCAGGATCACATCATGGGCGAGGGCCGACTGCTGCGCCGCGCGATTGCCGCGGACATGCTTTCGTCGGTGATCTTCGCCGGACCACCCGGAACCGGCAAGACCACCCTCGCTCGCGTCATTGCCAACACCACCAGTAGCCGCTTTGTCTCGCTGAACGCCGTGCTCAGCGGCGTCAAGGAAGTGCGCGCGGAGATCGAGATTGCCCGGGAGCAGATGGCCCTCCACCAGCGGCGCACCATCCTGTTTGTTGACGAGGTCCATCGCTGGAACAAGGCGCAGCAGGACGCCCTCCTGCCGTGGGTTGAGAGCGGGACGGTGGTTCTCATCGGCGCCACTACCGAAAACCCCTTCTTTGAGGTCAATGCCGCCCTCGTCTCGCGGTCGCGCATTTTCCAGTTGCGCCCCCTCTCCGAGGCCGAGCTGCGCCGCGTCATGGCGCAGGCGTTGCAGGACCCGATTCGGGGATACGGCAGCCTGAAGGTCACCGTCGAGCCCGATGCCGCCGATCACCTGATCGCAGTGGCCGACGGTGACGCCCGCAGCTTGCTGAACGCCGTACAGCTTGCCGTGGAGACCTCTGTGCCTGCGGTTCCAACTCCGCCCGACACCGAGGTCACCGTATCTCTGGCGATCGCCGAAGAGAGCATTCAGGCCAAAGCCCTCCTCTACGATCGCGAAGGTGACTATCACTATGACACCATCAGCGCCTTCATCAAGTCGCTTCGCGGCAGTGACCCCGACGCGGCCCTCTACTGGATGGCGCGCATGGTGGCCTCGGGCGAAGACCCCCGGTTCCTCTTCCGTCGCATGCTCATTCTTGCCTCCGAGGACGTCGGCCTTGCCGATCCCCAGGCCCTGGTGGTGGTGGAGGCGGCGGCGCGCGCCTTTGACCGCGTCGGACTTCCCGAGGGCCAGTTTCATCTGGCGCAGGCCGCGCTCTACCTGGCCACCTGCGCCAAGTCAAACTCCACCCTGGGCTACTTCGATGCACGCGCCTCGGTGGAGGCCGAAGCCTCGCGCGACGTGCCCCGCCATCTGCGCGACGGAAACCGCGACAAGGAAGGATTTGGCCACGGCGAGGGCTACCTCTACCCCCACGCCTATCGCGACCACTGGGTGGCTCAGGCCTATCTCCCCTCGGGCATGCAGGGGCGGCTCTTCTACACCCCATCGCGAAGCGGCTACGAGGGGCGCATTGCCGACGACGTCGAGCGTCGGCGCGAAGTCCAACTCTCGGTGGTCACCGATGACGATATCGAGCAGGAGATCCTTACCTTCTCGCCGCCCCAGGACGCCCGCGAGCGCTGGCTGGTTCGTCTCTCACAGAGTCGTAACGAGCTGATCCAGACGGTACGCGATCGCGTATTTGCTGCCGCGGATCTTCAGCGGCACGAGCGCGTCCTGATTGCCGGTTCGCGCACCGAGACCCTCGTCTGGGAAGCGGTTCGCTGCGTGCCCGAGGGCCTCGTTGCCGCCCTGGTCGATACTCCGCAGCTCGCCGAGCAGATCGCCTTTCACGCGGAGAAACTCGACGCACTGACGCGACCGCTGATCCTGATTCCGGGGCCGTCCGGCATTGATCCAGAACCCAATGGCCCACCGGTGGAGTGGCCCTCACGCTTTGAGCTGTTGATCGGACGAAACTGGTTGCACCGCCGGGCCGACCGCGTCGGTCTGCTTCGCCGCGCGGCCGAAATCACGGACCGTATCGTGCTTGCCGAGCCCGCCGCCGCCGCCGCGTCGCGACTGTCGGAGGTGCTGGGAGACCGGCTCCCCCACCCCGAGCGGGCGCTTCTGGAAGCGGCCGAACAGCGCATCTACGGCGACCCCAACGATGCGGTGGTTAACTGGCGCCCCGCCGACATTGGCGCGTGGCTTTCGGAGGCGGGATTCGAGGTTGTCGGTATGGAACCGATCACTCACGTGTCGACCCGGGTCATCAGCCCCGCAGATGTGACCGGGTGGCTCACCGCAGAGGGCAGTCGCCTTGGCGCGGCGGTTGCCGAAGTCGCCGGCACCGGGACCGCCGAGCAACTGACCACGGCGATCATTGCAGCGCTCGGGTCCGAAGGCGTTCGGTGGCGCAGCGTTGTGGCCCTCGCGTGGGGGCGCACGCCCGATTCTGGTGCACCGCACCGGCTCCCAACGTATTGACAAAGCGGTCGCCGATGTGGCAGGATTCGGCCTTGCCGATTATGGTGGATGTAGTTCAATGGTAGAGCGCCAGATTGTGGTTCTGGTTGTTGCGGGTTCAAGTCCCGTCATCCACCCGAACATGGAAATCCTGCGACAGGGGTAGAAACCGCCGCGGTTTTCCATTATTTTGACAGGCACCGGTTCCGTTCGCTGGATTCGTGCAGCCTCGGGCCACAATATCGATTTGATTGCGCCCGTAGCTCAGCTGGATAGAGCGTCGGACTTCGAATCCGCAGGTCGCAGGTTCGAATCCTGCCGGGCGTAGCGTATTGGGCCGTTAGCTCAGCTGGTAGAGCGACAGACTCTTAATCTGTTGGTCGGAGGTTCGATCCCTCCACGGCTCAATGGGTCGCCGGTTTCAGCCGGAAACCCGGAACGGTTCAGACCGTTAATTCTTGACGGGGTACCGTTTCTTGTATAGTATGGCGTGCGAGAGTGGTGAAATTGGTAGACACGCCAGATTTAGGATCTGGTACCTTCGGGTGTAAGGGTTCAAGTCCCTTCTCTCGCAGAGCATAGTCTCCCGGGAGATGGGAGTACTATCGGCGTAGTCCGTTTTGCCGGAGACGTATTCGCACATTATTCGTGCGGGAGTAGCTCAGTGGTAGAGCTCCACCTTGCCAAGGTGGATGTCGCGGGTTCAAATCCCGTCTCCCGCTCTCTTACACAAAGCGATCTGGGTTCTCCGGATCGCTTTTTTTGTAATTCCGGGCGTGCGCACTCACCGCGCCGATACGCCCGAGTTCAACAGCGAGGTCCTTCATAATGGTATCGGAAAAACAGGTCGAACGGGTCGAACCCTCCGCCGCAAAGCTCACAGTAACGGTTGCACAGCCCACCGTGCGCGAGCAGTACGATAAGCTGGTGCGCGAGTACGCGAAAGATGTCCAGATCAAAGGCTTCCGCAAGGGCAAGGTGCCGATCAACATCATGGAGCTCAAGTTTGGCGACACGCTCAAGGCCGAGGCGGCTCAGCGCATTCTCGAAGAGAGCCTTAAAGAGGTCTTCGACGAGATCGAAGAGAAGCCCCTTCCCTACGCGCAACCCGAACTCGACGGTGAACTCGACTTTGATCTCGAAAAGCCGTTTACCTTCGCGGTTCGCTACGATATCTTTCCAGAGATTACCGTGGGCCCCTACACGGGACTCGAAATAGAGGAACCGCAGGTTGAGATGGCCGATGAAGACCTCGATCGCGAACTGAAGACCATCCAGGAGCAGAACTCGGTTGTCATCGACAAGGCCGATCAGACCGTAACCCAGAACGACATCGTCACCATCGACTACGAAGAGATCGGCGCCGACGGCGCCGTCGTGGACGGCAGCCGCCGCGAAGACTTTGTCTTCACCGTCGGCACCGGCTACAACTACTATCGCGTTGACGACGACGTGGTGGGCATGAAGCTCAACGAAGAAAAGACCATCGAAAAACAGTACGGCGACGACGTCGACGTCGAAGAGCTGCGCGGCACAGCCCGCCGCATCAGGGTGACGGTCAAGGCGGTCAAGCAGCGGCAGCTTCCGGAGATTGACGATGAGCTCGCGCAGGATGTGAGCGAGAAGTACGAGACTCTTGCCGACCTGAAAAAAGATATCCGTCAGCGCCTCGAGCAGGCCGCAGCGAGCCGGATCCGCCAGATGAAGGCCGACGCCCTGGTCGAGAAGATCAGCGAAGGCTCCCAGGTCACCCTTCCTGAATCGATGATCCTCGCAGAACTTGAATCGAGCTGGCAGAACTTCGTGGGCCGCTTTGGTGCCTCGGAAGCGCAAGTCGCAGGCTTTCTCCAACAGCAAGGCCGAAGCAAGGAAGACCTGCAGGCTGAGTGGCGACCGGAAGCGGAAAAAAGCCTGAAAGGGCGGCTCCTTATCAACCGAATCATGGAGCAGGAGAAGATCGAGGTCAGCGACGACGATGTCGATGCGAAGCTGAAGGAGCAAGCAGAGGCAAGCTCGGCCGGTTTTGAAGAGGTGAAAGAGTACTATCGGAAGCAGGGAATGCTTGAGTATTTGCGCAACACCGTCGCTGAAGAGCGGCTGTTCGATCGCCTGTTTGAACAATCGAAGATCAAGAAGGGTGAGAAACAGAAATTCGTGGACGTGGTCGGCAGAAATTCGTAGATTGTCAGTAAGCAGGAACAACCATGAATGAACAGATGAACAACCTGGTGCCGATCGTGGTCGAGCAGACCGGGGCAGGCGAGCGATCATACGATATTTTCTCCCGGCTGCTCAAAGACCGTATCGTCTTTCTCGATGGCGCAATCAACGACGTCAATGCAGACCTGGTCGTCGCACAGATGCTTTTTCTCGAGAGCCAGGATCCCGAAAAAGACATCAACCTCTACATCAACTCTCCTGGTGGGTCAGTCACCGCGGGATTGGCGATCTACGACACCATCCAGTATATCAAGCCCGACATTCAGACAATCTGCATGGGGCAGGCGGCAAGCATGGGGGCCATGCTCCTCGCCGCGGGCTCTCCCGGCAAGCGGCTCGCCCTTCCCTCGTCTCGTATTCTGATCCATCAGCCCTGGGGCGGCGTGCAGGGGCAGGCGACCGATATCGGCATTCAGGCGCGTGAAATCGTGCGACTGAAAAAGCTTATCATCGGATACTTCGCCCAGCACACCGGAAAGAGCGTCGACGTGATCGAACGCGACCTCGAACGAGACTATTTCATGTCTGCTCCGGAGAGTGTAGAATATGGGATAGTAGACCGGGTGCTGACGAGGTAGTCATGGCCAAACAAAAAAACGACTCCACCAAGGCGTGCTCCTTCTGCGGAAAGAGCTCAGATTTCGCGCGTCGGCTCATTTCCGGCCCCGGCGTCTTTATCTGCGACGAGTGCGTCTACGTCTGCAAAAAGATCCTCGACGACGAAGACGACGTCATCACTGCGGAGTTCATGGATGACATTCCCAACCCGCACCAGATCAAGGAGCACCTTGACCTCTACGTGGTGGGGCAGGAGAAGGCCAAGCGCGTTCTCTCGGTCGCGGTCTACAACCATTACAAGCGCATTACCCAGCACGGCCGCCTCAAGGATGACATCGAGATAGAAAAGTCCAACGTCCTGCTGATTGGTCCCACCGGAACCGGGAAGACCCTGCTCGCCAAAACGCTCGCCGACAAGCTGCGCGTGCCGTTCGCGATCGCAGACGCAACCACCCTGACTGAGGCCGGATACGTGGGCGAAGATGTCGAGAATATTCTCCTCAAGCTCTACCAGGCAGCCGGAAACGACGTGTCCGCCGCGGAACGCGGCATCATCTATATCGACGAGATCGATAAGATCGCACGCAAGGGTGAGAACGTCTCCATCACCCGGGATGTCTCGGGCGAAGGGGTACAGCAGGCGCTGCTGAAGATCATCGAGGGGACCATCGCCTCGGTTCCGCCTCAGGGCGGCCGTAAGCACCCGAGCCAGGAGATGATCAAGATCGACACCAGCAACATCCTCTTCATCTGCGGGGGTGCGTTCGTTGGGCTGGATCGAATTGTCGAAGCGCGGGTTGCCCAGCACCCCATGGGCTTCGGAGCCGACGTCAAGGCAACGCGCGAGAAGAACCTCGAAGAGCTCTACGCCCACATGCACCCCGACGACCTGATCAAGTTTGGTCTGATCCCCGAGTTTGTCGGGCGTCTTCCCATTCACGTGACGCTGCGCGATCTTGACGTGGATGATCTGGTGCGCATCGTGCGCGAGCCACGCAACTCCATCATCCGTCAGTACGAAGCGTCGCTGAAGCTCGACGACGTCGACATAGTATTTGAAGACGATGCGGTGCTTGCCATCGCCGAACAGGCGCTCAACCGTAAAACCGGTGCGCGTGGGCTTCGCTCCATTGTGGAGAATGTGATGGTGGACATCATGTACGACATTCCATCCATCAAGGGAAAGAAGCGCGTAGTTATTACCCGCGACGTCATCGATAACACCCAGAAGCCGATCATCGAAAGCGACAAGAAAACCGCATGAGACTTGGCCTCCAACGGAACAGGTTGCCGGACTATCCGGTCGTGCCTCTGAAGGAGACGGTCGTTTTTCCGCACACCGTAGCACCGGTTCTCTCGGGGCGCCGAGGCACCATTACCGCGGTAGAAGACGCCATGGCGCACGAACGCACCGTGGTACTCTGTATCCGCAAAAATGACGAGTCAACCGATCCAGAGCCCCGTGATCTGATGCGGGTTGGCACAATCGCCACAATCCTGCAAATCGTCAAACTTCCCGATGGGTCGCTTCGCCTTCTGGTGGAAGGGAAGCAGCGCTGCCGCATCACCGGTTTTGTCACCGAGCGAGAGCATCTGCGAGCTCGGGTTGAGCCGATCGCGCAGGCGTGGACGGCGGACGCCGAGGCGCACCGCTCGATGCGAACTCTGCGTGACAGCTTTGGTCGCTTTGCGGCGCTGCATAAAAAAGTGCCGCCCGAGGTTTCGGTGACCGTGGCGCGCACCGAGGAACCGCATAAGCTCGTCGACGTCATCTGTGGGCACTCCACCATCCCTACCGACAAGAAGATTGAGCTGCTGGCCGAAGAATCGGTGATCCGGCGGCTTCAGGAGCTGACCGTTGCGCTCGAGGCCGAGTGCGAGGTGCTCGACCTCAAGAAGCAGATAAACTCGCGCGTGCGCAAGCGGCTCGAGAAGGGACAGCGCGACTACTTCCTCAACGAGCAGATGAAGGAGATTCATCGCGAGCTGGGCCGCGACGACGATGATCCCTCCGGCGCTGCCGATATCGCACGTCGCATTGAAGAGGGCGAGCTACCCGAACCGGTTGCCGCCCGCGCCCGCAAAGAGGCGGACCGCCTGAAGAAGCTGCAGCCTATTTCGCCCGAAGCGGGCATCGTGCGCACCTATCTTGACTGGCTGCTCGATCTTCCATGGAATCGTCGCAGCTCTGACGAAGTCGATCTCGCCCATGCGGCCAAAATCCTCGACGCCGACCACTACGACATGGAGAAGCCCAAAGAGCGGATCCTGGATTATATCGCCGTACGCCAGCTGACTGAGCGTCTGCGCGGACCAATCCTCTGCTTTGTTGGCCCCCCGGGAACCGGAAAGACCTCGCTTGGGCAGTCGCTCGCCCGCTGTCTTTCCCGGGGCTTCGTGCGCATCTCGCTCGGTGGTGTACGCGACGAGGCGGAGATCCGCGGACATCGCCGCACCTATGTAGGCGCCATGCCGGGCAAGATCATCCAGTCGATGCGGAAGGTTGGCACCTGTAACCCGGTATTTCTCCTCGACGAGATCGACAAGATTGGGGCTGACTTTCGCGGCGATCCTGCCTCTGCCCTGCTCGAAGTGCTCGACCCGGAACAGAACGCGGCCTTTGTGGATCACTACCTCGAGGTTCCCTTCGACCTCTCCGAGGTGATTTTCATCACTACTGCAAACAGCCTGCACACCATCCCCCACGCCCTGCGAGACCGGATGGAAGTGATCGAGATTCCCGGCTATACCGAATACGAAAAGAAGAAAATCGCCGAGGCCTTCCTCATTCCCAAACAACTCGAGGCGAATGGGCTGTCGTGGCTGGACGTCCGCTTCCGCTCCGATGCCATCACCACCGTGATCCGTGACTACACCATGGAGTCCGGGGTGCGAAACCTCGACCGGGAGATCGCCGCAGTGGTGCGCAAGATCGCCCGCGAAGTGGTGGCAAAAGGGTTCCGCCCGCCGGTATCGGTTCACGCCGCAGGCACGGGCGACGACGTGGATGCCAACAGCAGGGGCGAGCCCGTTGCAGCCGTTGCGACCGGGCCGCGATCAGATGTGCCGCCGCTGCTCAAACCCAACCGGCCCACCTCGCCCGGCGATCCTGGCACAGACGGCCTCGCCTCCGTGGTCGACGCCCAACCGCACGACGAACCGGCGGCCATCCCCGCTGCACAGATCGCGGGACAACATGACTCCGACGATGCAACACATGCCTCCGTTGCCGAAGAAACCCGTATCTCGGTACCCCGTATCGAGGGAATTGCTACGTATCGGCCCTTTCGTCGCGTGGTAACCGCGCGAACCGTAACCCGCTCCCTGGGCAAACGCCGGTTTCGCAACGACCTGCTCTACCGCGAGACCCGCGTTGGCGTGGTAAACGGCCTTGCCTGGACCGAGATGGGCGGTCGCACCCTTCCCATTGAAGTGGCCGTGTTCTCCGGCACGGGTTCGCTGCGGCTCACCGGCAGCATGGGAGATGTGATGAAAGAGAGCGCACAGGCGGCGTTCTCCTTCATCCGGTCGTTCAGCCACCGGTTTCGACTTCCCAAAGAGTTCTTTGCCGACAAGGACATTCACATCCACGTCCCCGAGGGCGCCATCCCCAAGGACGGTCCCTCGGCGGGGATCAGTATGACCGCAGCAATGGTCTCTGCCTTCAGTGGAATCGCGGTGCAGCCGGATTTTGCCATGACCGGAGAGATTACCCTCACTGGCCGTGTGCTGCAGATTGGCGGGGTAAAGGAAAAGGTGCTCGCGGCGCACCGCGGTGGTATCCGAAACATCCTGCTGCCCGAGGCCAACCGCGTGGACACCGAAGAGCTGCCGTCGGAGGTAACCAGCGACATCACGTTCCACTTTGCGGCTTCGATCATGGACGGCTTGCGCATTCTCTTCCCTGCTGATCTCTTCGAAATTCGGGCCTGGTAAGGCAACGGCCTGGCCCGGCCCGGTTTGACCGATATCGGGTTTGTGGTATACTCCGCGCACATCCAACGCAAGGAGAGCCTCATGGCGGTTAACCTCAAGGGACGGTCGCTTCTCACCCTCAAGCACTATTCGAAAGCGGAAATCCTCTTTCTGATCGACCTCGCCGATCGAGTGAAGGCGCAGCGACGCGCCGGCGAAGTGCATCAGCGCTTCCGGGGCAAGACCATCGCGCTACTCTTTGAGAAGCTCTCCACCCGTACCCGCTGTGCGTTTGAAACGGCATTTGGCGAAGAGGGCGGATACCCGGTCTTTCTCTCCTCCAATGACATCCACCTGGGCGGGAAAGAAACCGTCGAAGACACCGCCCGGGTTCTCGGACGGATGTTTGACGCCATCGAGTTTCGCGGCTTTGCTCAGGAGATGGTGGACGCACTGGCGACCCATTCGGGAGTGCCGGTCTACAACGGCCTCACCGATCTGTACCACCCAACGCAGGTGCTTGCTGATCTGCAGACCCTGCGTGAAGCGACCGGCGGCCTCGCCGGAAAGTCCATCACCTACGTAGGCGACGGCCGCAACAACGTGGCCCGTTCGCTCATGATCGCCTGCGCCAAGGTGGGGACTCATTTCTCGGTGGCCGCACCGGATTCGCTGCAGCCCGATCGCGATACGGTACTCGAGGCAAAGAACTACGCCGAGGAAAGCGGTGCCGAGATCATCATCTCCGCGGATCCCGCCGAGGTCCTTCCCAAGAGCGATGCGGTCTATACCGATGTGTGGGTGTCCATGGGCGAAGAGACCAAAAGTGCGGAGCGCGTGGCACTGTTGACACCGTACCGAGTTACCGCCGACCTCATGAAACGGACCGGCAAGGCGTCCACCATCTTCCTGCACTGTCTGCCGGCTGTTCGCGGCAACGAAGTCACGTCGGAGGTCATGGACGGACCGCAGTCGCGCATCTGGGATCAGGCGGAGAACCGTAAGCATACCATCAAGGCGGTCATGCTGGCGACGATACTCGCCCCGACGGAACTCGGGTGAACGAACACCCCAAACATCAGGTAACGAAGCGGTCGCGAAATCGCACGATCAAACGTTGCATCGTGGCGCCTGAACGCGTATACTGTGAAAGTCAACCCTCAGGAGGACGGCGGTGAGACAACTGAAGAGAATGTTCGCGTTCGTGTGTCTGCTCGGGCTCTTTCTCGTTCATGGCGCGGCGGTACACGCCGAGATCCAGATGTCGGATACGTACATAAAGACGGTCTACATCGAACGGGTATTCACGCATCGACTTGGCTACAAGATCCAGTACAACGTCAGCAACTTTCGCATCGC